>DATJHO010000063.1:0-45548 GCA_035493835.1 Devosiaceae bacterium
ATCGCCAGCATCCCTCGAGCAAGGGCGTGCCGATCATCCTGCTCACCACCGAGAGCGATGAAGAGCTGAAGCGCCAGGCCAAGGAAGCCGGCGCCACCGGCTGGATCGTCAAGCCGTTCAAGCAAGACCAATTGCTGGCCGTGATCAAGAAAGTGACAGGCGCATGATATCCGCCGATCCCGCCGATACTTTCCGCCAGGAAGCCCGCGAGTTGCTCGAACAGCTCGAGTTGGGCCTGCTCGATCTGGAGCAGAATCCGGGCAATGCCGACCTCATCAACAGCACCTTTCGGGCGCTGCACACGATCAAGGGGTCGGGCGCCATGTTCGGCTTCACCTCGGTCGCCGAATTCGTGCACGAGTTCGAGACGGCCTTCGACCGGGTGCGCAAGGGCCAGAGCGCTCCCACCCCGGAATTGATCGCCGTGGCGCTCGATGCCAAGGATCACGTCCACAAGCTGATCGAGCAGCCCGGCGCGGATATTGCCGGCGGCGAGGCCATCCTTGCGGCACTGCGCATCGCGGTTTCCGGCGAGGCGGCGGCCGAGCCGCATGAGCCGGTTGCCGCCATCCCCACCGCCGGGCCCGCCGTTCCCAAGAGCGGCCGTTGGCGGGTGCGTTTCCGGCTGCCCAGCGACTCCCTCATTTACGGCACCAACCCGCTGCTGCTGCTCGAAGAAATCGCCGAAATCGGTCCCTGCGAGGTCACGGCGCTTACCGATGCCGTACCGATGCTCGATGAGCTCGATCCAGAGGTGCCGTATATCGGCTGGCAGGTCGATCTGACCGCCGCTGATCCGCGTGGCGCGATAGACGACGTTTTCATGTTCCTCAAGGACGGCATGCAGCTCTCGGTCGAGCCGCTGGCCGAAGCTGTGGCCGCCCCGGTCGTCCGTGCAATCCAGGAACCGCCCACGCCGAAGGCCGAGGCCCCCGCAATGCCGGTTCCTGCGCCCAAGCCCGCTGCCGAAAAGGCGGCAGCGAAGGAGCCGGCAAAGGCTGCGAGCGCCGAAAAGGCTGGTTCATCCCTGCGCGTCGACGCCGAAAGGCTCGATGAACTGATGGATCGGGTCGGCGAACTGGTGATCGCGCAGTCGCGCCTCAACCAGATCGCCGCCAACAGCGCCGACGGCAATCTCAAAAGCATAGCCGAAGAACTCGGCCGGCTGTCCTCGGGCCTGCGCGATACCACCATGGGCATCCGCATGGTGCCGATCGGCACGCTGTTCTCCCGCTTTCGGCGGCTGGTGCACGACCTCTCGCGCGATCTCGGCAAGGAGATCGAATTCATCACGACCGGTGAGGAGACCGAGCTCGACAAAACCATGATCGAGCGGCTGGCTGACCCTCTGGTCCACTTGATCCGCAACTCGGTCGATCACGGCCTCGAGCCCGCCGAAAAGCGCCTCGCCGCCGGCAAGTCGACCCAGGGCACGGTGCGCCTTTCGGCGGTCTATGCCGGGGCGGAGGTTGCGATCTCGGTTTCCGACGATGGCGCCGGGCTCAATGCCGCCCGCATCCGCGCCAAGGCGGAAGAGCAGGGGCTGCTGACGCCGGAAAGCAAGATCTCCGAGCAGGACCTGTTCCAGCTGATCTTTTCCCCCGGCTTCTCGACGGCCAAGGAGATCACGGCGCTTTCGGGCCGCGGCGTCGGCATGGACGTGGTCAAGCGCACCATAGATGGCCTCCGCGGTTCGATCGAGCTTTCGACCGTCCCCGGCAAGGGCACCACGGCGACTCTGCGCTTGCCGCTCACCCTTGCCATCATCGACGGCATGCTCGTCAGGGTCGGCAATGGCCGCTACACCATCCCGCTCTCGGCGGTCGAGGAATGCGTCGAACTGCCGGCTGGCGCCCAGTCGGGCTCGCGCGGCCGCAACTTTCTCGACATTCGCGGCAGCCTGGTGCCGTTCATGCGCCTGCGGGAGGTCTTCAACACCGAGGGCGAGGCCGACGCACACCAGAAGGTGGTGATCGTCTCTTCGATGGAAGGCCGCGTCGGCCTGGTGGTCGACCAGATCATCGGCAACAACCAGGCCGTCATCAAGCATCTCAGCAAGCTGCACGCCGGGCTGAAATGGTTCTCCGGCGCAACCATTCTCGGGGACGGCACCGTCGCCCTCATCCTCGATACCGCGCATCTGGTCGGCTTCGGCCATGTGCACGAGGACCGCTACAAATCCGAACCGACGAGGGCCGCATGAGTAAGCTCAGCAATGGGTCGATGAAGGCGCTGACGCTCAGGCTTCACGACGAGATCTTCGCCATCGAGGCGGAAAGCGTGCGCGAGATCCTTGATCTGGTGCCGGTGACTGAGGTGCCCAATGCCCCCGCTTACGTGGGCGGCCTCATCAATGTCCGCGGCCGCGTCGTACCGCTCGCCGATTTGCGCGTCGTCTTCGGCATGGAGCGGCCGATTGGCGACGAGGATACCCGGATCGTCGTGCTCGAAACCGAGATCGAGGGTGAGCCGACCATAATCGGCATCATCGCCGACAAGGTGCACGAGGTTACCGAGATCGACGCCGCCTCGGTCGAAGAGGCGCCGCGCGTCGGCATGCGCTGGCGGCCCGAATTCGTCTCCGGCATCGGCAAGCGCAATGGCGAGTTCATCATCATTCCAAACCTCGGCCGGATATTCGAACTCGAGGGACGCAAGGGCGCCTCGCAGCAGGCGGACCGGACCGCGGCCTAGGCAGGGCGGGCGGCATCGAAGCGAAGCGCGGAATTGCCCGCGCTTTTCGTGAAAAATCAGGGCCTTCCCTCGTTTCAGAAGGCGCAGGACTAAAAAATTTAGAGCCCGTTCCTCGGGTGGAGTTTGGGGACTTCAATGCGTTTTACCATCAAATTCAAGCTGATAGCAGCCTTCGCCGT
Source organism: Devosiaceae bacterium (assembly GCA_035493835.1). Taxonomy (GTDB): domain Bacteria; phylum Pseudomonadota; class Alphaproteobacteria; order Rhizobiales; family Devosiaceae; genus DASZTU01. The sequence continues at coordinate 2,874 of DATJHO010000063.1, forward strand.
AATGGTCGTGCTGCTCGGCGCCATATCGGCGGTCGGCATCACGAACATGTCCAGCCTGGACAACGATATCGGCTACCTGGTCGAGGGCCCGATGGAATCCCTGCGCCTGGTGCAGCAGATCGACATCGGCCTGCTCGCCGTCAACCGCTTCCAGAAGACGATGATGATCTCCGCCACGGCGGCGGACCGGGATCAGCAGATCAAGAACGACGATGGCGCCCGTAAGGATCTCACCGACCTCCTCGATCAGGCCATGGCCCACTCGCCGCCGCAGTTCAAGGGCGACTACCAGAATCTCAAGAACATTGCCGATACCTATTTGACGCTCGACATGCAGGTCCGCGCGCTCGTGCTCGCCGGCAAGGAGCCGGACGCCGCCAATCTCATCACCACCGAAGGTCGCCCCGTCACCAACAACATGACGAGCGCGGTCGATGCGCTGATCGCGCGGCAGCGGGGGACGTTGCATGATTACGACGTCAGTACCGACGTCCAGTACGCCCAGGCCAGCCAGCTCATGTACGGCCTCGGCGCCTTCGCCTTGCTCGTCGCGATCGGCATCGCCGCCTGGCTCGCCGTCGGCATCACCCGGGGCCTCGGCCGCGTCAAGCAGGCGATCAATGCCGTCGCCATCGGCGACCTCGATCAGCGGGTCAAGGTCAAGTCCAATGATGAGATCAAGGATGTTGTCGATACCGTCAACGTGATGACCGACAATCTCCGCATCACCGCGGGCATTGCCGACCAGATCGCCCATGGCGATCTGACCGTCGAACCCAAGCCCCTGTCCGACAAGGATGCGCTCGGACTGTCCTTGGTCCGCATGGTGGGCAAGCTGCGCGAAGTCGTGGGCGACGCGGTGGAGGCGGCCAAGAATGTGGCCTCCGGGAGCCAAGAACTGTCGGCGACCGCAGAGCAGCTAAGCCAGGGTGCGACCGAGCAGGCCTCCTCCACCGAAGAGGCTTCGGCCTCGATGGAGGAAATGGCTTCTACCATCAAGCAGAGCGCCGACAACGCGAACCAGACCGAAAAGATTGCGCGGCAATCGGCCGCCGATGCGCTGGCCAGCGGCCAGGCGGTCGGCAATGCCGTAACGGCCATGCAGACCATCGCCGAGCGGATCATGGTGGTGCAGGAAATCGCCCGCCAGACTGACCTCTTAGCCCTCAACGCCGCCGTGGAAGCGGCGCGCGCCGGCGAACACGGCCGCGGTTTTGCGGTGGTCGCCTCCGAGGTGCGCAAATTGGCTGAGCGCAGCCAGGCTGCCGCCGCCGAAATCTCCACCCTCTCCGCCACCACGGTGAAGGCGGCCCAGTCGGCGGGTGAGATGCTCTCCAAGCTGGTGCCCGATATCCAGCGCACTGCCGACTTGGTCGAGGAAATCTCGGCCGGGGCCCGGGAACAGAATACCGGCGCGGCGCAGATCAACACCGCCATCCAGCAGCTCGACAAGGTGACGCAGCAGAACACCGGCGCCGCCGAAGAGATGTCGGCCACCTCCGAGGAACTGGCCAGCCAGGCCGAGCAGTTGCAGTCGGCGATCTCCTACTTCCGGCTCGACAGCAGGTCGGCGGCACAGCCACGGGCCGAGGCGACCAGGACTGCCTCCCCGAGGGCCCGCGCAAAAGACCAGGAACTCAGGGCAGCGCTGCTCGCCAGCGTTCCGCATGTCGCCCCCAAGGGGCAACGGAAGTCGGCGGGCGCCGGTGGCTTCGACCTCGAACTCGGAGACGCCCAGGACGAACTCGATGCCGAGTTCAGTCGCCGCGGCGCCGCCTAATTCACCTGATGGCGCCGGCCTCCCGCCGGCGCCAGGACTGCAGGCCCGCAGAATGCGCGCCTGACCTAGAAAAGGACCTGCATGAAATGCGACTGACGTTGAAGGTAAAGCTCACGGCCGTATTCGCCGTGATCGTTGTGATCTCAGGGGTGAGCATGTTCATCGCCCTGCAAAACCTGGGGAGCCTCAACGACTCCTTCAACCAAGCCATGGACGGTGGAGTCGCCCGCATGCTCCTCGCCGATGACGTGCAGAGCGATACGCTGGACCTCGCACGCGACGAGCGCAGCAATATCCTTTCCACCGATGACAACGAGGACAAGCAGCTCGTTGTTGCCATGAACGCAGAAATTGCCGGTATCAAGGACAAGGCCGGCAAATTGCTGGACGCCTCGGCGGGGCCGGGCAAGGACGTGGTCAACAAGTTCCTTGCCGCCTTCAATAACTACCTGCCGCAGCACGACCAGATCGTCCGGCTGGCCGACGCCAACCAGAATACGCAGGCCTATGCCCTGTCCAGCGGCCTGGCTGCCCAGATCAACAAGCAGATGACTGATGCGCTGACCCAACTGGTCGCCCACGAACAATCGATCCTCGATCAGGCGCGCACCGACAATACCCAGCTCTACAACAACAGCCGGAACCTGCTTCTCGGCTTGCTGATCGGTTCCGTCGTGATTGCGATCGCAGCTGCTCTCTGGCTCATCATTTCGATCACCCGTGCGCTGTCGAGCGCCGTGCGCCTCGCCAACGCCGTAGCCGACGGTGACCTCTCCGCCAGCGTCAAGGTCTCCGGCAATGACGAGATCAAGGACCTGATCGATGCCTTGAACAGGATGACGCAAAAGCTCCGCGAAGTCGTCCTCGAGGTGACTTCCGCGACCCGTAACGTCGCCTCCGGCAGCCAGGAGCTGTCGGCGACGGCCGAGCAGTTGAGCCAGGGCGCAACCGAGCAGGCCTCTTCCACCGAAGAGGCCTCGGCCTCGATGGAAGAGATGGCGGCGACCATCAAGCAGAGCGCCGACAACGCCAGCCAGACCGAAAAGATCGCCCGCCAGTCGGCGGCCGATGCCCTCGCCAGCGGCGAGGCGGTGGGGAAGGCGGTGACGGCCATGCAGACGATTGCCGAAAAGATCATGGTGGTGCAGGAAATCGCCCGCCAGACCGACCTTTTGGCCCTCAATGCCGCGGTGGAAGCGGCGCGGGCAGGCGAGCACGGCCGCGGCTTTGCCGTTGTCGCCTCGGAAGTGAGAAAACTGGCCGAACGCAGCCAGGCCGCCGCCGCCGAAATTTCTACCCTCTCCGGTACGACGGTGAAGGCGGCCCAATCGGCCGGCGAAATGCTCTCCAAGCTGGTGCCCGATATCCAGCGCACCGCCGACCTGGTCGAGGAAATCTCGGCCGGCGCCCGCGAGCAGAATGCCGGCGCGGCGCAGATCAATACCGCCATCCAGCAGCTCGACAAGGTGACGCAGCAGAACACCGGCGCCGCCGAAGAGATGTCGGCAACCTCCGAGGAGCTGGCCGGCCAGGCCGAGCAGTTGCAGTCGGCAATCGCCTATTTCCGCCTCGGCGCCAGCCACGCGGCTGCGACGGTCAAAACGGAGAATGTCGCGAAAGCTCAGCCGCGCCGCCTCAACATGAAGGAGGCGGTGCTTGCCGCCGCCCCACACATGGCGCCGCAGCGGCGGAGTGCGAGCTCAGGCGGCTTCGAACTCGATCTTGGCGATGCTCGTGACGCGCTTGACGGCGAGTTCACCCGTCGTGGCGCAGCATAGGGACCAGCGAAATGGCAGATAAGACACAATACGTCACCCTGGGCGTCGCCGGGGAACTCCTCGCGGCGCCGGTCGAGAAGGTGCAGGAAATTCTCGACATGCGTCCGATTGCCCGCCTGCCGCAGGCGCCAGCGAACCTGCTCGGGATGATCGATGTTCGGGGCCAGGGCGTGCCGGTGCTCGACATGCGCCTGACCCTGGGGTTCGAGGCGGCCACCGATACGGAAAACACCCGCATCATCGTCCTTGCGATTGGCGATGGCGGAATGACCCAGACCATCGGCCTGCGCGCCGACCGGGTGTTCGAGGTGACGGTGCTCGATGCGGCAGAACTCGATCCTCCGCCTGCCTTCAGCGGCAGTTGGGGCGGTCGCGCCATCGCCGGTATCGGTCGTCGCAACGGGGCTTTCGTCACCGTGCTCGATCTCGACCGGTTGCTGGCCACGGCCGTTTCATCCGAGCCGGCCACCGATCGCGCGGCCTGACCTTGGCCCCGCCAAGCGGCCGATCCTGCCTCTTCCCTGACGGTGGGCGGGCGGCCGAACGGGGTCTCCGCCTCCTTCGGGAGGGAGGCGATGGCCAAGGCGGGCGCCAAGCCCCGCGACCATAACTCAGTTTAAAGCCGGATCGCTCGTCAGCATCCGGCAGGGGGAGCATTCGTGCCCACGCTTGCCAGTAAAGCCGCGATCATTGATGACGACGGCGATCGCCTGCGGCGATCCGACTTCGAGCGCATTGCGGCGCTCGTGACCGCCCAAGTCGGCATCAGGCTGCCGCCGGCCAAGAACCTCATGGTCGAGGGCCGCCTGCGCAAGCGTGTGCGGGCCCTAGGCCTGGCCGGGTTCGACGCCTATTGCGACTTCCTCTTCGGGGAGGACGGGGGAGCGGCCGAGCTGCCCTATCTCATCAACGCGGTCACCACCAACAAGACCGACTTCTTCCGCGAGCCGGAGCATTTCGAGCTGCTGGTGGCAAGGCTCGTGCCGGAATTGCTCAGGCTCAGGCGCTCCGAGCAAACGCCGCTGCTGAAGATCTGGAGTGCCGCGAGCTCGACCGGCGCGGAGGCCTACACGATCGCCATGCTGCTTGCCGACATGACGGCGCAGCGCAACAATTTCCGCTTCGCCGTCCTTGGCACCGACGTCTCGACGGCGGTGCTCGACCAGGCGCAGCGGGCCGTCTACCCGGCCGAGATCATCGCGCCCGTGCCGCCGGAAATGCAGGGCCGCTACGTCATGGCCAGCCGTCGCCACGGCACGCGGCAGGAAGTGCGGATCGTGCCCGAATTGCGCCGGATGGTGCGCTTCGCCCAACTCAACCTCATGGACGCGTCCTACCCGTTCGACCGTGACGTCGACGTGATCTTTCTCCGCAACGTCCTCATCTACTTCGACCGCAAGGACCAGGAGGCGGTGATCCGCCGGTTGATCGGACATTTACGAACGGGCGGCTATCTTATTCTTGGGCACTCCGAATCCATGATCGGCACCTCCATCTCAATGCGCCAGGTCGCTCCCGCCGTGTTCCAGAAAGTCTAGAGCCGAAATGCCGGAAACAGCCGACTCCGACCGCAAGATCCGCGTCCTCATCATCGACGATTCAGCCTCGGTGCGGATGACGCTCAGCGAGATCATGGCCAGCGATCCCGATCTGGAAGTGATGCAACCCGCCGCCGACGCCTATGTGGCGGTGGAGCGAATGCGCCAGCAGGCGCCCGATGTCATATTCCTCGATATCGAGCTGCCGAAGATGGACGGGCTCACCTTCCTCCGCAAGCTGATGGCACAGCGGCCGATCCCCGTGGTGATCTGCTCATCTGTAGCGGAAACAGGCTCCGACACGCTGATGCAGGCGCTCGAGGCCGGCGCGGTCGATGTCGTCACCAAGCCGCGGGTCGACACCGCTCAGTTTCTGCAGGATTCGCGCATGCGCATTTGCGATGCGGCCAAGGCCGCCGCTCACGCCAAGCTGCGCGGCATCCAGAAGGCGCCGCCGCCGAAAATGGTGGTCGAGGCCAAGCTGACGGCCGATGCGGTGATCCCCGAGCTGTCCATGGCCCGCAAGGCGGCGCTGCTCACCAACATGCCCCGCACCCAGCCAATCATTGCCATCGGCGCCTCAACCGGCGGCACCGAGGCGCTGAGGGAGGTGCTCGAGGCGCTGCCGGCGGATGCGCCGGGCATCATCATCGTGCAGCATATGCCCGAGCGGTTCACCGGCGCCTTTGCCCGGCGGCTCAATGGCACATGCGCCATAACCGTCAAGGAAGCCGAGGAAGGCGACCTGGTGCTGCCCGGCCAGGCGTTGATCGCACCCGGCAATTTGCACATGGCCCTGAGGCGCACCGGCAGCAGATACACCGTCGATGTGCTCGAGGGGCCGCACGTCTCGCGCCACCGGCCATCCGTCGATGTCCTTTTCCGTTCGGTCGCACAGATGGCTGGCCGCAATGCCATGGGCGTGCTGCTGACCGGCATGGGCGACGACGGCGCCCGCGGTCTCCTTGAAATGAAGCAGGCGGGCGCGTTCACCGCGGCGCAGGACGAGGAAACTTCCGTGGTTTTCGGCATGCCCAAGGAGGCGATCCAGCGCGGCGCCGCCATGAAGGTTCTGCCGCTTGGTCGCATAGCGGGCGAGATCACGGCCTATGCCCGTGCCGCCGCAGATTTGCAGGGAGCGCCGTGATGGAAATGGTTTTGGCCAAGCCGAGCCGCGTGCCTGCCGACTCGCGGGATTTTTGTGGCAGGCTCCGGCAGCTGCGCGACGAGTTGAAGCGGCCGCGTGAAAATATCGAAGCGGCATTTCTCGAGGTTGGTGACCGGCTCAGCCAGTCGGCCACCCGGCTCGACCGGATCGTCGCCGCCTTCGCCGCCCTGCCGCGTGATCTCGACAGCCCAGAGATGGCCGAGGCGATGGGGCGGCTGGACAATTTCGCCAGCCACACCCGCGCGATCTCCGACGCATTCGCCACCGAAGGCGCGGACATCCAGCGGCTGATCGTTGCCATCGATGCGGCGACGCAGCCGATCGACGACCTGCGCCGGTCGGTCAAGATGATGGGGATCCTGGCCGTAAACGCCCGGATCGTGGCCGCTGGGCTCAACGACGCCGCCGACCGGTTCGACGTCTTCACTACCGATATTGCCAATCTTTCGGACAGCGCCGTGCGGGCCGTAAGCGCCTTCTCGGACGGGCATGGCCGATTGGCGACGGTCGTCCACGGGGCGGCGAGCCAGTTTTCCGAATTCGAAACGGCGCATCGCGGCGTGCTCACCCAATTCGCCGGGAGCCTTGAGCACAATTTGTCCGAGGTTGCGGCCCGTCGAAATCTTTCGGCCAGCCGCAGTGCCGAGACCGTACGTGCGTCGCGGGAGATTTCGGCGCGTGTCGCCAGCGCGGTGATGGCGCTGCAGGTCGGCGATTCCACCCGGCAGCGGGTCGAGCACGACGAGGAAGCGCTTGGCGACCTGATCGCCTGGATGAGCGGCGAGGCGGCGGGCGGCGTTTCCATCCCGAAGCCGGGCCGGCATGGTCTTTCGGTCGTCGTCCTCGAAATCGGCGAGGCACAGCTCAAGGGGACGCTCGAGGCTTTTGCCCGCGATACCGACGAGGCTGAACAGGCGCTGAGAAAGCTCGCCGGCGACGCTGAAATCGCCGTTGACGAAAGCCGCAGGCTCTATGGCAGTGGCGGCGACGGCAAGCAGAGTTCGCTCGCAAGCCTCGGCAATGAATTGCGCCGGGCGGCGCCCCTGTTGCGCGATTGCGCCGCCCAGCGCGGCCGGCTCGATCAGATGGCCAAGCTCGTCGACGAAACCGTCGAGGTGCTGCTTGGCCACGTCCAGGCTGTGCAGGAGATCGAAGCCAATATGCGGCTGGTCGGGCTCAACGCCGCGGTCAAATGCGCGCAGCTTGGGCCTCGCGGCGCTTCGCTCAGCGTCATCGCGCAGCAATTGCGCGAGCTGACGGGGCATCTGGTGCCGGCGGCCAAGACCGCCGTTGCGCGGCTGGAAGAAGCCATGGCCGCAGCCCGCACCTTCAGCGCCGCCTCGTCCGGCCGGCTCGGCCAGGAAGTGGCCCGGCTCGAGGAAGAGGCGATGGCCGGCATCCAGCTGATCGAGGCTGTCGACGGCCGGCTGGGCGAAGCGCTGCTGGCGCTTGACCGCGACGGCCCTAAGGCGACTGCCCTCCTCGCCGAGGCCGCCGCTGGCCTTGGCGGCCACGCCGAAATCGCGGAAGCCCTGGCCGATTCCCAGATGCGATTCGCCGAACTCGCGACCGAGGCCCAGGCGGATACCGGCGTCACTGATGAGGCGTCGCTCGCCGCCGCGCTGAAACACCTGCGCAAGGCCTATTCGATGGAGGAGGAGCGGCGCATCCACGACCGCATCGCCGGACGGATCCTGCCTAATGCAGCCCCTCCGGTCGAAACCGCGCCAGCCGAAGACTCGGGCGACGACGTGCTGTTCTTTTAGAGCACGATCCAGTCGAGTCGAAGCACTCACCGCGCCCTCGTCATGGCCGGGTCGAGCCCGGGGATGACGATGTGGCGAGGGGCGCGACCTAAATTCCAACGCCGGCGCCATGGGTCCCGACTCTACGCCGCCGCCCTATCCTCCTGCGTAACCGTCGCCTGACGGGTCCGTGTCATGCCCAATGCGGCGAGCGCGGCGGCGCACAGTGCGAGGGCGACCGAGATCAGGGCTGCACTCCTGAGCCCCGGGACGATCTCGGCGCCGGTGCCAGCGAGGGCGCCGAACAGGGCGACCCCGATTGCGCCTGCTGCCTGCCGCGCGGTGTTGAGCACGGCGGAAGCGACGCCGGAGGCCTCGCGCTCGACGCTGCTCAAAATTGCCGTGGTCATCGCCGGCACCGCAAGGCCCATGCCAGCAGGGATCAGCACGAAGGCCGGGAGCATATCGAGGAACGAGCTATCAACACCGAGCGGAACGAGCAGGCCAAAGCCGATCGCGGCGATCATTGCGCCAGCCACCATCGGCGGCTGCGAGCCAAAACGGGCGGCCAGCATGCCGCTTGCCGTATTGCTGAGGATGAACGTGCCGGTAAGCGGCAGATAGGCGAGGCCGGCCTGGATAGGCGTCCACCCCTTCGCCTGCTGCAGATAGAGGCTCAAGACGAACAGCGCACCGTAATAGGTGAGATTGACTGCCGCGCCGAACAGGGTTGCAGCGCTGAAATTCGGCAATCCAAAGTATTTTAGCGGCAGCATCGGCGCCTTCGAGCGGTGTTCCCAGCCCACGAACCCAACGCCTGCCAGAACCGCGATCACGGCCCCCCCGATCACCACCGGGCTGGTCAGCCCAAGCGGCCGCGCTTCGATCACCGCGCCGACGAGGCCCGTCAATGCGGCGATGGCCAGCACCTGCCCGAAAGGATCCAGGCCCCCGTCCTGGCGCTCGACCTCGCTCTTCTGCGTCACCTTCAGCGTCAGGGTGATGGCGAAGAGGCAGACCGGGATATTGACCAGAAAGATCGTGCGCCAGCCGAACCAGCCGAGCAGCAGGCCGCCGACGATCGGACCAGAGGCGATGGCAATGCCTGAGGTTGCCGTCCACACCCCGACCATGCGGGCCCGCAGCGCCGCGTCGTGCCCGCAGGCATGGTTGATCAGCGTCAGCGAACTCGGCACCAACAAGGCGGCGCCAATCCCCTGCGTCGCCCGCGCGGCGATCAGCGTCGCCGCATTGGGTGCAAGGCCGCAGGCGAGCGACGACGCCGCAAACAGCCAGAACCCGGCAAGATATGCCTGTCGCGAGCCAAAACGATCCCCGATGACCCCGGCCGAAAGCAGCAGCACGGCAAAGACCAGCGCATAGGCGTCGATCACCCATTGCAGCTCTGCAATGCCGGCGCCCAGGCTATGTTCGATGGCGGGAAGGGCGACGTTGACGATGGTCACGTCGAGCTGGACGACGGAAAAGCCGAAGCTTGCCGCCGTCACCACGCCGGCCACGGAGTGGCGCGGCGGTGAAGTCGTAGTCATTGCTGCTCCTTGTCGCCACGCGGCCTGCCTGGCGCGTGATTGGCGACGGTGCTGGTTGGGATCGAAGCGCCATGCGCTTGCGGGGGCCCCAATGCATGTACCCGTCGGACCGCCCCGGCAACCTCGAAATCGTCATCGCAGCATTGACCGGAGGTCATGCCGGAATTTTCCGCACGGCGGTTCCCGCGGGGCGCTATTCGCCGCGGCCGTTCATTCTTCGATGGTTTCGGCTGTCTCGCCGGGGCGGCCGCCCGTCAGCGCGATATAGGCTTCGGTAAGATTCTTCGTGCCGGATGAGGCGATCAGTTCGGCCGGGGTCCCCTGGCGGATGATCTCACCGGCGCGGATGAGGATGATTCTGTCGGCGTGGGCGACCTCTTCGACCAGGTGCGTGGCCCATAGGATGGAAGTGCCGCGCTTTTCTCGCACCACCTGCATGTGGGCGACCAGCATGCGCCGCGTGGTGGCATCAAGCCCGGTCGAGGGCTCGTCCATCAGCAGCAGGTCGGGCTGGTTGAGCAGCGCCCGGGCGATTTCGACGCGGCGCTGGTTGCCGCCCGATAGGGTGCGTACTGGCTTTTTCATCAGGTCGGCGATTTCCAACAGATCACCGACCTCGGCGATCCGGGCCTTGAGCTCGCCCCCCGCGAGCCCGAACAGGCCGCCATGGAAGGCGAGATTGGCGCGCACCGACATGTCGAGATCGACCGAGCGGGACTGGAACACCACCCCCAGCCGCGACAGGATGTCGGCGCCGTGACGCTTGTAGTCGAGGCCGAAGAGTTCGACCGTGCCGGCATCCGGGGCAAAGAGCCCGGCGGCGATCTGGAACAGGGTCGATTTGCCGGCGCCATTGGGGCCGAGCAGGCCCACCACTTCGGAGCGCGGAATATCGAGGTCGATGCCCTTGAGTGCCTCGAACTTGCCATAGGATTTTCGCACGCCGGCAAGGTGCATGACGGGTTTCGGGGCAGCTTCGGTCATGTGGCGGACTCGTTGAGCTTTTGGGCAAGCATTTCGGAAAACCGCGCAATTTCGAGCGGGCCGCGTGCGGCGGGAGGAGTAGGCAGGGGCAGGTCGGCGACGACGCGCGCCGGACGGCCGGCGAGCACCAAAGCGCGGTCAGCGAGCGCTGCGGCGTCCTCTACGATGTGGGTGACGAGAATGGCGGTCGAATTTTCGGCCGCGATCAGCTCGGCGAAGAGTTTTTGGATCTCGCCGACCAATCGGCGGTCGAGCGATACGAACGGCTCGTCGAGCAGTAGGAATTTCGGATTGACGGCCAAGGCGCGGGCCAGCGCCACCCGCCGCTGCATGCCGCCGGAGAGCTGATCGGGGAGGGCGTCGCCAAACCCCTCGAGGCCCACCCGGTCGAGCCAGCCGATGGCTGCGTCACGACCGAGGGCGGGCTTGACGGCCAGAAGGTTGTCGATGGCGCTCAGCCATGGCAGCAGCCGCGAATCCTGGAACACCAACCCGGGGGGCGGCGCCTCCGCGGCGGGCTGCCCGTCGATCCGGATTGAACCATCGAAGGCGCGATCGATGCCCGCAATCAGGCGCAGCAACGTCGATTTGCCGATACCGGAGGGCCCCACCAACGCCACCACCGAGCCGGGCGCGATCTGGAACTCGAGACCTTCGAGCACCGGCTGCGCGAGGTTCGGATAGCGCTTTTCGTGGATCGCCAGAGTCAGGCGCGGGCCGTTCGCCATCCGAGCACCCGTTTTTCCAGCGGCCGCATCAGGCCGTATTCGAGGATCAACACCACCGCGATGAACACCACGGTATAGGAGGCGATGCCCTCCATGTCGAAGAACTGGAAGAAGGTGTTGATCCTGAAGCCGACGCCGCCGTCGCTCCCCAGAACCTCGAAGACGAGCACGATCTTCCAGATCAGGCTTAGCCCGGTGCGAGAAGCGGCGAGTACGAACGGCATCAACTGCGGCACGTAGATGAGGCGCAACCGGCGCGCGAGCGGCATGCGGAAGGCCCGCGCCAACTCATCATAATCGGCCGAAAGGTTCTTTACGCCCTCGCGGATCGTGGTCACCACCAGCGGCACCTTGTTGCACATGACAGCGAGGATCAGCGCGAACTCGGTCAGTCCGAGCCAGATGTAGAGCACGATCGCAACGACGATCGAGGGCAGGTTGAGACCGACCACCACCCAGCCGGCGAACAGCCGGTCGAGCCACCGGACGCGGCCCAGCACAATGCCGATGGCCATGCCGATGACCATCGAGGCGATGAAGGCGATGACCGCACGACCGAGCGTCTTGGCGAAATCGGGAACGAGCGCGCTCGTCGTCGCCAGCACCCAGATATGGCCGGCGACGTCGACGGGGGTCGGAAAGAGGCGGTTGGCGAAATGCAGCGCCAAAACCTGCCAGGCAACCAGCAGCAGCGGCAGCGACAGAATTTCGAGCGCGCCCAGCCGCAGCTCCCGGGAGCTGAATCTGACCGCCTGCCTGCGGCCCGACGTGTCCTTTATTTGCTGTATCCCTTGTAAAACGTGCCGTCCGCGAGGCTGGACGCACCACCGACGGCATCCTTGCCGCCGAACTTGACCAAAAGGTCGAACGTCTCCTTGGCGGCCTCCATCTTGTTGGGATCGTAGCTCCGAACCACACCCTGGCGATAGCCATCGCGCATGGCGGCGAACAGCTTGTCGTTGTCGCCCACATTCATCAGGGGGCGGATGCCGTTCCAGGCGGCATCATCGCTGATGAGCGCGTGTTTGGTGTCGAACGAGGCATCCAGGAACGCCGTGATCGCGTCGTGCTTGGCCTTGGCGTCGGCGTCGGTGAATACCCAGCCGAGGAGGGGCGGCGTCTCCTCGACGCCCATGGCCTTCAGCATCTCCTGCACCGAGACGAGCTGGGTCATGCCGGCGAGCTCGGACTGGACGTTCCAGTTCCAGTTGTTGAGCGCCGCCTTGACCTTGCCGCCGACCAGCAACTGGTTGACGAGCGGAGGAGCGCCGAACCTCAGCGAGGCGTCTTTGGCAAGCGAGCCACCCGTCTCCTTGTTGTAATAGGCCTGCAGCACCACCCAACTCTTGTCGACCGGCGTGCCGGCACTGGCGAGAGTTACGCCCTTGAGGTCGGCGACCGATTTGATCCCCGATGCCGGGTCCACCATGAGCCCCCCCACCGCCAGGGAATGCGGCACCATGGTCACCATGTTGCCTTGCTCGCGTTGTAGCGAGACCCAGACGAAATCGGAGAGGATGGTATCCACCGTGCCGGTCTGGAGCGCGATCTCCCCCGCCTGGTTGCCGGCGAGTTGTCGTTGCTCAATCACGATATTGTGCTTCTTGTCGATGCCCAGGTTATGCATCGCGGCCAGTTCCCACTGAACCGTGCCGGTCTGCTGAACGCCGACCACGATTCGCAACGGTTCTGCATTCGCAACCCCGGCAAAAGTGCCGGCTGCCAGCACAAAAACGGCTGCAAGCCTACCGAACACGCCCATTGGAAATCCTCCCGAAGTCAGTGTCTGATTATCTGGTGCCAACGGTTCTTGCCACTTGCTGGAGATATCAATTTGTCTTGCGGACAGCCCACTGCACGGCTAGCGCTCGTTTGCTCGCTTAGGCAGCGAGTCCCGCGCGGGGCGGTGCTCCGCGCCTTATAGGAGGGTTCGTAATGGGTCTGATTTCGCGCCGCAAGGTGCTATACTCCCTGGCAGCGACAGCGATCGCCGGCGTGTCTTCAGCGTTGGTCACAAGGTCCGCATGGGCCGCGGGCAATCTTGCCCATGACCCGATCAAACTCCCCGAGCTCAAGATCGACACTGTCGACATGAAGTACTCGCAGACGAGTTACACCCTCGAAACCGGCAAATTCTACTGGTGGAAGGTTACTTCCGATGGCCAGGAAGAGGATATCGGCCTCGCCGCGCCCGAATTATTCGCGAATTCGTGGATATACCAGATTGTTTCCGGCGACGATAATGCCAACGAAGTCCACACCCAGTCGCTCGATCGGATCGAATTCGACAGCGCCGGTTCGCAAATCATTCAATTCATCCCGATCCAACCCGGCCAATACGATTTCTACACCCCCGGTTTCGAGAAGCAGGGTCTCACCGGCAAGATCTTGGTGAATTGATCGTGATGAAAATTCTTGCCAAGCTTCTGGGGGCAGCGGTCCTCGCGGGCGTGCTTGCCACCGCGGTGCCAGCCATGGCGGCCGGCACCGGGCTCATTTTCGTGTCTAACGAAAAGAGCAACGAGGTCATCGTCTTCAATCCAGACTTCACCAGGAAGACCTCGATTTCGACTTCGCACCGTCCGCGCGACATGCACTTCAACAAGGCCCATACGCTGCTCTACGTAGCGTGCGGCGATGACGACACCATCGACGTGATCGACGTCGCCAAGTTGAAGGTGGTCAACTCGATCCCCACCGGGCCGAGCCCCGAGATGTTCGAGCTCTCCGGCGACGAAAAATCCTTCTACGTCTCCGACGAGGAAGATTCGCGCATCGAAAAGATCGATATTGCCTCGGGTACATCGGTGCAGGACGTGGCGACCGGTGCCGAGCCGGAAGGCGTGCAGCTCTCCGAGGATGGCAAGACGCTCTACGCGACCTCGGAGGTCGCCGACATGGTGCACGTCATCAATACGACAACCGGCGCCGTGACCAAAAACATCGTCGTTGGGACCCGTCCGCGCCGCTTCGTCCTGACCCCCGATGGCAAGGAGCTCTGGGTTTCCTGCGAGCTTTCGAGCGAAGTGGACGTGATCGACCGGGCGACCAATACCGTCACCGCGCAGCTCACCTTCGTGCCGCCCGGCTTCCGCGAGGAAGACGTCACGCCGGTGGGCATGGCCATCACCAAGGACGGCAGCAAAGTGATCCTCACGCTCGGCCGCGCCGACCACGTCGCCATTGTCGATGCGCACACCAAGAAGGTGTTGTCCTATGTTCTCGTCGGCAAGCGCGCCTGGGGCGTCGGCATGAGCAAGGACGACAAGACGGCGATCGTGACCAACGGCCTTTCGGACGACATTACCGTGATCGACATGCAGACGATGAAGCCCATCAAGTCCATACCTGCCGGCCGGACACCGCACAGCGTGGTCATCGATGACTAGCCGTCGTTTTACAACTCTCCTGGCTGCGACATCGCTCGCGGCCATCGCCCTTTGCGGCACCGCGGAGGCCAAGGTCAAGCTGCCGGCGGCGAGCACCGATCCGAACCTCGCCAGCCGGCCGGTGCAGAACGTCAAGGTCGGCTATCTCGGCCTCGTCAACGATCCGCGCAACGCCCCCGATCTTACCTATACCGATATCCAGCTCGCGCCGCCGGACGACCCGGTGACGGGCGCGCAACTGGGCATTGCCGACGAGGCGATCGTCGCCAATGCCAATGGCTTCAACCTGTCGCTCGACGTCCAGAAGGCCGCCGACATTGCCGATCTCGTCGCCAAGGTGAAGGCCATGGCGGCAGGTGGCGAGCGCTTCATCATTCTCGACCTGCCTGACGACCTCGTCGACCAGCTCGCGGCGCAGACCAAGGGCATCGACGTGACCTTCCTCAATGCGTCGGCCCATGACGACTACCTACGCGACCGGTGCTACCCCAACCTCCTGCACACGGCTGCCTCCAACCGGATGCTCGAAGACGCTTTGGTCCAGTACCTCAAGACCCGCAGCTGGAACAAAGTGCTGGTGCTTCAGGGGCCGCTGCCGGCCGATAAAGCCATCGCCGACGCCTTCAAGGCTTCGGCCAACCGGCTGCGGCTCAACGTGGTCGATACCCGCACCTTTACCCTGAGCCGGACGCCAGACAGCCAGGAGAACAACAACGCCCTGCTGGTTACCGGCGGCATCGACTACGACGTCATCTTCGTGGCTGATACCGAGGGCGAATATGGGCGCTACCTACCTTACTCGACCCAGCTGGCGCGGCCAGTCGTCGGCACGGCCGGACTAGTGCCGGCCGAATGGCACTGGTCGTGGGATCGCGACGGGGCGACGCAGGTCACCTCGCGCTTTCTCAAGGCCACCGACCGCCGTCGCGAGATGACGGGCACCGACTGGAGCACGTGGATGGCGGCCAAGGCCATCTCGGACGCCTATGGCAGGTCGCCGGACATCTCGACGCCCGACCAGATCGACTCCTATCTCAAGAGCCAGGACATCGAGATGGATGGTTCGAAGGGCTTTGCGCTCAATTTCCGTCCCTGGGACGGACAGTTGCGGCAACCGATCGTTCTGGCGACCGACAACGCCGTGATCGCGGCGCCGCCGCTGCCGGGCTTTTTGCACCAGACCAACGATCTCGATACGCTCGGTGAAGACGAGCCGGAGCACGCGTGTCGGTAGGAGCACGCCATCTCTGGCTCGGGTTCAGGGCCGTCGTCTGGCGCGAAATTGCAAAATTCATGCGCCAGACGGAGCGATTGATCTCAGCCATCGTGCGGCCGGGGCTGTGGCTCCTCGTATTCGCGACGGGGCTTCACGACCTGCTCGGCGTGTCGATTATTCCGCCCTACCAGACCTATACGACCTATCAGGAATACATCCTGCCGGGGCTGCTCGGCATCATCATCCTCTTCCAGTGCATGCAGTCGGCGCTGTCGATGGTCTATGACCGCGAGGCGGGCGTGATGCGGGTAATGCTGGTCAGCCCGCTGCCGCGGAATTTCCTGCTGTTCTCCAAGATTGCCGCTGCGACGATCCTTGCGACGCTCCAGTGCTACGTTTTCCTGCTGGTCGCCTGGCTGTTCGGGATCAACCTGCCGGGCTGGGGGTTCATCGCCATCATTCCCGGCCTGATGCTCGCCGGGCTGATGCTCGGCTCGATCGGGCTCCTCGTTTCCGTCTATACGCGGCAGATCGAGAATTTTGCCGGCATGATGAACTTCGTGGTGTTCCCCATGTTCTTCCTGTCCTCGGCGCTCTACCCGCTGTGGAAGCTCCGCGAGGCCGGGGCGGACTTCGTGTTCTGGCTGTCCGAGATCAATCCCTTTACCCACGCGATCGAACTCATCCGCTATATCGCCTATGGGCAGATGGACTGGATTTCGCTGGCGGTCGTCGTTGGCTGCACGATCGTAGCCTTCCTGCTCGCGGCCCATGGCTACAACCCCCAGGCCGGCGCCATAAAGCGGGTGCAGCGGGGATAGGGTTTCGCGACGCCGGCTGAAAGCTGGACCAGGGGCGGCACCGGTTACACCGGGCTGCCTGCTTGCACCAGCCGGTGCGGTGCTCAATATCCAAAGCCAACTCCCCGTGCCTGGACCCGCCCGCAAGGTTTTCATGGAATTTCACCCCCCCGAGCCCGCCGCGGCGTCCTTTAGTCCGGTTCGCATCGCCCTCAAGCTCGACATCGTCGTGATCGGGGCCGGGCAGGCGGGGCTTTCCTCGGCCTATCACCTCAAGAAGCTCGGCCTGCCAGGTGAGACCGGTTTCGTGGTGCTCGACGAGGCGCCGGGACCGGGCGGGGCCTGGCAGTTTCGCTGGCCGTCGCTCACGCTGAGCACCGTCAACCGCATCCATGACCTGCCCGGCATGAGCTTTGCCGATGCCATCGGCGGCGGCGCCGAAAAGGTCGAGGCGGCCGTCGCCGTGCCCCGCTATTTCGATGCCTACGAGAAGGCGTTCGACTTGCCGGTGCGCCGACCTGTGGCGGCAAAGGTGGTTTGCGAGCGCGGCGGACGGTTGGGGGTCGAGACCGACCGCGGGCTCCTTTCCGCCCGCGGCATCATCAATGCTACCGGCACTTGGGACCGACCCTACATCCCCGACTATCCGGGAGCGGCAAGGTTCGAGGGCCGGCAACTCCATACCCGCGATTATCGTACGGCGGCCGAATTCGCCGGCAAGCACGTGCTGGTGGTCGGGGGCGGCATCTCCGCAATCCAACTGCTGGACGAGATTTCGCGGGTCACCCGCACCACCTGGGTCACCCGCCGGCCCCCCGACTTCCGGGAGGGACCGTTCGACCAGGAGGCCGGCCGGGCTGCGGTGAAATTGGTGGAAGACCGCGTTCGGGCCGGGCTGCCGCCGGGTTCGGTGGTTTCGATCACCGGCCTGCCGCTCAGCCCGGCCATCCAGGCGGCGCGTGATCGGGGCGTGCTCGAGCGCTTGCCGATGTTCGCCGAAATCACCGAGCACGGTGTGCGGTGGGCAGACGGCACGACGCTCGATGTTGATGTGATCCTCTGGTGCACCGGTTTTCGCAGCTCGCTCGATCATTTGGCGCCGCTGCAGTTGCGCGAGCCGGGCGGCGGCATCACCATGACCGGGCGGCTCGCGACGCAAGTCGCGCGGGATCCGCGTATCCATCTCGTCGGCTACGGCCCGTCGGCCTCGACCATCGGCGCCAACCGCGCCGGTGCGGCGGCTGCTCGCGAATTGATGGCCCATCTCGACCTGCTGGCATAGCGACGCCAAATGGCAGTTCGCCGCGGCCGACCGAGCAACCGGCGGCGGCGAACTGCGTTCCTTGCACGGCAGTTTCAGTTGCCGCCGCATTCAGGGGCAGTCCCTCGACCGCCGGAAGACCCACAGCAAGGAAGTGACCGATGAATAAGGAAGATCTCCAGCGGGTGAAGCTCTCGGCTCTCCGCACGCCGACCGATCTCGGCGAAAATGCCACGAAGGATATTTCCGCCGCGCTTGCCGCGCTGCTCGCCGATGCGTTCGCGCTTTACCTCAAGACCAAGAATTTCCACTGGCACATGTCCGGCCCGCATTTCCGCGACTATCATCTGCTGCTCGATGAGCAGGGCGAACAGATCTTCGCCATCACCGACGACATCGCCGAGCGGGCGCGCAAGATCGGCGGCACGACGCTGCGTTCGGTGGGGCACATCGCCCGCCTGCAGCGGATCGCCGACAATGACGCCGAATATGTCACGCCGGAGGACATGCTGGCCGAACTTGCCCAGGACAACCAGCAATTCGCCGGCGCACTGCGTGCGACCCACGGGGTCGCCGAGGAACACAACGACGTCGCGACCGCCAGCATGATCGAGGTGTGGATCGACGAGGCCGAGCGCCGTACCTGGTTCCTGTTCGAGGCGACCCGGCCAGTTGCTTAGGCCGTTGGCTCTGGCCAGAAGCAAGACAACCCCGACCCGGCTGCCGGCACCCTCCCCTCAAGGGGGAGGGGAC
The DNA here is from genome assembly GCA_035493835.1 of Devosiaceae bacterium. Taxonomy (GTDB): domain Bacteria; phylum Pseudomonadota; class Alphaproteobacteria; order Rhizobiales; family Devosiaceae; genus DASZTU01. The sequence goes on from DATJHO010000063.1 coordinate 21,564, forward strand.
CCGTGAAACGTCGTCCCCCTCCCCCGGAGGGAGGGGCAGGGCTGGGGGCTGTTGCTGGCGCGATTCAACCCCGGACCGCTCAATGCGACCGACTAGTCCCGCTCGCGGTCCATTTCAGAAGTGAAAGTCCGAAGTGGCCTGCAAGGCATGCGGGTCAATGGCAAAATCGAGATTCGCGCTATCCTGCGCGCTGCCGTCGGACATCTTGTACATGAAGCTGTCGTGCAGGGTGCCGGTATGGCCCTCGACCCGAGACTCGTCGACGGCATAGTGGAAGGTGCCGTCTGCCGCGATGCTGAGCGTGCCGAACGTTCCGGCGACCTCGACGGGGGCCGCACCAACTTTGCTGCCATCGACCGAGCGAACGAAAAGCGTCTCGGCCGGATCGTGCTGATCGTTGGCGAGGATATTGCCCTCGGCGACGCCGTTGGAGTGAACGGTGCCGACATCGTTGACCGCCGCCGGCGCGATGGGGAATGTGTCGTTGCCGCTCACCAGGAACTTGCCCTGTTCGGTGATCCAGCTCGGGATCTGGCTCGCATCGCTGTCTGAGCCGATATGGTTGCCGGTGAACTCGCCGCTCGCCGCGCGATCCACTTTCAGCGCCGCCTCGCCCATCTGGTCGAAGGTGTTGTCCTGGATATCGATGGCGTTGCGCTGGACGTTTGCAGTGTCGCCGGTGAGCGCGACGCCATAGGCGACATCATGGATGGTGTTGTCGCGGATATCGTAATCGCTGACGTTCCAGTTTTCACCCAGGCCGATGCCAAAGCTCCAGTCGTAGCCGCCCTGGCCGTGGATGTCGTTGGAGGCGATCGTCACGTGGTCGGAATTGACGCTGGCGCCGTATTTGCCGCCGGCCATGGTGTTGTGCTCGATGTCGACATTGTCCGAGTGGTTGACGACCAGATTGCCCTTCGTGCTGTCGGTCTTGCCGGTCATGTCGAGCTGATTGCCGGTGACGGTGACGTCGGTCGCGTCGTTGACCTGCACATTGTCGCCGTCGATCCCTTGGACGGTGCCGACCCGGTTTCCGGCGATAGTGATGTCGTGGCCGCCATTGATCAGCATGCCGTCGCCGGTGACCCCGCTGATCGTTGTGTCCTTCACGGTGATGTCTGAGCTGCTCTCAAACGAGACCGCGCCGGAATGGCTCGCCGATCCGGTGTCGAGAACCGTCACGCCGTCGAGCGTCCAGTTGGAGACGCTGCTCCCCAGGACGGCATAGCCGGAGGTGTCGGCGATTGCGATGTCGTGCACCACGACATCATGCGTGCCGTCGCCGTAGATGCCGGTCGCCGCGCCCTTGATTACCGGGGCGGCGCCCTCGCCATAGGCCCCGATGGTGATGGGGTTGCCCGCGGTGCCTGAATCCTTGAGGGTCAATTGGTCCGAGTAGCTGCTGCCGCGCGCCAGAAGCACCGAATCGCCTGGCTGCAGGGTGATCCGATTGAGCGCCGCGAGCGACTTGAACGCTGCATCGGCCGAAGTGCCGGCATTGGCGTCATTTCCGGAAGTGGAGTCGATATAGAAGGTGTGCGGCATAGGGCTGGTCCCGAATAGCTGGTGATGTCGGCGGTGATCTTCGGAGTTCGGCGGCGGCCTCGCAGCGTGCGTAGGCCCATGCAAAGGCATGGAATCGGCGGCCGAATCTCAGCTTGCCCGAAGAATAGGGCGCTTTCGGCGCGCCCCGCTAGCCCCTCACCAGCATGGCTGCCCCAACGATGACGAGTTGAACGCGGCAGGACCACCAGCCTGATCGAGTTGGCGCCACGGAGTCGAGCGCGCCAACTGCAGCGAACAACCCCATCCGGCTGCCGCCATCCTCCCCTTGAGGGGAGGGGCTGCGGTGGGGTTGTTTCAAGACCCGCCGGATTGTGCTGGGAGGCCTCTACTCAACCGCGCTTGCGGTAAAGCACGCGGAACTTGGCCGGCGCGATGGTCACGAGGTTTTGGGCTGCGATCGGAAGGATCGAGAGGATCTGGTCGGCGTCGATGCCACGATCAGCAAGCGCGGTATTCAGTGAATCAATATCGCCGTCTGTGATGATTTCGCCGATGGCGGCCGCGCGGGCGGCCGATGCGGATTGGCTGGGCATAGCCTGCTCCGTCTTAATGCTGAAGAAGGAAATGCCGCCCCGGGTGGGGCGGCATTTGGAAGTGTCACTCCGCGGCGACCGCCTGCGGCAGGTCGGCAGCCGAAAGGCCCATGCGGGTAGCGACGCCGATGCCGTAATTGGCGTCGGCGAGGTAGAAATGGGCCACCTGCCGCTTGACGATCTCGACCGGCACGCCCTGCATGGCGGCGGCGATATTGTCCATCAGCTGGGTCTGCTGGCCCGGTGCCATCAGCCGGAACAGGTCACCCGGCTGGCGGTAGTCGTCATTGCCGTCGCGGTGGTTGAAGCGTGCCGCATTGCCGGTGATGGCCAGCGGCGGCTCGAGGTAGCTTTCGTCCTGGACCGGGCCACCAAACGTGTTCGGCTCGTAATAGGCGTCCGGGTTGGCATTGCCGGCGAGGCGCATGGCGCCGTCGGCATGGTAGGTATTCACCTGGCTGCGCGGCTGGTTCACCGGCAGTTGGTGGTGATTGACGCCAACGCGGTAGCGATGAGCATCGGCGTAAGAGAAGATGCGCGCCTGCAGCACCTTGTCCGGCGAATGGCCGACACCCGAAACGACGTTGGACGGGGTAAGCGCCGCCTGCTCCACCTCGGCGAAGTAGTTGTTCGGGTTGCGGTTGAGCTCCAGTTCGCCGACTTCGATCAGCGGGTAGTCGGCATGCGGCCACACTTTGGTGAGGTCGAACGGATTGTACCAATGCTTGTCGGCCTCGGCTTCCGGCATCACCTGGACATAGAAGGTCCACTTGGGGAACTCGCCGCGCTCGATCGTCTCGTAAAGGTCGCGCTGGTGCGTCTCGCGATCGTCGGCGATCTTCTGGCCGGCCTCGGCATTGGTCCAGTTCTTGATGCCCTGCTGCGTCTTGAAGTGGAATTTGACCCAGAAGCGCTCATTGGCGGCGTTGATGAATGAATAGGTATGCGAGCCGAAGCCGTCGACATTGCGAAAGCTCTGCGGCAGGCCGCGATCCGACATCAGGATGGTGACCTGATGCAGGCTCTCGGGCGACTGCGACCAGAAATCCCACATCGCGGTGGGCGAACGCATATTGGTGCGCGGATGGCGCTTCTGGGTGTGGATGAAGTCGGGGAACTTCAGCGGATCGCGGATGAAGAACACCGGTGTGTTGTTGCCGACGATGTCCCAATTGCCCTCGCTCGTATAGAAGCGCAGGGCGAAGCCGCGCACGTCGCGCTCGGCATCCGCCGCGCCGCGCTCGCCCGCCACTGTCGAGAAGCGGAGGAAGGCCTCCGTCTGCTTGCCGGGCTGCAGGGCGTCGGCCTTGGTGAAGCGCGAGATGTCCTTGGTGACCGTCAACTTGCCATAGGCGGCCGAGCCCTTGGCATGAACGGTGCGCTCGGGAATGCGCTCGCGGTTCTGGTGAGCCAGTTTTTCCAGCAGGTGAAAATCCTGCATCAGCAGCGGCCCGCGGGGGCCGGCGCTCAGCGAGTTCTGGTTATCGCCGACGGGGGCGCCGCCCGCGGTGGTCATCGTGGGTCGCTTGGTCATAGTGTCTCCTGAAAGCGTGGCACGAGTGTCCCTACCTTCCTAGCTGACCTTTTCAATAAGAAGAAATTGTATTATCTTGCCCCCTCCATCAGAAAAACTGATCGTAGCAGGCATGATCTCCGTCAAGCAGCTTCGCTATTTCGATGCCGTGGCGCGCCTCGGCCATTTCGGCCGGGCGGCGAACGAATGCTCGGTGACCCAGCCGGCCCTATCCATGCAGATCCAGGAGCTGGAAGCGGATTTGCGGGTGCAACTCGTCGAGCGGCGCCGTTCCGGCGTCCAGCTTACCCGGGAAGGCCGTGAGATCGCCCGTCGCGCCCGGCACGTGCTCTCGGAAATTCGCGACATGCGGGACTATGCCCACCATAGCGGCGCCGAGCTGTCCGGCGCCGTGAGGCTCGGCGTCATTCCGTCGGTCGCGCCCTATATCCTGCCGCGGCTGCTGCCAAAGCTCAGGGATGAATTCCCCAATGCGGAGGTCCATATCCGCGAAACGCAGACCACGCAGCTGACGCGGGAACTGCGCGACGGCCTCTTGGACCTGCTGCTGATAGCGCTGCCGGTGGAACATCCCGATATCGAGACGATCCGCCTGTTCGAGGACCGGTTCCTGCTCGCCCTGCCGCCGAGCCGCCGGATCGACAGCCGAGTTCGCGCTACCCCCGATATTCTGCTGGAAGACCGCTTGCTGCTGCTGGAGGAGGGGCATTGCATGCGCGACCAGGCGCTGACGTTCTGCAATCTGCGCCGCATCGAGAACATCGAAACGTTCGGTGCCTCGTCGCTGTCGACGTTGGTGCAGATGGTGGCAAACGGCCTCGGGCTGACCCTCTTGCCCGAAATCAGCCTTGAGACGGAGGTGCGCAAGGGTGGCCTCAACGTCATGCGCTTTTCCGAGCCCGAACCCAGCCGCACCCTCGGCCTCGCCTGGCGGACGACCTCGCCGCGAAAGGCCGAATTCGTGCGGTTCGGGCAGTTGATCACCGCGGTGCGGCCGAAACCGTATTTTGAACCGGCGTGAGGTCGGAGATCGCTGCGCCGACGGGGCAATGGATCGCAGGTCTCTCCCCCATCGTCATCCCCCGGGCTTGACCCCGGGCACCCATGAAGCCTCGCCCGTTCGAGAAGCGACCTTGGGCGAGGCATGATGGGGGCCGGGTCAAGCCCGGCCGTGACGAGGGGGATATGCAACGCCATCAAGCGCTGGCCGGCGTCTATGTGAGAAAAGAGCCGATCCCGCTCACTTCTTGCCGGCGTTGCGCGCGACCGAAAGGCCGACGCTGGACCAGTCGATGTCCTCGCCTTCCTGGCCGATGGCCTGGAGCAAGTGGTCGCGCAGCACGCCCAAGACCGGCATTGGCGTACGCTGGGCCTCGGCGGCGGCGGCAACCAGCCGCATGTCCTTGAGCCCGAGCGGCGCGGCAAAGCCGGCCGGCCGGTAGCGCTCCTCGATGAGGATCTCGCCATAGGTGCGGTAGACGGGCGCGTCAAACAGCGTCCCGGTGAGCACTTCGAGCAGCTTCTTCTTCTCGACGCCGCCCTTTTCGGCCAGCGTCATCGCCTCGGCGAGCGACTCGATGGTGGAAAGAATCAGGAAGTTGCCGGCGAGCTTGACGAGGTTTGCAGCCTGCGGGCTCCGGCCCACGTCGAACACTTTCTGGCTGATCACCGCAAACACCGGGGCGCAGAAGGCGAGGTCTTCCTCCGCCCCGGCGGCAGCGACGTTGAGCTTTCCGGCGGCTGCCGCGTTCGGTCGTCCGAACACCGGCGCGGCAACGAAACGGCTGCCTGCCTCGCGGTGGGCTTTCGTCAGCCGCTCGGAAAATGCCACGCTGATGGTGCTCAGCGAAACGTGAAGCGGTTTTTCCGGCGCGGCCAGCAGGCCATCCGGGCCGAAGGTCACCCCGGCAACAGCGTCGTCATCGGACAGCATGGTCATGACGAGTTCGCCATTGGCGGCTTCGCGGGGCGTTTTTGCGAGCTTGGCGCCGGCTTCCAGCAGCGGGGCGGCCCTTCCGGCCGAGCGGTTCCACACCGTTACGTCATGCCCGGCTTTGATGAGATTGAGCGCGATCCCGCTCCCCATCTGTCCAAGTCCGATAAAGCCGATCTTCATGGCTGCTGCTCCGTAGTTTTGAAACGTACGGGGCGCCGCCGACCGGCAACGCCCCGCATAAACATATGGGTTCTGCTTGGTGGCAATAGGGCGTGACCAATTGCCCCGCCTGGGGCCTTGGCCGCCCAGACGGTCAGGCGCCCCCCGGGGCCAAACGTCCTCAGCCGATGGTGGCTGAATCGATGACGAAGCGGTAGCGCACGTCGGCCTTCACCAGCCGCTCATAGGCGGCATTGATGTCCTTGGCCTCGATCAGCTCGATATCGGCGGTCACCCCGTGAGCGGCGCAGAAATCCAGCATTTCCTGCGTCTCGGCGATGCCGCCGATGTTGGAGCCGGTAAAGATCCGGCGCTTGCTGGCCAGCGTACCGGCCTTGATCGCGAGTTTTTCGGGCGGCAGGCCGACCATCACCAGCGCGCCTTCGAGCCGGATGAGGTTCATGTACGCGTCCATGTCGTGAGCGGCCGAGACCGTGTCGACGATCAGATCGAGCGTCCGCAGAGCCTTCTGCATTTGCTCGGGGTCGGTCGACACGATCACGCCGTCGGCACCCAGAGACGCGGCGTCGGCCGCCTTGCTTGGCGAAGTGGTGATGAGGGTGACATGCGCGCCCATCGCATGGGCGATCTTGACCCCCACATGGCCGAGCCCGCCCAGTCCGACGATGCCGACGCGCTTGCCGGGGCCGGCGCCATAGCGCTTGAGCGGGGAATACATGGTGATGCCGGCGCAGAGCAGGGGCGCGGCGCTATCGAGCGGCAGCGCCTCGGGGATTTTCACCACGAAACGGTCTTTGACGGTGATCGCGGTCGAATAGCCGCCATAAGTGTGGTCGGTGTCCGGATCGTGCTCGCCATAGACCTTGCGCGTGCCATAGGTCCAGACGACGCCGTTATCGCAATGCATCTCGAGGCCGCGCTTGCACGGGTCGCACTCGCCGCAGCTGTCGACCATGCAGCCGACGCCGACGCGGTCACCGACCTTGAAGCCCGTGACTTCCGAACCGACGCTGGCAACGATGCCGGCGACCTCGTGGCCGGGCACGCACGGAAAGGGCTGGCCGCCCCACTCATTGCGGGCGGCGTGCAGGTCGGAGTGGCAAATCCCGCAATATTTGATGTCGATCAAGACATCGTGCGGGCCTGGTTCACGCCGGGTCAGCGCGAAAGGCGCAAACGGGCTAGTGCTGGTTGCAGCGGCATAGGCTTTGGCGGAGATCATTGTTTGTCCAGATCCGGTGGGGAACCCACCGAATTTGCAGTAGAATTTGCCCGCTGTCGACAGCCTTCTTCGGCTGCGAAAACCCGAGAAATGGCGGGGCCTCAACCCACCGCCGCGCGTTCCTGCAGCGCTTCGGCCTGTGCCATGTCGACCTGCTCGGACTTGACCAGTGCCGGCTTGCCCTTTGTCGGCTGCCGCGCCTGCTTCTGGTGCTCGATCTCGGTGGAACCGCTTTTCGGCGTTATCAGCGCGTCGAGCTTGACCTCCTCGGCGACAATCATCCTGTCCACGAGCTCGAGGTCGTCGTGGCGCTTGCTCTGGGCCCGGTTCTTCAGGGTGTCGAAGTCGGCGTTCTGCAGCTTCCGGCTCTCCCTGAGGTTGGTGATGTGCTGCTTGAGCGCCTCGATCTGCTGTTCAGCGCCGGCGACTTCACTGTCGATCTGCCGGTTCACCAGCTCGCGGTTTTCGTCGATTGTGGCCAGGTGCGCGTCCGACTGCCCGATGACCAGGGTACGGTGCTCCTTGAGGTTCACAATCGTTGCCTTGGCACTCGAAACCATGTCTTCCATCATCACCACTGAGTCATTGACCATCGCCACAAGGCTTTCCCTGAAATGCTGCGCCACTTGGTCCTCGATACTGACTGCCATGTCTCGCTCCTGAGAACTTTCCTCCGGGTAGGCGTCCGGCAGCGGCTCGCCACCCTGGTCCGGGACCATTTGCGTAAGAGCCGGATCGAGATCGCCCTCGGATGGCTCGGGCTGCGCCGCCGTTCCAGCCATCTCGGCCTCCTCGATCAGCATTTCCGGGGATTGTTCAAGCAGCGGATCCCTGAACACGGGTTGGCGGACACCTCTGGTCGATGAGCGCCTGAAGATGTCGAGAAGCGTGCGCCTTGGGCGATGAAATTGGGGGTTGCCGGTTGCATCGACCGGAGGCTGCCCATGCCTCTGCTGGGATATGTAGTTCTCGAACTCGTAGAGTGAGCTGCGATCCATAGAGTAGCCCTCCTGACCCTTGCCACTTGTCGCAGAATTCAAAGTTGAATTCTCAGTAGTAGTCGCCGCGGGCGCAGTTGTCGTTGCCCGCAATGATAAGAAGAATGCTGTCACGGGATCAACATAGGCCGGTAAGTTCAACTGGGCGTCAATTGAGCCAAACGGCCTACTAATGTCATGTTGGGATCAGAAGAACTGGCATTCATATCTGTGGAACTAGCTCGTTTGCAGGGCGGCAGGTGACCACTATTGGGCTGAGGCCGCTAGACCGGTGCATCGCCGCACTTTCGGGGTGGTCTCGATCCGACATGATGTCCCGGGCAATGCTGAAGCGCCCGATTTTGACAATCGGTGGCCCAGGAATAGGTTCGAGAGACGCAACTTGTCGTGCGTGGTTAGTCTATAGGACCATGCGCGTCGGTGCCGGGTGGGATGCCAACTTGCCAGGTGTAGGTGGCGAGCAGTATAATGAGGGCCGCTGCGTGAGAAATTCCGCAGCTGTTCCCGGCAATGTTTGAATAGCTATTTTGATTGCTGCGATATTTCTGAGACACGATTTGAAGACGAACCCGCCATTCCTTCCGTGGGAATGGGCGGGCGCCAGTGACACCTAGGTCAGTCTTTGGTTTGTATGTCACGCTCAGGAAGGAGCAAACGCCATGGTTAGGCCACTTTCCGAACAGCTAGCGGACCTCTCGGTTCGCGCGAAAAACGCTGAGGACACCATCAACGAGGCACGCGAAGAGGAGCACGAGGAAATCGCTGCTCGCCTGCAGGAGGCGCGTGACGAAGCCGAGGAGGCAAGCGAAAGAGTCGACCAGCAGATACAGTCCGTCAATGAAGCCGCCGCGAGCAAGTGGGAAGCGGCTCGTGCCAAGCTTCATGCCGACATGACCGCCCTCAAGGCGAATGTTGCCCAGCATCAGCACGAACACGACGCTCGGCGAGCCAGCCAACATGCCGACGACCTCGAATGGGAAGCCGGCATTGCCGTCGACTTCGCGATCGCCTCGATCGAACAGGCCAAGGTAGCGGTTCTTGACGCCATCGATGCTCGGGTCGAGGCCGAGCACGCCAAGTAGGGCGTAGCCGTTTCGCCTGATCGAGAAAAACCGTCGAGGGCGTCAGGGCCGCCCTTGACCGGGCAAAGCCGGGCCGACTCTCGGCCTCCAACCCCAGTATCGGGTCCAGAGGACAGCGGCCAAAACCCTGGGTCGCTGTCAGTTCTCGATTAGATTGGCTCTGGTGAGTTTTAAGCCATTGTTATCAAAAGGAGTTTCTTGCGCTTCCAGCGTTCGGCGCTGCTCATTTCGAAAAAGGTGCTGCTCTACTGAAGGGCGAAAAAAGGCCCCGATGCCAGCGGCACCGGGGCCGAATGAGGTCAGAGGAGGCCCGCCGAAATCACTTGTTCTCGTTCGTAATAGCCTACTTGTAAATAAGCGAGGGGTCCCGATGCCGATCGGCGCGCTAGCCATCTGATCTTCCTGATCGAGGAGGGGGCAATTGACCTCGCCGTTTCACAGGGTCACTTCTCGGTGGAAATCCCGGGTCAGTTCTCAGCGGAAATCAACAGTCAGACAAAAGTCGGGCCAGTTGTCGACTCCTCAGCTGCCGGCCGGCTTGCCGAAGGCGAATACAGTAAAGCGCAAATCGATGCGCTCGCCGGCGAAGTAGGAGACGAATGGCGCGCCCTCGTAGAGTTTGCGACAGGGGCCGCCGTAGGGCTGGGCCTGATTGCTGGCCGCGGCCATAGTCGCGCAGCCATCCGCGCCCTGCCGTGCTCCGCCCGCAAGATAGGTAATACCGTTATCGTGCAACCAGCGCTCTACGCCTTGGGATCGGATCGCGGCAAAGAAAGCGTCCGAATTCACGAGGCCATCAAGATTGGTGATCTGGTGGTTGGTCGAGAAATAGCCGACCACGCCCGCGTCTGGAACTCCGACCCTGGCGCCTGGGGGCAGGTGCTCGTTCATCCACTGTACGCCCTCATAGGATGCGGCATTCCAGTCAATGTGACCCCGGGGCGTCCAGGGGGTCTGAAATGCGACCACTGCACCAGCGGCACAAGCCAGTGCGAGGCCGTTGCCGATCCACCTGGCGTTGACTTTGCGCCATGGGGGCCGGAGTAGCCCTACCCGGGCCAAAACGACAGGCACGATGACTGCCACGGCGACCTGGCCAGGCACGTAGTACCAACCCGCGTCATAATCGACGTGCGACACCAGCATCGAATAGGACAGGCGTGACAAGTGGGCGCAGGCCAGCGTCACCAGGAAGGCATCGAAGGCGTGATTGACGTATCGCCCCTTCCATCGATAGGTCGGCACCAGCCATGAGCCGACAACGAGAGCCAAGGAAACAAGGGCGACGAAGGTCTCCTTGATGTTAGGGCGCACAATGGCGATGGCGTTGTCGAGCCAGCTGAAGTGATCGCTGTTGGCGATACGCAGTGACGACCAGTAGTTCTTCACTTGTCCGCTGACGGGCAAGGGCGTGCCGAAGACGAATTTGTTGTAGGCGAGGTAACCCAGGAAGCCGGCCGCGGCTAAGGCCCACAGCAAGAGGACGTTTCTCCCGTGCCAGCGCCCCAGAAAGGCGCTGTAGGCAGTGACATAGGCGGCAAGCACAATAGCGGCGGCGACCAACTCCAAGCGGGCCCATGGCAGAACCGCACACAAGATCGCAAGCCAAACCCAGCTGGAAAGTCGGTCCAGGTCGGCGAACAGTCGGACGGTCAACGTCAGGCCAAGCGCCAGCAGCAGAACCTGCGGTGCGGTCTCCAGGCCACGGAAGAATGTCGTATGGCCGAACAGCCAAAGCGGAACCACCCAGGCCGCGAGCCAATTCCAGCCGGCGGCCCGGCCGGCGGCCAGGAGCAATCCGGTCGCGCCCAGCAAACACAGGAGCTCCAGCAATTTGGCTGCGCGGAGCGCCGCGATCGGATCTGCGATGAGGCCAAATACCGGCGCAAGCAGCGCCGCCCAGATTGGCTGGTAGCCGTTCGTCAGGTTCCAGCCGTCGAAGGTCGACCACGCGCCATGCGCGAAATTTCGCGCGATCACGAAGTAGTAAAATGAGTCGTCGAAGTTGAGGTCGCGCAAAAAGCTATCGAGCGGCAAATGCCACGTCGCAGCCGCCCAAATCAGCTCTTGGGTGAGCAAGCGATTTGCGTGGCGCTGATGGCTCGGGATGAGAGCGGCAAACTAGGTCGCCAGCCACGACAGGAGCCGGAGCCGTGGCGGACTTGGATTCCACATCGGAGGGCGCGCCAACAAAGCGCGAGCATTCGGGCTGGGGCGAGACCAGCGCACGATCCGCGGCCCGACGGGGCCATGCGCCTGCGGTAGGGGGGCGTGCCCTGGTCGTCGATCTCGACGGCACCCTGGTCGCCACGGACCTGTTGATCGAGACCGCCGTTCTCAGCCTCACCCATCACCCAACGAGTGCCCTGGGGATGCTGCGTGCGCTCGTCCGCGGCAAGGCAGCTGTTAAGCAGCACTGTGCCGAACGGGCCGCGATTGATCCCGGAGCGTTGCCCTATCGGCCCGAGGTACTGGCTGCCATAGAGCGCGCGAGGGAAGACGGTCGCCCCGTCTATCTCGCTTCGGCGAGCAACGCCCGCATTGTCGCGACGATCGCCAGTCACCTCGGTCTGTTCGCCGGCTGGTATGCCTCGGACGGCACCACGAACCTGGCTGGCAGGAACAAGGCGACGCTGATGGTGCAAGAGTTCGGCACAGGCGGGTTCGACTATATCGGAAACGATGCGGCCGACATGGCGGTCTGGAAAGTGTCAGCCAAGGCCCTCACCGTCAATGCTTCTGGCGATGTGGAGCGACGGCTGCAGCGTCTGGGCATCGAACGCGAGCCGCTGCTACGCTCGAACGCCAGCTGGCGCGCATGGCTTAGAATGTTGCGTGTGCACCAATACGCCAAGAACCTGCTGGTCTTTGTGCCGTTGTTCGCCGCCCATCTCCTGCAGGCGCACGCTGTACTGGCGGCGGTTGCCGCCTTCGTCGCTTTTTGCTTGGCTGCCTCTTCCAGCTACATCCTGAACGACCTTGTCGATTTGCAGGACGATCGCGGGCACCGCAGCAAACGCCACCGACCGCTCGCCAGCGGCGCGGTGCCGCTTGTCCACGGTCTGCTGGCCAGCCCCTTGCTTCTGTTCGCCGCTATCGCGATCGCCGCCGCAATATCACTACCGTTCCTTGTGCTTTTGGTTGGCTACTTCGTCCTCACCACGGCGTATTCCTATAGTCTCAAGCGGAAGATGCTGGTCGATGTTATCGTTTTGGCGGGGCTGTACACGATCCGCATCGTCGGCGGTGCCGTGGCAGTCAACGTCGTTGTCTCCGCCTGGCTTTTGACCTTCAGCATCATGATCTTCACGTCATTGGCGTTGATCAAACGCTACGTTGAGGTGGCGGCGAGGAAAGATGCCAATCTCCCAGAGCTTACCGGACGTAACTACAAGAACAGCGATTTGAACACGATCGCAGCTCTGGCCGCTGCCTCAGGCTTCAACGCGATCACGATCTTTACGCTCTATATTTCCAGTGACGCAGTTCATAAGCTCTACGCGCGGCCGGAACTGCTGTGGCTGATCGGCCCGCTACTCATATACTGGGTCGCACGCGCGCTGATGATGGCCAGCCGCGGGATGATGCACGACGATCCAGTGGTTTTTGCGCTCATGGACCGTCGTAGCCTGCTTACCGTCGGCGCTATTGCCCTGGTGATCCTTGCCGCCGCGTGACCCCTCCGGGAGGCTTGATGTTTGTTCGTTACCTGCTTTTCGCCGTGCTCGGGACCCTCTGCAATCTAGGCACCCAGGAGTTGACGGTTCGGATGCTCCCACTCGCTCCCCTGATATTGTCGATCGCGGCCGGCACTGTTGTCGGCTTCGTGCTGAAATACCTCTTGGATAAGGTCCTGGTTTTCGGGGATGGCTACGGCCGCCACCGCGACGAACTCGGAAAGATCGGGCTTTATGGAGCCTTCAGCGTCCTCACCACGCTCATCTTCTGGGTATTCGAGCTGTCCTTCTGGGAGATGTGGCACACTGACGTGGCCAAGTATTGTGGCGGCGTCATCGGTCTGGCTATTGGCTATAGCGCCAAGTTCCTTCTCGATCGGACGTTCGTGTTCAAGGTGCGGGGCCTATGACGGTTCTATCCGGCTGGGGACGCTATCCTCGTTTTCCAACCCAAGTGGTGGAGCCGATTGATTACCGTGCGGCACGGCTACTCACGCCATTACATGCCGGACTGATCGCCCGCGGAGCCGGCCGCGCCTATGGCGATGCCGCCATCGGCGAACAGGTCACGCTGTCGACCGCGCAGTTCGATCGCATTCGCAGCTTTGATGCCCGCACCGGGCTGATGCGTGCCGAGGCCGGCGTGGTGCTGGCAGATATTATCGACGTGGCGATGGCAAGGGGCCACTTCCCACCGGTGGTGCCCGGAACGCAGTTCGTCACCGTTGGGGGGATGATCGCCGCAGACGTGCACGGCAAGAACCATCACCGCGATGGCGGTTTCGGCGATCATGTCGAAGAGATCACGCTCCTGCTGCCGGATGGCAGCACTGTTCACTGCACCGCTCATCAAAACGCAGGCCTCTTGGCTGCAACCATCGGTGGTATGGGACTCACCGGCACCATTCTCGATGCCACGTTCCGGCTGCGTCCGATCGAGTGCGGCTGGATGCGACAGATGACGCTGGTGGCACCGAACGTCGGCGCCGCCCTGGACATGCTCCACCAGCACCGCGATGCGAGCTACTCGGTCGCTTGGATCGATTGTCTCGCGCGTGGTCCGGCCCTAGGCCGCTCGCTTATTTTTACGGCTGAGCACGCCTCGCGTGGCGAAGTGCAAGCACTTGGCCTTGATCCTTTTCCCGCTCGAGCCCGGGCTCGGCTTTCTTTGCCCATCGATTGTCCGCAGATGCTGCTCAGCCGTGTGTCGGTCGCGCTGTTCAATGAGGTCTATTTCCGCGTCGGCGCCGGCAAGGCGGGCGTGCCTCAGATGGTTCCCTGGGAATCGTACTTCTTCCCCCTGGACGGCATCGGGATGTGGAATCGCATTTACGGCAGGGAAGGCTTCCTCCAGTATCAGTGTGTCGTTCCTCCCTCAGCGGCCCGCGAGACCCTCTCTGGTGTCCTCGACAGGCTGTCCCGCTTTGGAAGCGCCTCGTTTTTGTCTGTGCTCAAGCAATTGGGCGCCGCCCACGGGGATCTGTCCTTCCCGATGGATGGGTATACGCTTGCGCTCGACCTTCCCCTCCGGAACGGCGTATTCGAGCTTCTCGACGAACTGGACAAACTGGTCGTCGCCGCGGGCGGGCGACTCTACCTGGCGAAGGATGCGCGGCAGTCGCGCATGACCTTCGAGCGGACCTATCCCGGACTTGAGCACTTCCGGGCCTTGCGACGCACAATCCCAGGGAGCGAACGCGTCGGCTCCCGCCTATCACTACGGTTGGGGATATGATGAAAACCACAGGCACGCTTCTGCTTATCGGCGGTACTTCAGGCATTGGCCGTGCCGTTGCGCTGCACTACGCAAAGGCTGGGTGGCGAGTGCGGCTTGCCGCGCGCAACTTGGAAGAAGTAGAGTGCAACGCAAACGATATCGCCGTCCGATACGAGGCGGAGGTGACGACACACGTGCTCGACATCCTACGGACCGACACGTTCGAGGCCTTCGTCAATCGACTGCCTGAGCTGCCCGACACCGTGATGTGCGTCATCGGTTGGATGGGAAGCCAACCGCAAGCCGAGGTCGATCTCGATCACGCCGGCCAAGTGCTTCGAAGCAATTTCGAGGGGCCGGCCTTGCTCCTCAGCCTCTTCGCCGAACGCTTCGCCGCACGCCGGGCGGGCGTCATCGTCGGCTTCAGTTCGGTAGCAGGAGACCGCGGCAGAGCGTCCAACTACTATTATGGCGCCGCCAAGGCTGGGTTCACCGCCTTTCTTTCGGGACTGCGTAACCGGCTATCGACGACCGGCGTGCGCGTGGTCACCATCAAACCTGGATTCGTACGCACGAAGATGACCGCTGGCATGGTCCTGCCAGCATGCCTGACAGCGGATCCGGCGCATGTTGCGCGCGTCGTCTTCGCCGCGGCAGAGGATCGCAGGGCGGATGTCGTCTATGTTCCGGGCCTATGGCGACCGGTGATGTTCGTGATCAAATGTCTCCCCGAGATGATATTCAAGCGCCTGCATCTCTAGGTCATGGTGACGATTTAGCTATTTGAGCCAGATGAGGATGGCGTCGAGTTTGACGAAGCCCATGAAATTGGCGAGGAGCTTGTCGTATCGGGTTGCGACGCGGCAATGTCGGCCGTCTGTGTCAATCGGCGCGGAATATTGGCTGTGACTCAATCTCGATGATTTTTGGTGGCGAGCTGATGCTGATTTGAGAGGAGAATCAGCATCATGGGGGCAAGCTTGCGGTGTCGTCGGTCGTGCCGATGGGTTTGAAGGTCGAAAGCAACACGGCTGTCGAGGCCGGCATTGTGGTGGTGGCCAGGTCCGAGGTGGCAGAACGGCCGTGCCCGGTATGCGGGCGGGCATCACGGCGCGTCCATAGCCGGTATGTGCGGACGATTTCGGACCTGCCATGCGGCGGTCGCCGGGTCGAACTCCGGCTGCGCGCCCGGCGCTTCGTGTGCCGCACCCCCTTCTGTCCGAGGCGGATCTTTGCCGAGCGCTTCGAGGCAGCGGTCGTCGGGGAACGGTCTCGCCGCTCGTCGCGGCTGGAGTGCATCGTGCATCACCTACTGTTCGCATCCTTGATAGCGAGCAAAATCAGCCGTTTGGGGGCGAGCCTCTCGCCGGCGGGATGCTGCGCTGGAGCAGATCGATTCACTTACTGACAGCACTTGGGTTAACTGCCCATTACACCCCGTCACGACCTGCTAACCCTTTTCAAAACAACCTAAACTTAACTCAGTTTCTTAAGCCGGGCAGAAACGGGGGCGGCTACATTGGGGGTACAAGAGAGCAGCCATCATAAGCTCTCAGAGTTGACAGTGAGGCGTAACATGGAACGGGACACCAGTATGGATCGATCGGCGATCGTAGTCAGCCTCGGGGACTATCGGGCGAAACGGCTTGGCGATACCCCAACGCCACAAGTGTCCAGCGCTGCGAACGACGATACCCCCCGCGAACCCGTCAAGACGGTAACCGTGCGGCGCAAGCTCGAAAAGAGCGGCGTGTCGATCAAGATCAAGGTGCCGGTGGATGAGTTCATCGGCGTGGGCGTCTCGACCCATATTTCCGAGGATGGCGTTTTGACCAGCGCCATCGAGCTGGTTCACGACAATCCAGATCTGAACTATCGGGTGTTTGAAGAAGTGGGCAATGCCTGCGTCGTGGCCGAGTGGCAGAACTGGGGGAAGAAGCTGCGCCTGCCGCTCTATATCATGGGCGGCGACGGCAGCCTGCTGCCCTACAGCCAGCAGGTGGATGGCGTGCTGCTTGGACATTCGACCGAAAGGCGCAAGCTCAGTGCGGTCGCCAACCGCCGGGCCCGCTTTCTCAATCGGCGCGAGCCGGGCGACCGCGTGAGTTGATAAGCTAATAAAGGTGGGATGACCAGCCCCCGCCAGCATTCATTATCGATGCAACCATTGGCGGGCGCATGCGTTGCCGCGTCGGTGCAAGTGGTGTGATCGACCGCTCGCGCCAACGCGACCTCCAGACGCGTCAACTCGAGGCCGGCCTGCTCCCTGGGGCCGGCCTCGAGGCGTTTTTTTGGCCAGGCGCCGCGTCACGCGGCTGCGTCGGTATCGATCGTTATCCCCCAACGGCGGGCAATGGCGCATAGCCGCGCGAAGGCGGGTGTCCCCCGGCGAGGAAGCGTGGTGGAGAAGGGCGGCATGGCCGCTGCTATTTCCCTGAGGAAACCTGCTTCGACGCCGCGCGGAAAGCGATGGGCCACCATTGCGCCGTTCATCGTGCCGATGTCGCTGAAACCATAGGTGCCGCCTTCCGGCACGCGCAGGAAATCGCCTGCGTCAAGGACGCCGACGGCGCCGTTCACCATAGCCTCGTAGCGTCCCCCGGTGATGAAGAAAACCGTGTCCATCGACGGACGGTGGCGTACGGCCGAGGTTTCCTTCGCCTCCATCAAGCGCAGGCGCACCGCATCAAGACCCCGCCGGAAGTTGTCGAGGGGTATGATATTGGCGTCCGCGCCAGAAATGCTCTCATAACTCATCACAACGTTTCTCCAATCGTCAGTCTCAGTGTGGACAGTTCAACCAAGCGCCAATGATAAGCATTGGTGCGATCATTGCCTGAAATGGTTGGCTTGGCCGACTGAATATGATGCGCTGATCTGACGCAGGCAACATGAATGGCGCATGAATTTTGAAAATAGTTCGAATGAACTAGTGCAATTGAATTCAAAATAAAAAATCCAGCGAGGTTTGGCGCCTCGCCGGACTTCAGTAATACTTTGATATGAGCCGGATTTCGGCGTCAGTGATTGAGCGCCGCCATGCCTTGCGGGGGGTAGCGATCCCCGGCCGTGGCACCGGCCGGAACAGCTTCGTCGAGCCCCTTGAGATCGGCCTCGGTCAGCTTGAGCTCGGACGCCGCCACGTTCTCTTCCAGATATTTGATCCGCCGGGTCCCCGGAATCGGGATCGTGCCCTTGGCCATCGCCCAGGCGAGAGCGATCTGGCCGGGGGTGACGCCCTTTTGCGCCGCCACCGCCTTGATCCTATCCACAAGCGCCATGTTCTTGGCGAAGTTCTCGGCCGCCCAACGCGGATTGGTGCGGCGGAAATCGTCGGCCGCCAGGTCCTCGACGTTCGTGATCTGCCCAGTGAGCAGGCCGCGGCCAAGTGGCGAATAGGAGACGAAGCCGATACCGAGTTCGTTCACGGTCGCCAGCACCTCATTTTGCTCCGGCGTGCGCTCGAACAGCGAATACTCGGTCTGCAGCGCCGAAAGCGGATGCTCCTTATGGGCCCGGCGGATGGTTGCCGGGGCCGCTTCGGAGACGCCGATATAGCGGACCTTGCCGGCCCGAACGAGGTCAGCCAACGCACCGATCGATTCCTCGATCGCGACCTGGGGGTCGATGCGGTGGAGATAATAGAGGTCGACATAGTCGGTCTTGAGGTGGCGCAGCGAGCGGTCGATCGCCTTGCGAATGTAGCCGGGCGTGCCGTTGACCGCGAGCCGTTCGCCCGCATCGGTGACTTCCGAGCCCACCTTTGTGGCGATGAGCACCTTGTCGCGCTTGCCGACAAAAGCCTGTGACAGCAGGACCTCGTTCTTGAACGGGCCATAGATTTCGGCCGTGTCGAACAAGGTGATCCCGAGTTCGATCGCCCGAGCGAGGGTCGCGAGATTATCCTTCTCATCGCTCGGGCCGTAAAATGCGCTCATGCCCATGCAGCCGAGGCCTTGTGCGCTGACAGTGAGCCCCTGGCTTCCGAGTTTGCGCTGATCCATATTCTTTCCTTCCATACCGCAGGTTTGACGCAATTTTGCCTTCTGATTTCGACGGTGCCGAAATCGCAAGCGCCACATGTGAGTTGTCGTGCGGCCGAGCCCGTCCCGGTGTTCGGGCGGTCGCCTCGCTCATGTGCGGTGTGCGCGCGGTTTAGGCTAGCCCTATTGCGAAAACTTCATCATGGAGCGTGGCTTGCAGATGACAGGAACCCCCACCACGGTCAGGATTGGCCTTGTTCGTGCCTTAGTGCTCGCTTGGCCGCTGGTGATTGCGCCCGCGCCAGCTGCCGTAGCGGCCACGGAAACGCGCGCACCGGCAGGCTACTGCTTCGGCAAACCTGTTCAGCCGGCCTGCATCGAGCTTGCCGCGGCCAGCCGGAGCCGACCGTCGACCGGGACCGTAGTAATGCCCTGGGGCGTCCAGATTGCGCAGTCCTTCTCAGCGGCAACGGCACGCCGTGCCTTTGAACAAGTGCAGCGCCAGTTCAAAGACGTTCTCGGCTCTGAGGAACTGATGCTGGTCGCGAGGCCCAACCCGGACTTCGGCCCCGATTTGCGCTACACGGCGGAAGTGGGCCGCAACACCCGCGCGGCTGCGGAGCGGCTCTGCGCAAGGCTGCAGCGGGCAGGGGGAACCTGCATCGTGATGAAGAATTGAGGGGCTACCAGCGCCAGTCGGCCAGCAGGGCCATTGTCAGCAGCAAGCCGGTCATGTGATTGGCCTTGAAACGGACCAGCGAATTGCCCGGCTCGTTGGGGTTTAGCGTTATCAGCTGCCAGGCGAGGATGGCGGCGACGCAGACGAGCCCGGCGGTAAAAAGGATAAAACCCCCGGCGAAGCAGCCGGCGATCCACCAGAGGATTACCGTCCCGCCATAAAACAGGGCCACGATTTGGCGTGTCCTCGCCCCAAACAGGCGCGCGGTCGATCTGACGCCGATCAGCGCATCGTCCTCAATGTCCTGCAGGGCGTAGATGGTGTCGTAGCCGATGACCCATAGAATGCAGCCGAGATAGAGGATGACGGCCGGCAGGTCGATCCTGCCGGTCTGCGAGGTCCAGCCGACCAGTGCGCCCCACGAGAAGGCGAGCCCCAAAAAGAGCTGCGGCCACCAGGTGATCCGCTTCATGAACGGATAGATCGCGACCAGCGCCAGCGAGCCCACCCCGAGCCCGATCGTCAGCGCGTTGAACTGGATGAGGACCAGCAGGCCGAGCAAGGCCTGCAGCACCAGGAAGGCCGCGGCGCGCCTCGTTGTCACCTGGCCAGAGGGGATCGGCCGCGAGCGGGTGCGCGCGACCTTGTCGTCGATGTCGCGATCGACGATGTCGTTGAAAGTGCAGCCGGCGCCACGCATCAGCACCGAGCCGACGAACATCAGCAGCAGGGCCCGCCAGTCGAAGCCCTGCAGCGGATTGGCAACGGCGGCGAGCGCCAGCCCATAGGCGCAGGGCCAGAACAGCAGCCAGAAGCCGATCGGCCGGTCCCAGCGCGCCAGCCGCGCATAAGGCTTCAGCCAATCGGGCGCAAAATTATCGACCCAGTTGCCGCGGCTCGCATCGGCCACGATGGGCGGATTGGCTTGTTTGGTTTGCATCATTGACTGCTGCTGGGCTAACTCGTTGGCTGAAACCATAGTCGCACAGGGCGATCAGCAGAACTATCGGTCGAAAGTCAATGCCGCGCACCCATGCTTCGCTGCCGCGCCTGTTCGTCGAAACGTCTCTTGAACAGGGAAAGCCAACCAACCTGGGCAAGGAACAGTCGCTTTATCTGGCAAGCGTCTTGCGCAAGGAAGTCGGCGACGAGGCGGTGTTGTTCAACGGCCGTGACGGGGCCTGGCTCGCGCGGCTCACCTCCGATGCCAAGAAAAACGTAGTCCTCGAACCCAGTGAGCAGATCGCGCCGCAGCCGCCGCGCGGCGATCTCTGGTACGGCTTTGCGCCGCTCAAGGCGGCCCGGCTCGACTATGTGATTCAGAAGGCGACGGAGATGGGGGTGGCAACCATCCAGCCGGTGATCACCCGCTTCACCCAGGTGACAAAGATCCAGATCGAGCGCATGCGCGCCAACGCCATCGAGGCAGCCGAGCAGTGCGAGGTGCTGAACGTGCCGCAGGTGTTGCCCGAAATCGGGCTCGACCGGCTGGTAGCGCAATGGTCCGGCGAGCAAGGCGACAGGGTGCTGCTGCTGGCCGACGAATCGGCGCCTTCCGGCTCGCCTGTCGATCAGATTGTCGCGATCGGGGGGCGGCCGGTCGGGCTGCTCATCGGCCCGGAGGGTGGCTTTTCCGATGAGGAGCGGGCGAGGCTGCTGGCGCAACCCTTTGTCATTCCAATCAGCCTGGGACCGCGAATCCTTCGCGCCGATACCGCGGCCGTGGCGGCGCTGGCGGTCATCCAATCAATCATCGGCGATTGGCGATAAAGGGATTGCTTTCGGGCCGCCCGGCGATATTGTCCGGAAAAATTCTACCAGGATCAGACATGCACGGCGCTCATCATTTCTCCCCACCGATCGAAAGCCGCGACGACCTGATCGAAGTGCTGGCCCGCGGTAGCAAACCGAAAGAGCGCTGGCGCATTGGCACCGAGCACGAAAAGCACGTGTTCCATACCAATCCGTTGCGGCCGGTCACCTATGACGGACCGGACGGGATTCACGCCTTGCTGGCAGGCGTTGCCGAAAAGACCGGCTGGGCGCCGATCATGGACCGCGACGTGATCATCGGTCTACAGGGGCCGTCGGGGCAGGGGGCGATCTCGCTCGAACCGGGCGGCCAGTTCGAGCTTTCGGGCGCGCCGGTCGCCGATTTGCACGAGACAGCACGGGAAACATTGGAGCACCTGGCGCTCACCAAGGCGATCGGTGGTCCGCTCGACATCCATTTTCTGGGCCTGGGCGTCACGCCGCTTTGGTCGGTCAAGGACATCCCCGCGATGCCCAAGAGCCGCTACGGCATCATGACGCCGTATATGGACAAGGTCGGCACGCTCGGCACCTCGATGATGTACCGCTCGGCGACGGTGCAGACCAATCTCGACTTTTCCGATGAAGCCGACATGGTCAAGAAGCTGCGCGTCAGCCTGGCGCTGCAGCCGGTCGCAACGGCGCTGTTCGCCAATTCGCCCTTCGTCGACGGCAAGGATAGCGGCTATCTCAGCTTCCGCTCGCATATCTGGCTCAATACCGACAATGCGCGCACCGGCATGCTGCCCTTCGCCTTCGATCCAGGCATGGGTTTTGAGCGCTATGTCGATCATGCGCTCGACGTGCCGATGTATTTCGTTATTCGCAATCACCGCTATATCGACGTCTCCGGCGAAAGCTTCCGCAGCTTCCTCGAGGGCAAGCTGCCCCAACTCCCCGGCGAAAAGCCGACGATCGAGGATTGGGAAGACCATCTTTCGACGCTGTTCCCGGAAGTGCGGCTGAAGCAGTTCCTCGAAATGCGCGGCGCCGACATGGGCTCGGCGGATTCGATCACGGCGCTCGCTGCCTTTTGGGTGGGGCTGCTCTATGATGGCGCCGCCCTCGATGCGGCCTGGGACTTGGTGAAGAGCTGGACCGCCGAGGAACGCCAGCAGATGCGCAACGAAGTGCCTCGGACGGCGCTCTCGACCCCGTTCCGCAAGGGCACCGTCTACGACGTCGCCCGCGAAGCCCTGGCGATCTCGACCGCCGGCCTCACCAATCGCGGTCGGCTCAGCGATGGCCACAGCGAAGCGATCCACCTCGCCTCGCTGGAGCAGACGTTGCAACTGCGCAAAACCCCCGCCGAGCGCTGGCTTGACCTCTATCGCGGCGAGTGGGCCGGCGATCTGACGCGCATTTTTGCGGCGGCTGAGCTGTAGTAGCGGGGCCTTCGCCCCAAGCTCGGTGCGCGCCGCTCCCCCTCGCCCTGACCCTCTCGCCAGAGAGGCGAGGGGACGATGGAGCCGCAAGGGTGCAGCAAAGAAAACCCTCACCCCTCTGGGGAGAGGGTGGCCGGCAGGCCGGTGCGGGGTAGCCATAACCTTGGGCGATGCTGGTCTTACCGCGTCTGCGCCCGGAGCACGCGCTCGCCGATCCAGGCGCCCAGCAGCACCAAAATCACCGCCAGCACCAGGCCGATGCCAACGATCGGGGCGGTGAAATCGCCGCGGAACACGGCGCGCAACGCTTCGACGATATGCTTGAACGGGTTGAAGTCCGAGAGGACCTGCAGCCATTGCGGCGCCAGCGCCATGGGCAGCAAAATGCCCGAGAGCAACAGGATCGGCAGCGCCAGCATGTTGACCACCGGCGCGAGCGCGTCCTCGCTCTTGGTGGCAAGGGCGATCGCGTTGGAGATGAACGAGAACGCCGCCCCCAATAGCGCGACCAGCACCAAGGCGACCAGCAGTGCCACCGCCGGCACCCGCAGGCCGAAGAAATAGGCGCAGATCACCAGGACAATCGCCTGCGCCACGATCACCACCACGTCGCGCAAGGTGCGGCCGGCGATCAGCGACACGCGGGCCGCGGGCGTCACCATCTGCCGGTCGATCACCCCTGACCGCCATTCGGCGATGATGCCGAAGCCGACGAACAGCCCGCCAAAGATGCCGAGCTGGACCAAAAGGCCGGGGACAAACACCTGCCAGGCATCACCCTCGAAACCGGAGGTTTTCGCCACCGTCTGCAGCAGCGGTCCGAAGAGTACGAGGTAAAGAATCGGCTGCAACAGGCCAATCACCACCCACATCGGCTGACGCAACGACAGGCGCATCGAGCGCGAAAAGATGATCCAGGTATCGCGGAAGAAGGTCATGCTCTTGTCCTCGATGGTGGTGGTGATTGTGTTTGTTGCCCATGGTCGACAGGCTCACCATGAGGCGGTGGTTGTGGCTCGAATTTTGCGGCTGCTGCAGGTTGAAGACCTTCATGCTGAGCTGCTCAATGTAAGGATGGCGTCGCTCCTTCGTCTCCCTCCCCTTGAGGGGACGGATCAGGGGTGGGGGTGTTGCCCCAACTCAGTGCGGGTGGAACAACCCCACCCGGCTGCCGCCACCCTCCCCTCAAGGGGGAGGGAACTCGTGGCGCCGCCTCTTCCCATTACCTCTGGCACGCTAATCCCGCAAACTCCGCCCAGTCAGCGTCAAGAATACGTCGTCCAGCGTCGGCCGGTTCACTTCGACCCCGATCGCCTCGATGCCGGATTTCACCAAATCGCCGAGCAGGACGGGCAAGGCCGAGCCGCCATCGGGCACGTGGAAGCGCACGAGGTTGGCATCGATTGTCGGTACATCGGCGCCCTTGAGCGCTGCTGCGATTCCCGTCGCCCGCACCGCGTCGGCCTCGGTGCGCAGGGTCAGGGTGATAGTGTCGCCGGAAACCCGCTTCTTCAGCTCGGCCGGCGTGCCCTCGGCGACAATCTCGCCCTTGTCGATGATGAGGATGCGATCGGCGAGCGAATCCGCCTCGTCCATGTAGTGTGTGGTGAGGAAAACCGTGGTGCCGAGTTCGTCGCGGAGTTTTCGGATGTGGGTCCAGAGATTGGCCCGGCTTTGCGGG
>DATJHO010000064.1:0-75634 GCA_035493835.1 Devosiaceae bacterium
AGCTTGTGCGAGGTGTAGAGGATGGCGACGCCCTGCGCCTTGAGGCGGGCGATCTGCCTGAACAACACCTGCGATTCCCGCACCGTCAGCACCGCCGTCGGCTCGTCCATCACCAGCACCCGGGCTTCCCGCACCAGCGCCTTGGCTATCTCCACCATCTGCTTTTCCGGCACGGACAGCTCGAGAACCCGCTGCTTCGGATCAATATCGGTCTCGAGCTCGGCCAGTAGCTCGCGCGCCCGTCCTTCCATCCGGCCGACATCCATGAGCGCGCCGCGCCGGATCTCCCGGCCGAGGAAGATGTTGGCGGCGACCGTCAGCTGCTCGGCGAGGTTGAATTCCTGGTGAATGAGGACGATGCCGCGCGCCTCGGCGTCGGCGCTGTCGGCGAGCACTCTTTCGATCCCATCGACCCGCACGCGCCCGGACGTGGGTTGCTCATAGCCGCAGAGGATCTTCATCAACGTCGACTTGCCGGCGCCGTTCTCGCCAATAAGCGCATGCACCTGGCCCGGCTCAAGCGAGATGCTGACATCGAACAGCACCTGAACGGGGCCAAAACTCTTGGAGATCTTGTCCCCACCGAGCGGCATTACGCCGGCGCTCATGGCTTTCCTCCCGAATGATTGCCTGTTGGCCAGGCTAATCCTTGTTATCGGCAAGAAGACAATGGTTTTTCCGCTAGGTCAACGCCCTCCTCAGAGTCCGGCGAAGGTATCGAATAGCAATTTCAGGTTGAGCACGACGATGATCGCGGCCACGCCCCAGGCGAGCCAGGAGATCCAGCGCGCTACGGCAAGGTTGCCCATCAGGCGCCGGCTGGAAACGAACTGCACCAGCGGGATCACGGCGAAGGGCAATTGCATGGAGAGGATCACCTGGCTCAGCACCAGAAGCTCGCTGGTGCCCTTCTCGCCATAGAGCGCGGTGACGAAGATCACCGGAATGATGGCGATGCCTCGGGTGATCAGCCGCCGCGCCCAGTGCGGGATGCGGAGCCGGAGAAAACCTTCCATGACGATCTGGCCGGCGAGCGTTGCGGTGACGGTCGAGTTGACGCCCGAGGCGAGCAGCGCCACGGCGAACAGGATCGAGGCGATGCTGAGCCCGAGCAGCGGAGACAAAAGCTCGAACGCCTGCCCGATATCGGCGACATCCTGGTGACCGCTATTGTGGAAGGCCGCCGCCGCCACGATGAGGATGGCGGCATTGACGAACAGCGCCAGCATCAGGGCAATGGTCGAATCCGTGGTCGCCCATTTGATCGCGTCGCGCTTGCCCGCCTCGGTCTTTTCGTAGTTGCGCGTCTGCACGATCGAGGAGTGGAGGTAGAGATTGTGCGGCATCACCGTCGCCCCGATGATGCCGATCGCGACATAAAGCATGGCCGGGTTGGTGACGATCTGGCTCGAGGGCAAGAAGAAGCCGCCAAGAATGGCCTCTACCGGGGGCTGCGCCGCAATGATCTGGATAGCGAAGCAGGCAAAGATCACCGTGATCAGCGCGACGATGAAGGCCTCGAGGAACCGAAATCCCCTGTTCATGAGGAACAGCAGCAGGAACGCATCAAGCCCGGCGATCAGCGCCCCGGCAATCAGCGGAATGTGGAACAACAGCTGCAGCGCAATCGCAGTGCCGATGACCTCGGCCAGATCGCAGGCGATGATCGCTATCTCGCAGGCAAGCCAAAGGACGAAATTGACCGGCTTGGGATAATAGGCCCGGCAGGCCTGCGCTAGGTCGCGCCCGGTGACGATGCCGAGCCGCGCCGCCAGCGCCTGCAGCAGGATCGCCATCAGGTTCGACAGCAGGATGACGAAGAGCAGCGTGTAGCCGAACGAGGCGCCGCCCGCGAGGTCGGTCGCCCAATTGCCCGGGTCCATGTAGCCGACGGCGACCATGTAGCCCGGCCCGACAAACGCCAGCAGGCGCCGCACCCAGTTCGCGGTGCGCGGCACCGCGATGGTGGCGTGCACTTCCGGCAGGCTCGGCTGGTCCTCGTCATCGAGGCGCGAAAACTGCCAGGCCGTGCGCGGGGGCGCTGTCGGCTTCATATCCATCGGGGGCTCCAAGCTGAAGGCTTGTGATTGCCGTCAATGTGCGCCTCACCTCATGATTATGCAATAGGCTATATTAGATTGCATTGGCATCGCGCGTCGGCCACCCTGGTAGGCAGATGGAGAGGTTCCGCATCGCACAAATTGCGATATCAATTCTGAGCTTGTGCTATAATTGTTCCCGGCACTTTCGTTCGGTGCCGGACGAGGGCTAGACTCATGCCGCGTGGGCAAAAATTCGTTTCCCGGGGCGAGCCGCTGCCGGATGCAGAGGTCCATTCGGAAGGATTTCGGCACACGCGGGAGGCGCGGCGCGGCGCCCTGGTGGAAGATTATCTCGAACTCATCGCCGACCTGATCGAGGATGGCAACGAAGCTCGCCAGGTCGATATCGCCGCCCGGTTGGGTGTGTCGCAGCCGACCGTCGCGAAAATGCTCGGTCGCCTCACGGCCGACGGGCTCGTGTCGCGAAAACCCTATCGCGGCGTATTCCTGACCGAGGCGGGCCGCAAGATGGCGCATGAAAGCCGCGCCCGCCACCAGACGGTCGAGGCCTTTCTGCGCGCCTTGGGCGTGAGCGCGGAAACCGCTCGCATCGACTCCGAAGGCATCGAACACCACGTCAGCGCCGAAACCCTCGAAGCTTTTCGCCGGGCCATCGCACAGCGGTAGCCTTTTGCGGCCTTATGCGAGATGCGGGCTCGTAAAACCGAGGCGGCGCAGTCCGGTGAGGATCTCCGGGCAGCTCATGAATAAGTCCCAGAGCAGCCCGGTGCGAAAATTCTCGATCATCACGATGATCGGGCCCTGGTCGATGGCGAGATGCGTCGCGGCATACCAGTCCCGCGATGGACAGAATGCATCGACGAAACCGTAGTCGCGCCACAGCCGGGCACCCAGCGGCCCATGAAAATGCTTCAGCGCGGCGAGGGATTGCTCGGGCGTATAGGGCATCGAGGCCAACGCGGCCGTCGGCGCGATCACGCCGAAATCGTGGTCGGGATCGAAGGCGCCATAGCCGTCCGGCCCGTCGCACGCCGTCAATCCCCAGCAATTCTCGCCATAGCCGGCAAAGCCGTTGGGATTGGCGACGCAATGGGCGTGATTGATCCGCGAATGCTGGAGATTTTGCTGCCAATAATCGGCGTACCGGTCCGTTAGCCCGCGCGGATCGAGGCCTAAAAACGAATAATGGGCGAAGAACAGCGGCCCGCCATGGTCGGCGCCGAGCGGCAGTTCGAGCCCAAAATATCTGCGCCCGTTCCTGAACTGCCGCCCCTCGGCCCAACCCTTGTGATAAACCGCGGGGCTGATCGGATGGCGGGGAGACGCGGCGGCGAGCACATAGGCGATCAGGCACTCGTTCCAGCCCCTGAGCTCGAAATTCATCGCCCAGCCATGGTTCGGGCTCCAGTGCCAATAAAGGACATTGCCGCCACCGCGGGTATGCCAATCCCATTCTGTCTCTTCCCAGAGCTGGGTGATCTGCGCGCGCAATTGCCGCTCCGGCGGAGCGTCGCCGGCGAAATATTGCCTCGCACAGAGGAGGCCCGCGAGCAGGAACGCGGTCTCGACCAGGTCGCCGCCATCGTCCTTGCGGCTGAAGCGGATGGTCTTGCCGGTGCTGCCGTTGAGCATGTGGGGCAAGACGCCATGAAAACTGTCGGCGCCCAGGAGGAACCCGGTCATCTTGAGCAGGTGCTCGATGGCGGCCTGCCGGGTGATCCAGCCGCGTTCGGCGGCAACCACGATCGCCATGGCGCCAAACCCCGATCCACCGGTCACGACGGTGTCGAGCCCCGCGTCATCGCCCGGCGTGAAGCGGTCGCGGGCGAGGCCGCTCCGGGGATGGGCGAAATCCCAGAAATACCGAAAAGTCTGGCGCTGCACGAGTTCCAGAAGCTCGTCATCCGCCCCTGGCGGAACAACCCGCCCAGATGCGGAGCGTGACGATGGCCTGTGCTTTCCCCGCAAGATCCGCCTCCCGGCCGTTCAAGCGTGAGCACTTTGCGCCGCTGCCGTCCGGGGGAGCAATCCCCTTATGCCGCCTTCGCGGGAATGACTGGGCTTGTTGAAGACCCGTGCCGCATCCCGGTGTCATTCCCGCGTAGGCGGGAATCTCTGTTTCAGGGTCCTCGGCTTCGTCGAGTTCGCCTAGGTAACTCAACTCTACCCGCGGCCGTTGAGCACAGCCAACGCCGCGGCATGGAGTTCGGGGGTGGCGGCGGCGAGGCAGTTGCCACCCTGCTCCGCGGAGGCACCGTCCCAGGTGGTGACCACGCCACCGGCGTTCTCGATCAGCGGGATCAGCGGGGCGATGTCGACATTTTTCAGCGCCGCCTCGCAGACGAGGTCGATATGACCGGCCGCCAGCAGGCAATAGGCATAGCAATCGAGCCCGTAGCGGGTCTGCAGCACGGCGCCGCGCAGCGCGTTCCAGGGGCTCATGACACCGGCGCCCTCAAAGATATCGGGCGAGGTGGCCGAAAGCTTTGCCAGGGCGAGTTCGGTGACGCCGCTAGTGCGGATACCCACATCCTCGGCGCCGCGGAGAAACCGCGAGCCGCCGGGGAGGCCCAGATAGGTTTCGCCCGTAAAAGGCTGCGCCATCAGCCCGGCAACCGTCTTGCCATCGACCCGAAGGCCGATCAGCGTGCCCCAGACCGGCGCGCCGGAGATGAAGGCGCGGGTGCCGTCAATGGGATCGATGATCCACTCGAAGGGGCCGTCGGCGGTCTTGTCGGCCATTTCCTCGCCGATGATGGCGTGGTCGGGAAAGCGCGCGGCGATGGTTTCGCGGATGGCGCGCTCCGCTTCGCGGTCACCATCGGTGACAGGGTCGAAACCGATCGTGAACTTGTTGTCGACCGCCAGACGGGTGCGGAACCGCGGTAGCGTCTCGGCGGCGGCCGCCGCCGCGGCGGCAAGCAAAGTCTCCCCGACGACCTCGGGATCGAGCCCGCCCAATATCTGCGTCATATCCGTTCTACCCGCTCCAATTTGCGCATCGATAACAAATCCGTAGCTTTGGCGACACGGCAATGACGGGAAAAATTGCGCTCCCGCCGGTGATTCATTTTTGCAACAACCTTCAGCCGGCGGCTGTGTATATGTCGTGTAACACTTGCCGAGCGTCGCAAACGGGCTCAATATTGAATTGCATGACGGGTTGACGGTTCATGTTTCGGGCATGTTGTTCACGCCCAAATCCCGCCGACAGCCATTGTTTCCTCCCTTGACTCGGGCCGCTCCGGCGGCCCGTTCTTTGCCGCAATCCCAGTATTGTTGAACGAAGACTTTTGACCCGCGCAGCGGCTGGGCAAGTTTACTCGGCCGCAGCCTTTTCGGCCGGCGGCACGCAGCGCGCCAAGGCGGCAAAGTCGAGGCCGAGCAGCGCGAACACCAGCGTGTCGACTAGTTGCCGCATGGCCGAAAAGGTCTCGTTCTTGGCCAGCGTCGCCTCGTTCATGTAGAGGTGGCGGCTGACCTCGATCTGGACGGCATGGATTCCGTGCTGCGGCCGGCCATAGGTGCGGGTGCAGAAGCCGCCCGCATAGGGCCGGTTGCGCGCCACCTTGAGCCCGGCCCCGGCGAACACCGTTTCGATGAGATCGAGGATCATCGGCGCGCAGGCGGTGCCATAGCGATCGCCCAGCACCACATCGGGCGACGGCTTGTCGCCGGGCCGCGTCAGGCGCGGCATCGAGTGACAATCGACCAGGAGGGCAATGCCGAAAGTCGAGAGCGCCTCCCCGAGCAGGCCCTGCAGGGTGGCGTGATAGGGCTGGTAGATCCCCTCGATGCGCATGCGCGCATCATCGAGGGTGAGTCGCTCGCGATAGATCGGCTTGTTCTCCGCCACCACGCGGGCGAGCGTCCCGAGCCCGGCCGCAACCCGGGGGCTGGTCGTGTTGAATCGGTCCGAGAGCGGCTCGACAAACATGGTTGGGTCGAGTTCCCATGGCTCGCGATTGACGTCGAGATAGGCCCGGGGGAAATGCGCCCTGAGGAGCGGCACGCCCAGATGCGGCGCGCGGCCGAACAGTTCATCGACGAAGGCATCCTCGGACTGCCGAATCGACAGATGGTCGAGCCGCGTCATGCTGAGGAATCGCTCGGGGTAGTCGCGCCCCGAATGGGCCGAATTGAATACCAACGGCGCCGTCAGGCGGCGCGGGCGGATTGTTTCAAAAGCCGGCCTGTCCCGGTAGTCGGACTGCACCTTGCTTCCTCCGAGGCCCCGGGCCGACATGCCGTGGACCCGAAGCAAATTGCGACGGAATCAATGTGCCTTGGTGCCGGACGAATGTCCATCACGGATGTTTTTGCCCCACGAAGATCGCGAAGAGTTGCGAAGGCTCAAACATGCATTAAACATCGCCCATTAGCCTAGCTATGAATCGACAAGGCCAACGAGGACGCCATGAAGCGAATCCTGCTCGCGGAAGACGACAACGACATGCGTCAGTTTTTGACGCGCGCACTCAAGAACGCGGGCTACGAGGTGGTCTCCTTCGATAACGGCAAGTCCGCCTATGAGCGGCTGCGCGAAGAGCCGTTCGCGCTGCTCCTCTCCGACATCGTGATGCCGGAGATGGATGGCATCGAGCTTGCCCGGCGGGCCACAGAGCTCGATCCGGACCTCAAGGTGATGTTCATCACCGGTTTTGCGGCGGTCGCGCTCAACCCGGACAGCGACGCGCCCAAGGATGCCTCGGTGCTCAGCAAGCCGTTCCACCTCAAGGATCTGGTCAACGAAGTCGAGCGTCTGCTGGCCGCCTGACGATCAGGCACAAATGCATGCGCTTGCCGCTTGACCGGGGCGGGGGTTCTATGGTTTACCGCCCGCCAGCGGCGACGACCGCGGCGCTCGAAACGGCGCCGGGCGCCGACAGAAAAGATGGGTGTATAGCTCAGCGGGAGAGCACTACCTTGACATGGTAGGGGTCACAGGTTCAATCCCTGTTACACCCACCATCTTTTCAAGGACTTAGCTAAGTCCGAGATCGAGACGGTACTAATGTTGGTGCGAATGATAGGTCGCATTCCCCTTGCGGCGTCACGCCCCCATTTAAACCCCCGAGGAAATTGATGGCCGCGGCGGCTTTACCGATCTAGTCATCGGCACGCTTCGAGAAGGCGCCGCTGACGTGCGAGGTCAGGTTTCCCCAGTCCATGGCACGTCGAACCCGTCTTGGGCATCGAGGGGACACATCTAGCTTCGCACGCGGCGCGTCTCGACCCGGTCCTGCTTTGCCTCGCGAAGGTGCCGGACGCCCTGCTGCGCGAGCTGCCGATCTTCTTCCCATGCCAGACGCCTATCGGAGCCGTTGTCCCGGCGCTCGTCGAAGTTTCGCAAATACAAGATCGCAGCGCTCAGTGCCCAAAACGGAAACGGCCTAATAGCAAGACGCAGTTGCAATCGAAATATTGCTCGTGGCGGCTGTGCGATCTTGGGAGGCCTCCTCGGCTCGCGCTTTTTTTGCCCCTAGCCATTCAATGGCGGCAACGACCAGAATTCTTCCCAGCATGAGCTTAAGGAGGATGCACGCGAGTTTTTGCTGTGCGCTCGATGGCTGAGGCACAAAGTCTCAGCCGACGCGGATCAGTCTATCCAACGTTCCCTCTTTTGAAGAGCGCGACCGAAGATGAATAAACAGCGACCAATAATGCTGACTTACGTGTTTATCCAGCAGACTGACAAACCAACGCACTATATAAAACTTGCATTTCTAAAAATGCAAATGAAGACGACGTGATCAGCAACAATTAAGTTTTGTTTGATATCCTCAAGGGAGGACATAGGCATTATTACTAGGCTCGGGACTAATGTGAGGGGGGGCGCACCATGATCAGCTTTAGGCATTCCATAACATTACGTTTTTCGATTTTTGCTACGACTTTTGTGATCATGGCAATCGGTTTGGCCGTGTTCGGTGCCATGAGGTTACACGAAATCGACCTCAAGACCGAAGGACTTGATAGAGTGCACCTGGCGACGACGCAGTTGCTGGGGGAAGTCAGCGATCGGATATCGGAATTCAGGCTTGCCGAAGCTTACCGCGCGCTCAACCCGGATGCTACACGCCTGGCGACCGCCGAATCCCTCGCCGAAACCCATCGCAAAGCCATCGAAGAACTGCTGCAGGAATATTCGAGCCTGATGGGCGCCGAAGCCGACGAAAAGGATTTGAGTGGATTTCGCGACGCCTGGAGCACTTACCTCGCGGCACACAATGCCTGGATAGCCAGCGACACCGACGGCAAACTCGATGATCCAGCCTATCTCGGCAGCGATCTGCACCGGTTGTACCGGTTGACCGACAACGCGAGTGACAAGCTGATCGAGGACAACGCCGATCGGGCCCATCGCGAGTCCGAAGAAATCAATCAGCTTGTCGATCAAACCACCGACATGATGTATGTTGGTTCCGTGATCGCCATCCTGCTTGGTGCATGGTTGTTGTTCCGGGTCCGAACCACCATCACCCAGCCGCTCGCCACCATCACCATGGCGCTGTCTCGTCTGGCCGCCGGTCATCGTGAGATCGAAGTGCCGGAACTTGCTCGCAAAGACGAGATCGGCGAGATGGCGAAGGCCTTCGATGTCTTCCGGGCCAACGCGGTTGCGCTCGAGAAGGCCCATGCCGAAACGCGCGAGGCGCAGGAACAGGCGCAGGAGCAAGCGCGGCACGATCCCCTGACCGGACTACCCAACCGGCGCCTCTTTTCCGCGGAATTGCAGACCGGGCTATTGCGTGCCCAACACGGCTCCTCGGCCTACGCCGTCATGCTTATCGATCTGGACAACTTCAAACAGATCAATGACCTGCAGGGGCATGCGGTTGGCGACCTGGTGCTCTGCGAGGTCGCGGCTCGCCTCGGTAGCGTGATGCGCAAGACCGACACCGTTGCCCGGCTGGGTGGCGACGAATTTGCCATCATCGCGGAGACACCGCTTGGTAATCAGGACTGGACGGTGCGGCTTGCCGGTCGGATTCTCTCGGCAATCCGTGAGCCCATCCGGGTCGGCGAGGGCAGTATAGAAATCAGCGCCAGCATCGGGGTTGCCTACTGCCCGGTCGATGGCTCGGATTCCGATGCGCTGCTTCGCGCTGCCGACATCGCCATGTATCGGGCCAAGCACGACGGCCGCAACGCGTTCCGCTTCTTCGAACAGGGCATGGACGATGAGTTGCGCTCGCAGGCAGCGCTCGAAGCCGACTTGCGCCAAGCCATCGCCGATGGCGAGATCAAGCCGCAATACCAGCCCCTGATCCATATGGGCGACCAACACATCTACGGCTTTGAAGTCCTGGCCCGCTGGCACCATCCGACGCGCGGTTCGGTGGCGCCGGACACCTTCATCCCAATGGCGGAACAGCTCGGGCTGATTTCCGAGCTGACGACGTCTATTCTCAGCCAGGCCTGCCGCGAAGCCCTGCCCTGGGGACCCGACATCCTCATCTCGGTGAACATTTCCCCGCTCCAGCTCAAGGATGCGAGGCTGCCGACGCAAATCCTGTCGATCCTCAATCGTGAGAACTTTCCGCCCTCGCGTCTCGAACTCGAGGTGACCGAGACAGCACTGGTGAATGACATCGGCACCGCCAAGCAGATCCTGACGGCGCTGCAAAGCATCGGTATCAAGATCGCCCTCGACGATTTCGGCACCGGCTATTCCAGCCTCTATCACCTGCGTGAGCTCAGCTTCGACAAGGTCAAGATCGACCGGTCCTTCGTCCAGTCGATGCAGGAGAATGGCGAAAGCGGCAAGATCATCGACGCCATCCTGAGCCTCGCCAAGAGCATGCGAATGCCAACGGTGGCAGAAGGCATCGAGAATGCCGAGGTCCTGCAACTGCTGATCGACAAGGGGTGCGAATTCGGCCAGGGCTATTTGATCGGCAAGGCCATGACTGCACTCAAGGTCGAGGAATTGCTGGGCGAGCGGGATGCCGTCTTGACGATCGGAACGCTGGCCTGATTAGCCGATCGCGCTTCCGTTCGGGGCACATCACCCAATTCCTCCGGTGTGTTGAGGGTCCAGTAGCGGCAGGGCTAGGAGCAATCGACATTCAGGATTCACAGGCTGGTTGAAGCGTGATTCAAAGGCATCCGCGATTTGCGGGGGCTGATAATGTGTGTGAAGCGCGGCATGCTGTAGAGAATGCCGCCTCTGTCGAGCACCACATGCTCGACGGCATCGTCGTTGGACAACATGGTAAAGACGGCATCGCCTCCGCATGCCTCCGCCACGCCGCTGGCCGCCCGCGCCCCTTGCGCAACCAGCGTATCGAGTCTGTCCGGGGTCCTGTAGTAAACAGTCGCGTCGTGGCCGGCCTTCAGTGCCTTTCTTGTCCGCTGCGCCGCGATCTGCTTCCTGCCTTAGGCGAGTTCCTTCATCACGGCGTAGAGTTTCGATTTCGCCTCGAAGCCGATGCCCGGAATGTCCGGCAGGCCGACATGGCCATCTTCGACCGAAATGCCGTCGGCAAAGCCGCCGAAGGGCTGGAAGACGTCGGGATAGGATTCATTGCCGCCCAGATGCAACCCGGCGGCGATGTTGAGCGACATCTGATGCCCGCCATGCGGCACGACCCGGCGTGAGGACCAGCCGAGCTTTTCCATCTCGGCAAGCGTTCGCATATATTCGACCAGGCCGTAGGAGAGCGCGCAATCGAACTGCAGGTAGTCGCGATCCGGCCGCATGCCGGCATAGCGCAGGAGGTTCCGCGCATCCTGGTGCGAGAAGAGGTTCTCGCCGGTCGCCATCGGGCCCTCGTAGTGCTCGGCCAGTTCCGCCTGCAGGGCGTAGTCCAGCGGGTCGCCTGCCTCCTCGTACCAGAAAAGCCCGTAGGGTCTTAGCGCCTTGGCGTAGGCCACGGCCGTCTCCAGGTCGAAGCGGCCATTCGCATCGACGGCGAGGCGGGAGCCGTCTCCGAGCACCTCAATGACGGCTTCGATGCGGCGCAAATCCTCCTCGAGCGACGCCGCGCCGATCTTCATCTTGACGACGTTGTAGCCGCGATCGAGATAGCTCCGCATCTCGTCCTTGAGCTTGCCGTGGTCTTTGCCGGGGTAGTAGTAGCCACCGGCGGCATAGACCCAGACCCTGTCGTCGGCCTCCCCGCCGCGATAGCGATCGGCCAGCAGGCGATAGAGCGGCCTTTCGGCAATCTTGGCCACCGCGTCCCAGACCGCCATGTCAATCGTGCCCACCGCAACAGAGCGCTCGCCATGCCCGCCCGGCTTCTCGTTGGTCATCAGGGCGTTCCAGATGGCGAAGGGATCGAGGTTGTCGTTTTCGCGATCGATCAGGGTTTCGGGGTTGGCTTCCAGCACGCGCGCAATGAAGCGGTCGCGCATCAAGGCCCCCTGCCCGTAACGGCCATTGGAGTTGAACCCGTAGCCGACCACCGGTTTGCCGTCGCGCACCACGTCGGTGACCACCGCGACCACGGAACAGGTCATCCGGGTGAAGTCGATATAGGCGTTCCTTATCGGCGAGGCGATCGAGACGGTTCTTTCGGCGATACTGGTAATGCGCATCCTGGCCGGCTCCTAAGCTGCAACGGCGGCGGCGATTGCCTTGCCGCAAGCGATCGTATCGGCGCGCCCGCCGAGATCCCGGGTGCGAAGCGCCTCATCGGCGAGAACCGCCTCAATGGCCGCAACGATCCTGCCGGCGGCCTCCGGATGCCCAAGATGCTCGAGCATCATGGCGCCGGCCCAGATCTGGCCGATCGGATTGGCGATGCCCTTGCCGGCAATATCAGGCGCGGAACCATGAACCGGCTCGAACAGCGAGGGAAACTTCCGCTCCGGATTGATGTTTGCGGATGGGGCAATGCCGATTGTGCCGGTACAGGCCGGCCCCAGATCGGAGAGAATGTCGCCAAAAAGGTTCGAGCCGACCACGACGTCGAATCGGTCGGGATTGAGGACGAAATGGGCGGTGAGGATGTCGATGTGGTACTTGTCCCACCTGACGTCAGGGTAATGCTGCGCCATTTCCACGACGCGCTCGTCCCAATACGGCATGGTGATGGAGATGCCGTTCGACTTGGTCGCCGAGGTCAGGTGCTTGGCGTCGCGCTTGCGCGCCAGTTCGAAGGCGTAGCGCAGGATGCGGTCGACGCCGACGCGGCTCATTACCGTCTGCTGGAACACGACCTCGCGCTCGGTCCCTTCATACATGCGGCCACCGATCGAAGAGTATTCCCCCTCGGTGTTCTCGCGAACGACGTAGAAGTCGATATCGCCGGGCTTGCGACCGGCAAGCGGCGAAGGGACGCCTGGCATCAGCCGCACGGGCCTGAGATTCACGTACTGGTCGAACTCGCGGCGGAACTTTATCAGCGAGCCCCAGAGCGAGATGTGGTCCGGAACGGTCGCTGGCCAGCCGACGGCGCCGAAGAAGATGGCATCGTGACCGCCGATCTGGGCCTTCCAGTCCTCCGGCATCATGACGCCATGCTTGAGGTAGTAGTCGGAGGAAGCAAAGTCGAAGCTGTCGAACCGGATGTCGATGTCGAACCTCGACGCTGCCGCCTCGAGGACGCGCACGCCCTCCGGAACAACCTCCTTGCCGATGCCATCCCCCTCGATGACGGCGATCTTCAGATTGTTTTTGCTCATGTTGTTCCTCGTTCCAGAAATTTCGCCGGGGGAGCCGGCCGGATCCCGTCTCAGGCGGACAGGGCGGGCTGACGCTTGAGATTGAAGGCGTCGAACGAGCGCTGCATGAGCTCCCGATCGAGGCCGCTGCCGATGATGACGATGCGCGTGCGTCGTGCCGCGTCGGGCCAGGCATCGAGGTGGACCGGTTTGTGGATCAGGTGCTGGACGCCCTGGATGACCACCGGCGTTTCCGCCCCCTCGATGGCAATCAAGCCCTTGAGGCGCAGGATCTCTCGGCCGTGTCGATGGATCAGCATCGATAGCCAGAGGGCAAATCGCGGCCAGGAAATTGGCTCATCCGCCTCAATGACCAGGGCCCGGATGTTGCCATGCTGGTTCACGTCATGATCATGGCCGTGACCCTCGCCCTCCAACGCCTCCGCCGCGATCCAGCGCGCAACCTCGGCGGGCCGGGCCCCGAGATCGTGGATGGTGTCGAGCAACAGCGTCTCCGCGGGATAAGAGGTTTCATCGAGGACCACGGTCTCGGCTGCGGGGTTCATCCGCGCCAGCCTGTCCTGGAGGGCCTGGAGTTCGCGCGGCCCGGCAAGATCGGCCTTGCTGATGACGATCCGGTCGGCGACGGCGACCTGGCGTGCGGACTCCGGAAAGCTTTCGATGTTGTGGATGCCGTTGGGCACATCGACAACGGTGATGACGTTGCCCAGGCGAAAGTGGAATTTCAGCATCGGATCGACGCTGAGGGTGGCAAGAATCGGCGCCGGGTCGGCCAGGCCCGTTGTCTCGATCACGAGGCGGCTGAAGCGGCGTATTTCGCCGCGGCGCATGCGGTCGAACAGCGACAGGATCGCGGCCTTCAGATCGGTGCGAATGGTGCAGCAGATGCAGCCGCTCTTCAGCAGCACGATGTCGTCATCGACGGATTCGACCAGCAGGTGGTCGAGCCCGACCGACCCGAACTCATTGATGAGCACGGCCGTATCGGCGAGCGCCGGCCTCGACAGCAGGCGGTTGAGGAGCGACGTCTTGCCTGCCCCGAGAAACCCCGTGAGCAGGTTGGCGACAATCGGTTCGCTGCGTTCGTTCATCGTCAGCACGCCTCGAGCTTGGCGAGGATCGCCGGATCGAGCGGATCGCAGGGGCGGCCGAGCAGGCGTTCGGCTTCGACCCACATGGTGCCAAGATTGTCGATCACCGCGGTCTTGCCCGTACGCCCCCTGAGGACGAAGCGGCCGCCCCAGCTCTCGAGCTTGAGCCCGAACAGGGAGAGGGTCTCATTGGCGACGAAGGCCTGCAGGTGCCGATCGGCCTCCGGTCTACCTGCACCGGCATCACGCAGGCCGGCCGGCCCGATGGTCCAGTGGTCCGCATGGCTGAGAACGCCGCACAATCCGCACATGAGCTCCCTCCCTCAGGCCTGATCCGGTTGCTCAGTATTTCGGCCGGGCGCTGCCGCTCCGGGGGAACCGCGTTTTGAAATCGGCTGCGATTTCCTCCATCGTCACGAACTTGACCCCCTCGAAGCCCTTCATGTGCTCGAAGAAGCGCTCGTGCATCTTCAGAACGTGCGGCTTGCCGGAAACGTCGGGGTGAATGGTCAGGGCGAATACGGCGTAGTCGTAGTTCTCGTAGACCCAGTCGAATTGATCGGTCCACATCTGCTCGATGTCGCGCGGATTGACGAAGCCGTGGCTGTTGGGAGAGGCCTTGATGAACATCATCGGCGGCAGGTCGTCGAGGTACCAGGAGGCCGGGATTTCGATGAGGTCGGTCTCGGGGCCCTGCACATAGGGCTTCATCCAGGTGGAGGGATGCTGCGAATAATCGATCTTGGTCCACTGGTCGCCGACGGTAACGTAATAGGGCTGGTGGTCATTGTGCATCAGCGAGTGGTCGTAGAGGATGCCCTTCTGCTGCAGCAGTTCATTGGTCTTGGAGCCGAATTCCCACCACGGCGCCACATAGCCGCGGGGCGGCTTGCCCGAGAGCCTGGTGATCAGATCGACGCATTTATCGAAGATCGCTTCTTCCTGCTCCGGCGTCATGGCGATCGGGTTTTCGTGGCTGTAGCCGTGCATGCCGATCTCGTGGCCGGCGTCGGCAACCGCCTTCATCTCGTCCCAGAAGGTTTCGATCGAGTGGCCGGGGACGAACCAGGTGGTCTTGATGCCCCATTTCTCGAACAGCCGCAGCAGGCGAGGACTGCCGACCTTTCCGGCGAACACGCCGCGCGAGATGTCGCAAGGGCTGTCCTCGCCGCCATAGGAACCGAGCCATCCGGCAACCGCGTCCACGTCGATGCCGTAAGAGACGAAGATTTCTTTGGCCATACGAAGTCCTCCTTCAGAGCGCGGCGGCAGCCGCTGGGGTTAGGGCAACTCGGTCGCCGGCAGGCCGGCACGGTTGCCGGCCATGCTGATGTGCTTGCGCATGTAGTAGCTCGCGCCATCGGGATCGTTCATGGCGATGGCCTCGAGAATGCGCTCGTGTTCGTTCACCGCATTGAGCAGGTTGCCGCGCCGCTCGGTGGGCAAGCGCTGGCTCTCGAGCAGAATGCTCGCAAAAGTCTGATGCATGTCGGCCAACAGCCGATTACCCGAAATCCTGAGGATGATCTGGTGGAAATCGAAATCGGCCTGGGCGTAGGCCGCGAGATCGTCCGCGTAGGCCGACTTGCGAAACTGCTCGGTGCTCTGGCGCATCTCGGCAACGTCCTCGTCGGTGCGTCTGATGGCAGCGAGCTGGGCCGCGTAGCTCTCGGCGATGTGGCGGAACTGATAGACCTCGCCGAGCGAGTAGCGGGCGGCGAATCGCCAGGAGGGCGTCGCAGGCGCATCCCCCGGACTGGCGACGAAGAAGCCTCGTCCGCCCTGCCGCGCGGTGATCTGTCCGATGGTCGCAAGGATAGAGAGCGCCTCGCGCAGCGTCGCTCGACTGACGTTCAGGTCGCGTGCGAGGTCGCGCTGTGGTGGCAGCTTGTCGCCCGGCTTGAGGCGACCGTCGCGGATCATCGCCTTGAGGGTGGCCACAGTCGCCCGGGTGACACCAACCGCAAAGCCGGCCCCCTGCCCGCCCCCCGGGGCGGGCACCACCTTGCCGCTATCCTCTGGCTCTATCTCCGACACATCACTATCCGTTTTACCTTGATTATCGATCCCCCGGAAAAAGCGGAGAATCGATCTCAAGTCAAAGCATGACGTCGCCGCCGTTGGGGTTCATCGTCACGCCCACATAGTAGGCGCCTTCTTCGGAGGCGAGGAGCACCGCCGTGGGCGCGATTTCCTCCACCTGGCCGGCCCGGCCGATCGGCAGCTCATTGAGCTTGCGCCTCCGCCATTCCTCCGGAAGTCCGCGGAACAAAGCCGTTTCGATAGGGCCGGGACAGATGGCGTTGACGGTGACCCCATCGCGGGCGACCTCGTAAGCGAGCGACTTGGTGAAGCCGATGACGCCGGCCTTGGCGGCTGCATAGTGCGCCATCTCCGGCGCGCCCTTATGGCCGAGTTGCGAGGCAATGTTGATGATCCGGCCGAACTTGCGCTCGATCATGGGCTTCAGCACGGCACGGGTGCAAAGGAACACGCTGCGCAGGTTGACCGCCATCATCTCGTCCCACATCGCGACCGGCATCTCGGTGACCACCGAGGTAGTGTCGATGCCGGCGTTGTTGACGAGGATGTCGATACGGCCGAGCGCCACCCTGGCCGCTGCTATCGCGGCCTCGACGTCGTCTTCCTTACTCACATCGGCGGCCACGGCGAACGCGTTGATGCCATATGGCGTGAGCGTTGCGACCTTTTCCTCGGCTGAAGCGAGCTTCAGGTCGAGCACGGCGACATCGGCGCCTTCGCGCGCAAATGCCGTGGCAATGGCGCCGCCAATGCCGCGTGCCCCGCCCGTCACCAATGCCTTCTTGCCTGCGAGACGTCCCGTCATTTTCTATCCTCGAGTTTCACTGGTTTGGAGTTCGGCAGGCAGGGCCTCGATGGCCCTGCGGCCGAGTATCTTTTCGGCCTCGCGCATGAACACGTTGAACGTGTCGGAGGCGGGCACCGAGGCTGCGACCTCCTCATGCCGGAAGCAATGCACGAGGTGCCCCTCCCCGACGACGGTCGGGGGCGGCATCTCCACGCGACAGCGATCGATGACGAACGGGCAGCGCGAAGCGAGGAAGCACCCCTTCGGCAGGTTGATGGGGCTTGGAATTTCGCCTTTGAGGCTGACGCTGCTCTCGATCTTGAGGTGCGGATGCGGCAGCAGCACCGAGGACAAAAGTCCGCTCGAGTAGGGGTGGTGCGGCCGGTTGAACACCGTCTGCGCGTCGCCCTGCTCGACGATCATGCCGAGATACATCACCGCGACGCGGTGGCTGATGAAGCGGACCGTCGAGAGGTCGTGCGAGATGAAGAGATACGCCGTGTTGCGCTCCGCCTGGATGCGCTGCAA
Source organism: Devosiaceae bacterium (assembly GCA_035493835.1). Lineage (GTDB taxonomy): Bacteria > Pseudomonadota > Alphaproteobacteria > Rhizobiales > Devosiaceae > DASZTU01. The sequence continues at coordinate 17,148 of DATJHO010000064.1, forward strand.
CAGGTCGATGATCTCGGCGCGGGCGGTCGGGTCGAGCGCGGAAGTCGGCTCGTCCAGCACGACCAGTTCGGGCTGTGTAACCATGGCGCGGGCGATGCCGACGCGCTGCTGCTGGCCGGCCGAGAGTTCCGACGGATAGGCGTCGAGCAGGTCGGGATCGAGCCGCACCAGCCGGATCGCTTCCAGCGTCCGCTGCTGCCGGGTGGCGCGATCGATCTTCATCGGCAGCAGCGGCTCGGCAATCGATATGCCGATCTTCATGCGCGGATCGAGCGACTCGGCCGGCTCCTGGAAGACGAATTGCACGCTGCCGGTCACCGCCTCGCCGGACTTCCGGCGCTCGGCGATCGGCTTGCCCTTGAACCTTATGGTCCCGGCGCTCGGTTCGAGCAGCCCGATGATGCAACGCCCCACCGTGGTCTTGCCGGAGCCGCTTTCGCCCACGAGCCCCAGCGTCTCTCCAGCCTGAATTGAAAAGCTCACATCGTTGATCGCCTGCACGACCTGCTTGGAGCCGGCAATCGGGAAGCGCTTGAACAGGTTTTCGACAGTCAGGATCGCATTCATCTGTCGACCACCGGAAAATGGCAGCGGGCAAAATGGCCGGGACTGATTTCGGCAAGCGGCGGCGGGCGCTCCCGGCAGACCTCCTGGGCAAGGGGGCAGCGGCCGGCATAACTGCAGCCCTTGGCGCTGGTCTCGCGACGGCCGGTTTCCGGGACGCTCCAGGCGTCGCGCAATTTCGGGCTGTGCGAAAAAGCGGCGAGCAGCATGAGCGTGTAGGGGTGGGCCGGCCGCAAAAACAGGTCCTCGCGCGGGGCAAGTTCCATGATCTCGCCGGCATAGAGGACCGCAACGCGGGAGCAGAAGTGGGCGGTAATGCCGATGTCGCGAGTAATGAACAGCATGGCGCTGTCGTTATCGGCGGCGAGCCGCTCGAGCAGCGACAGGATCTGCGCCTGCACGGTCACGTCGAGGCCGCTTGTCGCATCATCCGAGATGATGAACGCCGGGCTGCAGATCAGGGCCATGGCGATGACGACGCGCTGGGCCATGCCGCCGGAGAGTTCATGCGGATAGGCATTCATCCGCCGCTCGGGATCTGGAATCTGCACGTCGCGCAGCATGGCGAACGCCATGCGCATCGCTTCCTTGCGCGACACCCCAAGATGGATGCGCGCCATGGCGGCGATCTGCTTGCCGATCGTTGCGGTCGGGTTGAGTTCGGCGCGCGGATTGGGAACGACGACGGAAAGACGGCGGCCGCGCAGCTTCCGCAACTCGGGCTCTGGCAGATCGAGGATGTTCCTGCCCTCGAACACCACCTCACCCCCACTGATGCGGCCCGGCGCCGGCGGAACCCCCAGGATCGAGCGAGCCAGCGTGGTCTTGCCGGCGCCGCTTTCACCCACGAGGCCGACGATCTCGCCGGGCTGGACCGAAAGGGAGAGCCCTTTCAGCACTTGTTTCGTCTCGGTGGATCCTGGGAACTCAACGCTCAGTTGCTTGATCGCGACGAGCGGTGCTGCGGGCGTGGCCACCCTCGCATCCAGCTCCTTTTCCAGCGTGGCGGTAAACTTTGACATCCTGCACCTCAATTGCTGATGCGCGGATCGAGGAGGACGTAGATGAGGTCGACCACGATATAGACGATGAGCGAAAAGATTGCTGAAAACAGCACAAAGCCGAGCACCGGGTAGATGTCGGAGTTCAGCACGCCCTGCACCGCGTACTGGCCTGCCCCGCCCCACGAGAAGACGATCTCGACCAGCACCGCACCGCCGATCAGGTAGCCATAGAGGACACTGATGATGGTAACGACCGAGGGGAGCGAATTCCTCAAGGCATGGCGGACGACGAGCCTTTGCGGCACGCCCGAGAGCACCTCGTAGCGGCTGAAATCGGAGTCCAGCATCTTCTCCATCGTTGCCTGCGTCATTTTCAATATGGGGCCCGCGTTGAGCAGCCCCAGGGTAAGCACCGGCAGCGCCAGATGGGACAGCGCCGACCAGAAGGCTTCGAGATCGCCGGCCAGAAGGGCATCGATCGTATAGGCGCCGGTGATCGGCATCGGCGGGATGACGACCATGTCGATGCGGCCCAGCGGGGCCGGCGCCCAGTGCAGCACGGTGTAGAAGACGAAGATCAAGACCAGCGCGAACCAGAAGTCGGGAAGTGCGCCGGCGCTGAGCCCATAGGCATCCGAGAGCCGCGCGATCCAGCCGTTCGGCCGCCGAGCGGCATAGACGCCAAGCGTGACGCCGACGATGATGGCGAGCAACAGCGACAGGGTCACCAGTTCGAGGGTGGCGGGAAAGCGCTGGATCAGGTCGTCGAGCACCGGGCGGGTGGTCTGCCACGAGGTGCCGAGATCGCCGTGCAGCAGGTTCTTCAGGTAGATGAAGAACTGCATGTAGAGCGGCTGGTCGAGCCCGAGCGATTGCCGCAGCCCGGCAATGGCGTCAGGCGTAGCGGTCGGCCCCAGCATCAGCACCGCCGGATCGCCGGGAATGCTCTTCACCAGCAAAAAGCTGACGAGGATGATGCCGACCAGCTGCGGGATGACGAAGGCGAGACGCTTGGCAAGGTAAGTCAGAACGCGCATCAGATCCGCTCCAGGGAGGGCTGCTCGACGGCGGCCTTCTTGCGATCGCGCTGGCGCGCGTCGCTGAGCAATTGCCGGCGCTTGGCCGGATCGGCAAGGGCTTCGATCGAAGCGCCGACGAGGGAGAAGCCGAAGACGGTGATCGCCAGCATGACGCCCGGGAACATGGACGGCCACCATTGCCCTGTGACCACGTTCTGGAAGCCCATGGCGATCATGCTGCCCCATTCCGGGGTGGGCGCGCGCACGCCGGCGCCGACAAACGAGAGCGCGGCGGTCAGCAGGATGCCCCAGCCGACATTGATCGACAGCTGCGCCAGGACCGGGGCCATGGCGTTCGGGATGACGTGGCGGACGATGGTCTGGAAATCGGAAAGACCGTTGACCTGCGACGCTTCGACATAGCGCATGGAGCGGATGCTCAACACCTGCGAGCGCATCAGGCGCAGGTAGATCGGCGCGTTGACGAAGGCGATGGCGAGCACCACCGTCTGGATGCTCTGGCCCAGGCTCGCCACCAGCGCGATGGCGAACACGAACACGGGAAACGCCTGGATGACGTCCGCCGCTCGCATAACCGCGAAGGACAGCCAGACGCGAATGCCGTGTCCGGTACTGTAATACCCGGCGAGCGCGCCGATCGAGCCGCCGAGCAGCGCCGAGAGCAGCGTCCCCAGCACGGCGATGGTGAGGTCGATGCGCGGGGCGTAGATCGCCCTGCTGAAGATATCCATCCCGACATTGTCCGTGCCGAACAGGTGCGCGGCGCTGGGCGGCTGCAGGAAGTTGGCGGAATCGGCTTCCGTGGGCGAATAGGGCGCGATCAGCGGCGCGAGGATCGCCAGAATGGTCACGGTGAGGACAATCAGGTAGCCGGCGGCGAACCGTGGCCTGATCAGGGCCAACCGTCCCAGCAAGTGAATAGCGGCAAGCATAGGCACCCCTTCAGGAAGCACGTCTCCCCGGGCGGGCCCCGGAGAAACGATGTCGATCAGGCTCGCGAGAAGTCCTGGAACCGGAGATTGTTGGAACTGTAGTAGGTGAAGCCCTTGAGGTCCGCCTTGTGCGCCAAGGTGTACTTCGGGTACGCGATGAACCCCCAAGGCGCCTCATCCATGAGCGTCTTCTGGACCTCGGTGTACTTGGTCTTGCGGACGTTGTTGTCCAGCGTCTGCAACCCTTCGGTGATGAGCTGGTCCACCGTGGGGTTGTTGTAATTCGAATAGTTCACATAGCTTTTCGAATTGAAATAGAGATAGGTCGAGTAGCCCGGATCCGGCGTCCACGGTGAATCGAGGTAGAAGATCATCGGCTTGGCGCGCTTGGTGACGTTCTCGTAGAAGACGCCCGCGGGCAGTTTCTCGAGGGTCAGTTCCACGCCGATCTGGCGCAGCGAGGTCTGGATCAGCAGGGCGATCGGCTCCTGCGTCGGATCGCCGGCATTATAGGAGATGGTGGTGGCGAGGCTGGCGCCGACGCCGGCCTTGTCGAGCAGCGCCCTCGCCTTCTTCAGATCGTAGGCGTAGGTGAAGAAGCTCTTGTCCACCATCGGGTAGATGTAGGGCATCGGCGCGGTCTGCGGGTCGGCATAGCCGTAGTAGATGGTGCGGATGATCTCGTCGCGCGGGATGGCAAGGTTCACGGCCCGGCGCACGTCGACATTGTCGAAGGGCGCGATCTTGGCGTTGAGCTCAAGCCAGATCATGTAGGAGGCATTGACGGCGTCGATCGCGACGGTTTTTTGCGGCTTCAGCGCTTCCAGTTCGCGCGGCTGCAGGAACTGGGCGATGTCGACCGCCCCGCCTTGCAGCAGCGAGAAGCGGCTCGCCGATTGCGGCACTTCGCGCATGATCACGCGCTTCATGGCGGGCTTGGTGTCCCAATAGTCGTCGCGCGCCTCGAACACCGCCTGCTGTCCGCGCACCAATTGCCTCAGGCGATACGGCCCGAACCCGGCGCTTTCGTTCTTGAGGAAGTTGACGGCCCACGGATCATCGTTGCCACCCACTTCGGCGCACTTGGTGCCATCGTAGATAGGGTTGGCGAGGTTGCATTGCTGCTTGAGCAGCAATGGATTGGGCTGGTCGAGATTGAACGAGATCGCATAATCGCCCTCGACCTTGATCTGATCGGGGGATTTGAGCCCCAGCACCGCCGTCTGGAAGAGCCCCTGCCCCTTCAGGTTGAACTTGCGGTCCCATGTCCATTTCACATCCTTGGACGTGAACTTGTTGCCCCAGTTGGAGACGACGCCTTCGCGCAGCTTGAAGGTGGCCTTGCGCCCGTCGGGGGACATGTCCCACTGCTCGGCGAGCCGGCCGCGCAACGCCAGACCGGAGGGCTGGTCCGGATGCACGGAAGTGTCCTCGCGCAGCACCCCCGGCGCATCGGGATCAGGCACTTTCTCATAGGCCAGCATGTATTCGTACAGCGCGCCCAGGGAGTCGATGGAGCCCAGGCTCACGTCAAATTCGATATCCAATCCCTGCGGGGTGGCCGGGGCCGCGATCACCAGCGTATCGCTGGCGTTCTGAGCGAAGGCCTCGCCGGCTCCCAGTGAGGAGGGCAGAACCGAGGCGGCGCCTGCCGCGGCGGCCGACTGCAGGAATTGTCGGCGCGTCGGTACGAGCTTGGTACGCGTGAATTCTTCAGACATCGATTTCCCCATGGCTGCTTGAGGTGCGAACTGGTCTCAGAATTATTGGTCAGACCAAATTGGTCACAAACCAATACAACCATCATTACGGTCAGACCGTCAACGTCAAAGAATGAGCAGTTTTGCGCGCAAGAAGCGAGCATTCCGCCCAAAGAGTAAGCGAACTTGATTTTTTGGTCTGACCCACATATCCACCGACACGGGCCAACCTGAAAGAAAGTCGGATGAAGAAGATTTGCTTGATGACCACCGGCGGCACCATCGCCTCGCGGCGCGATGAAGCGACCGGAAATGTAGTTGCCAGTGTCAGCGGCCAGGATCTGCGCGACATGCTGCACGACCCGCTGCCGGGCATCGAGCTGGAGGTCGAAGAGTTCTGCAACCTCGGCAGCTATGCCATTGACCTGCCTACGGCCTTCGCGCTGGCGCGCCGCATCGACCAGAGGCTTGCCGATCCCGGCTGCGACGGCGTCGTCGTCACCCATGGGACCGATACCATGGAAGAGAGCGCCTATATGGCAGACCTGCTGGTTCGCAGCGACAAGCCCGTTGTCTTCACCGGCGCGCAGCGCGCCGCCGACCAGCCCAGTTCGGATGGGCCGCGGAACATCGCCGATTCGGTGCGGCTAGCGGCAGCGCCGGAAGCTCGCGGGCTGGGGGCCGTGATCTGCTTCGAGCAGGAGTTCCACGCTGCCCGCGACGTTACCAAGACGCACACCTCGCGGGTCGACACATTCATGTCCGGCGAACACGGCAAACTCGGCGAGATCGATGCCGGCAAGATCGTGGTCCATCGCCGACCGGTCCTCAGGAGGACCTATTCCACCTCCGAGATCGACGCCACGGTCGAGCTGATCAAGCTCACCATGGGGTCGACGGACGGATATATCCGTTACGCGGCGGACAATGGCAGCAGCGCCATCGTCCTCGAAGCTTTCGGCCTCGGCAATGCAACACCCTCCGTGACGCGGGCGGTCGCCGAAATCATCGAGCGCGGCGTGCCGGTCATCATCGCCTCGCGCTGCCCACGCGGCCGCGTGAAGCCTGTCTATGGTAAGGGGGGCGGGCAGGATCTCCATGATGCCGGGGCGATATTCGCCGGCGACCTGAACGGACCGAAGGCCCGTGTGCTGGCCTCGATCCTGCTCGGCGCGGGTATCGGGCTGAAACCAGAGATCGAGTTCCTGGGCGGCTGAATTGGATGCACGCGCCAGCCCTGCGCGGCCCGGCATGGCCGTTGGGCTGAGCTAGCCCTCCGGTTTCAGTTGTCGAACTCCCGCTCTCCACAAAGCTCCGTCATTGCCGGCCTGTCCGGGCAATCCAGGGGCCAACGGCTCCGCCGCGCGTGTTGCCCTGAATGCCCCGGCCAAGCCGTGGGCATGACGGGCTCGTTGCCAAATCACTGCTGGAGGTGCGGGGTGTGCCTATCGAGCACCGCCCCACCCACCCGTGCCATACCTCATGACGCATTTGCCGACGGCGCAGCGCTGGACCTGAGCAGCTTGTCGATCAGGTTGCGGTTGAAGCCCGCGTGCAGGATGACGCGCAGCACGGGCCGGGCCTTTTCGGCCTGCTCGAGGGCGCTGCGTTCGAAGCTCAGGACACGCAGCGGTTCGGCGGCGATGGCCGTGGCGGTGGCCGGTTTGCCGCTCGCGTAAGTCATTTCCCCCAAAAAGTCGCCGGAGCCGCAAGTGGCGACGACGGCACCGCCGCGTTCGATGCGGACCGTGCCCTGGGCGATGAATACCAGTGCCTTGACCCGCTGCCCCTCGGTCGTCAGCTCAGTGCCGGCCGGCAGATCGCTCCAGGCGCCGCTGGCGAGGAGCGCACGGGCATCGGCATGGGGCATGCCGGGCGCAATCGTATCGATGAAATATTGCTCGTCGGCCGTGAAATTCGGCGGCCGGTTTTCCCAACAGATAATGAAGAGCTGGGCCAGATTGGCCACCAGGAAAGTGCTTTCCCAGAAAACACTGACCGGATCGAAAACAAAAAACAGGCGATAGATGATCTTGATTGCTCCCGCCACAATTGCCAGCACACGCAACCACGCAATATTGCGCATCAGCACAGAGGTCAGTTGCAGCAGGTAGGTGAAATTTCCAACTAGAAGCGCAGGCGTAACCAGGGATACTAGTATTGCTTCGGGCGACAGGGACATCGTAGACAATCTCGGCATGCTAAGTTCCGAAAGAAGCAAAAGCCTTGCCACGCCTGAAGGCCGGCCGCAATCGGCGTCGGGCCGGCGGCAACCTGAAATGCCGCGACAAGATGATCGCCCTTAACCACCTGACGGCAAGCGCCTCAGGCGAGCAGTGGTCCGACGGGACCGAGGGTGCTGTTCATTGGGGATAGACGCAAAAAGTTCCAAACAATTGCAGACGCTTTGTGGTTGATACGGGCTGAACTCGATTTTAGGTTTGGGGAACATGAAGTCTAGTTGCGTTCATTTTGGCGCCCTCATTTGGGCTGTTGCTCTTCTGTCGACGTCAGCCGCCGAGGCCGCGCAGGCGATCGCGCCGCTCGATTCGAACGTGCCGCCCCGTGCCGCTGCCACCGACCTCAAGCAGATCGCGGCCAAGCGCCAGCAACTGATGGCAGCCATGATGCGGGATCCAAGCAATCTCGATATCGCCTTCGAATACGCCTCGCTATCGGCCGAAGCGGGTGACCTCGAGGGCGCCATCTCGACCCTTGAGCGCATGCTGATCTTCGCTCCCGGCCTGCCGCGCCTCGATTTGGAATTGGGGGTGCTCTACTTCCGCCTCGGCGCCCACGACACCGCTCTATCCTATTTCCAGGCGGCGCTCGATCCGGCCAATCACGCCCCAGCCCCGGTGCGCGAAAAGGTCGAGGCCTATATCGCGGCAATCGGCAAGCAGTCGCAGCCGAACCAATTTTCGGGTTCGATCAGCTTTGGCACGCAATACCAGACCAACGCCAATGGCGGGCCTTCTTCGCTGTTCGTCGATCTCAACGGCCTGCCCTTCGTCTTGAGCCAGAGCGCCGCCAGCACGCCCGACACCAACGCTTACGCCGCCGGCAGCTTTGTCTATTCGAAAGACTTGGCGGACCAGGGCGACCGGTTCGTGGTCGGCCTGCAGAGCTATGGCTCGCTCTATAAACAGGAGACGCAGCTCAACACCGGCGCCTCCGAGTTGACCTTCGGGCCCCAGTTCAATCTCCAGCGCTTCCACATCGACGATGCCTCGCTTGCGATGTACGGCATCGCCGGCGGCGTGCTCCTCGGTGGCTATCCCTACCTCGCCTCGGATGGTTTTGGCCTCAATGTCCAGAAGGGATTGGGCCCACGTCTCCATCTGGGCCTGACCAGCGAATTCCGGAACCAGACCTATTTCAATTCCCCCGATCAGCCCTTGGCCACCGACCGGAACGGCAGCAATGTCAGGCTGCTGGCGACCGCCCAGTACCATGTGTCGGACGCCTTCTCGGTTTTTGCCGGCGCAACGAGCGAGCGACGCAACGCCGAGGCGGGCTATCTGAGTCTCTTGCAGTTGGGGGCCTCGCTGGGCGGCACGGTGGTGTTCGCTTCGCCGCTGCCCCAGTTGGCCGATCCCTGGTCGTTCACCCTTTGGGGCGGCTATCTGCAGCGCAACCACGACGCGCCCGACCCGATCGTCAATGTGGCACAGGCCGAAGTCGAGCACGAGTTCGACATCCAGGGCACGCTCAACGTCCCGCTGCAGCAGGGCTGGTCGATGCAGACCACGCTCAGCTACCGCGACGTGAAGTCCAATTACGACATCGACAACACCACCGACACCAGCGCGCTGGTCGGTTTCACCAAGCAATTCTGAGGTTCGCGATGCTCCACCTTAGACTGGCGCTGCTTTCCACTGTCTTCCTGCTCCCCATGGCCGCCGCGCCCGCGCTCGCGGCGAAGGCCGGCGTGACCGCTGCAGTCAACCAATCGGCGCAGGGCACGCCGCCGGGTGGCGGCATCCGCACCATCGTGTTGGGCGCCGATGTGCTCCAGGACGAAAAGATCGACACCACCGGCAAGGGCCTGGTGCAAATCCTCCTCGCGGACGGCACGACCTTCACGGTGGGGCCGAATTCCTCACTCACCATCGACCACTTCGTGTACGACCCCAACGCCGGCACCGCCCAGGTCACGGCCAGTCTCGCCAAGGGCGTCTTCCGCTTCATCGGCGGCCGCACGTCAAAAACACCGAACGGCGTTACGCTGAACACGCCGGTGGGCACGGTCGGCATTCGCGGCGCGGTGGTCGATATCAATCTCGTGCCGACGGCCGAGGGCCGGCGCGCGCAGATCGACCTGCTGTTCGGGCAGGAAGTGACGCTCAACCGTCAGCGCATCTATCAGGCCGGCTATTCGATCATCGTAGGGGCGGACGGACGTCTCCGCATCGTCAAGACCCCGCCGGGATCGGGGGACCTGATCCAGTTGATCCTCGCCGGCCACTCCCATCAGACCGGCGGCTCGAACCACATCCCCGACGACAAGATTGTCGCCTCGAGCGGGATGCCACCGACCAACTCGGAGTATCCGGTCACCGACAACCTGCCGCCGCCCCTCCTGCCGCTGCCGACGACGGATTTTGGCGATACCATCACCACCGTCACCGCGGACGCCAATGACCTCACCACAAACGGCGAGGTGACCCCGCCACCACCACCACCACCACCACCGCCGCCGGTAGATACCCGGATTAGCGGCACCTTCCAGGGCTTCAGTGCAGGCCTGGGAAGTGGCTATGTGGAAACATGCGGCATGACGCCATTCTCAACTATTCTGACAAACATTGACCCCAATGACGTCACCGTCGATTTCAGCCCCTCGACCGATAGCGTTGGCGGCACATTCGCTTTGACGGGTGGATACCTGCTCCAAGATATCTCGGTTGGGTTCGGCGACGGCAGCTCAGGCGGTTCGTCGTCCTTTCCGAGCAACGATGCCTTCACGGCCACCGGCACCGGTTCAGCCGCTACGGCAACGCTACAGTATACGACGGGGCCAGGCTCGGGTGGAAACGGCACAACCTTCGCGTCCCACGGCAGCGACACGCTCGCCTCCTGCACCTGCGACTTTCTGCAATGGGGCTACTGGGCAACCGATTTCGACGCGGAAGGGGAAGGTAACAACGGCACCGGACACGTCAGCGCTGTCGGAACCTGGGTGACCGGCGACATCACCAGTCCCGAGGACTTCGCCGCCTATTCGGAGGCCCAGGCGAATTATACCGCCACCTATACGGGCAACGCTGTTGGGTACGCCCAGGAGCCTGACGAGATCGGGACGCATAGGGCCACAGGCGACATGAGCATGACCTGGGACTTCGGCAGCAGAAACGGTTTCGTGGACATTACGAATTTTGACGGCAGTCACGAATTCTCCACCAGTGTCAGCTCCAGCACGCCGAACGGTCAGTTCTCAACCGGCGAGGGTAGCGGCTCGATGAACGTCAACGGCGCGTTCGTGAACAACGGCTCCGACAAGGCCGCGGGTGTGATCGGCAACTTCAGCGCCTATGAGGAGGGTGGATACCAGGCGACCGGTATCATTGCCGGCCAGCGGACAAGCCTGGACCTGACGTCGCCCCCATGACCTGGTGGCGCCGCACGTCGCCGAATCCCCAGCCCAAGCCCCAGCCCTCCCGCTCGGCGCGGCAGAAATCGCTGCTCGTCTGGATCGTCGGGCCGGCGACGCTCGGCGTGTTCGTCGGTCTCGGCGTCTATGGTCTGCTGCCGCTCGACCGGCTGACGCCGCTGGTGTTCGATGCCTACCAGCGACTCCATCCGCGCGCTGAGGCCGGGGCGCCGGTAACCATCGTCGATATCGACGAGAGCTCGATGGCCAAGCTGGGGCAATGGCCCTGGCCGCGGAGCACGATCGGGCAGATCGTCGACAGGCTGGGCGAACTGGGGGCCGCGAGCATCGCCTTCGACATGGTCTTTCCCGAGCCCGACCGCTCCTCGCTGACCCAGGCGGCGGCCGATCTCGAACGCGCCGGCGCGAAAGTAGAGCTGCCGACCGGCGGGCCGTCCCTCGATAACGACACGCGCCTTGCTGAAGCGTTCGGCCGCAACAATGTGGTCGCCGGCATCGTCGTCTCCAACGAAACCGACAACCCCCTGCCCGCTCCCAAGGCCGGCTTTTCCTTTGCCGGGGCCGACCCGCACCTCTACCTCCCCCAAAATCGGGGCGGCGTCACCGACCTGAAGCCCTTGACGGACGCCGCGGCAGGCGTCGGATTTTTCTCCTTTCCGCCGAGCACGGACGGGATCGTCCGCGTGCTGCCGCTGATATCGTCGGCCCAGGGCCAGCTTTATCCGACCCTGAGCCTTGAAGCGCTGCGGGTGGCACAGGGCGCAAAGTCCATCATCATCCGCTCGACGGGCGCCAGCGGGGACGCGGACACCGGCGTTACTGCCATGACCGCCTTGCGCGACGGCGACCTCGACGTGCCGACCGGCCCCCGGGGCGAGTTCTGGGTCTACTTCTCCGGCCTCCCCTCGATGGCGACCATTCCGGCCGCAACGCTGCTCGATCCCAAGGCGAGCGCCGCCATCGCCGACAAGATCGCCGGCCATATCATCCTCGTCGGCACCAGCGCCGTGGGCCTGCGCGACCTGGTGGCGACCCCGACCGATGCAAGCATGCCCGGCGTCCGGGTCCACGCCGAAATCATCGACCAGATCCTCGGCAAGACCTTCATTTCGCGGCCCGACTGGGCCCGCGGGGCCGAGATTTTCGCCGCGCTTGTCCTCGGCTTCATCCTCGTCGCCATCGCCCAGCGGGCCGGCGCGATCGCCAGCGCCGGCGGCGCGATCGTGCTCGTCGCTGTCGCGCTCGGCGGCTCATGGGCCGGTTTTGTCGACGGGCAATTGTTGCTCGATCCGATCCTGCCCGCCGGCGCGGTGCTGGCGGTATTCGCAGTGACCATGCCGCTGCTGCTGCTGCTGACCGACCGGGAAAAGCAGTTCGTGCGCGGCGCCTTCGGCCGCTATCTCGCCCCCTCGTTGGTCGAGCGGCTGAGCGACAATCCCAACGCTTTGAAACTCGGAGGCGAAACGCGCGAGCTGACGACGCTTTTTTCGGACATCCGCGGCTTTACCTCGATGTCGGAAAAGCTCGAGCCCGACGCGCTGACGGATCTGCTCAACAGCTTCCTGACGCCGATGACCGATGTGCTGCTCAACAGCGAAGCGACCATCGACAAATATATGGGCGATGCGATCATGGCGTTCTGGAACGCGCCGCTCGACATCGCCGACCACCGGCGCAAGTCCTGCCTTGCGGCGCTCCAGATGCTCGACGCGCTGAACCGGCTCAACGCCGAGCGTGGTTCCCAGATCCGGATCGGCGTCGGCCTCAATACCGGCAATGCCTGCGTCGGCAATCTGGGCTCGGCGCAGCGCTTCAGCTATTCGGCGATCGGGGACAGCGTCAATCTCGCCTCCCGCGTCGAGGGCCTGACCAAGAGCTACGGCGTCTCGATCCTAACCACGGAGGCAACGCGCGCGGGCGCTGCCGAACTGGCGTTCCTCGAGGCCGATCTGGTGCGCGTGGTTGGCCGTCGCGAGCCGGTGCCGGTGCATGTCCTGCTGGGCGATGCGGCCCATGCCGAAACGCCGGAATTCCGCGCGCTGGCGGCCGCCCACGCGCGGCTGATCGCGGCCTACCGGGCCATCGAGGTCGAAGCCGCCGAAGCGGCGCTGGCCGAGGCGACGGCTCTCGCACCGCCGGATTTCGCAAAGTTTTACGACCTCTATGCCGAAAGGCTCGGCGAAATGCGGCAGGCCCCGCCCCTTGCCGGTTGGGATGGGGTCTTCACCTCCCGCCAGAAATAGCCGGGGTTCGATCCCGAGCCCCGATCAGCGAAAGCGCGGCTTCCGCCACCGTCCGCGTTGGATCGTTCGTCAGCCATCCGGCAAATTCGGGCGCGGCGGCGGCGCAGCGGCCCTTCACCTCGACATCGTCATAGGCCCGCCGCCCGACCGAGGTGAGCCAGGCCGCCTTGGCATCGGTCACGAAGCGCGCCGCGCCCAGCCCCCGCTCCAGCACGAAGCGGGCGCAGAGCTCGTTATCGAGTTCCTTGGCGATGATGACCTGCGGCAGCCCTGCGGCAAGGCAAAGCGTGGTCAGTTGCGGCCCGCCATGATGGATCACGGCGCGTGACCGCCTCAAAATCTCGGGCACCGGCACGGCCCGTTCCTCGAACTGGCACGAGCCCGCAAAACCCAGCCGCTGATCGGTCGCCAGCTCCGGGATATAGAGCCGCATCGGCCTGTCGATAGCGCGCAAACCCGCCATGATCTCGGCATTGCCCTGCACGAAACCGTGGAGATAGACGAAAATCTCGTCCCCGTTGCTCACCGTTATCGGCCGGTCGAGGGCGGGCACATAGGGCGGCAGCATCGGGTCTCGCCGCCTCGGACCGTGGACATCGAACTCGCGCGGGCCGAAGGGATAGACCCCCTCGATCCGCAGCAGGTCCGAAAGGGCGCCGAGGGGCGGCCGGCCCGCCGTCGCCAGCCCCTTGTTGATTTCGGTGCGAACATGTTCCTCCGGCCAGGAGGGCGGTCCCTTGCTGCCTTCGCGCAGGTCAAAGCCCGCGCCATCGAGCGGCGGCAAGCAGGACCCGGTGCCAAATGCGATTGCCGGCCGGCGGCCGCGCGCCGCAAGCACCGCCCCGAAGGCGTTTTCACTGAGGACGATATCGGGCTCGAAAAGCGCGAACAGGCCATCGTAGTGCGCCAGCGCCGCGGCGAGCGAAGGCGGATCGGCGAGGCCGAGATTGGCGAGCGCATCCCCGAGGGCGCGCGCTTCGCGCTCCTGCCAGGGAAACGGGGCTCGGCGGCGCGCCGGCCAGACATAGTTCTGGACGACCGGAATGCCTAGCGCCGCGAACTCGCTTGCAAAGCGCAGGTCATAGAGCGCGGCAAGGCATTCCACGCCCGACCGGCGGAGATGGCCCGCGACCCCGAGCAGATTGCCGACATGGGTTCTACCGGAGCCGAATTCCCAGGCCAGGAGCGCCCGTTTCGGCCTGCCGCCCGCCGATGCGTCGATCTGGCTCACGTCCAATTCCCCCCGGTGCTCGTTCCATTCCCCGTCGCACCCTAGTTGCTCGACGGTGGCGGCGTAAATCCTCGGGCAACATGCTATGCCAGTGGGCGCCGGAACGCATCGAGGAGCATAGGGGGGAACCAATGCTGCGCATGTATGCACGCGGGAAAAACCAGCTCATCGAACTCGCCACGCCGCCTGAGGCGCAGACTAGTGCCGAACAGCTGGTGTGGATCGATATGGTCGACCCCTCTCCCGCCGAAGACAGAATGGTCGAGCAACTCCTCGGCCTCACCGTTCCGAGCCGGGCGGAAATGGAAGAGATCGAGCTTTCGTCCCGGCTCTACAGCGAAGGCGGCGCCGAGTTCATGACCCTGACGGCGCTCGCCAGCCTCGATACCGACGAACCCATCAAGACGCCGGTCACCTTCATCCTCAAGGGCCCGGTCCTCGTTACCGTGCGTTATGCCGAGCCGAAGCCGTTCCTGGCCTATGTGAGCCGGGCCACGCGGACAGAAGGCGCTGCCTGCGACAGCGGCGAACTCGTGATGCTCGGGATCATCGAGGCGATGATCGACCGCACGGCAGATGCCTTGGAGATCGTGGGCAACGAGGTGGACAAGCTCTCCCGAAGCGTCTTCCGGCAGCGTACCGCCAGCGTCAAGAAGCAACAGCGTGACCTCGAGGCCATCATCCAGCAGGTCGGGCGCAAGAGCGAACTGCTGACGATGGTGCAAGAGAGCCTCGTCAGCATCGTGCGCCTGATCGATTTCCACGGCACCGTCGAGGCGCCGCCAAACGGCATCGACAAGGGAACCAAGCAATTGCGGCGGCTGATCAACCGCGATGCCTCCTCCCTCGGGGAGCACGCGCGGGCGCTCTCCGGCCGCCTGACTTTCCTGCTCGATGCGACGCTGGGGCTGATCAACCTGCAGCAGAACCAGATCATCAAGATCGTCTCGGTCGCCGCCCTGGTGTTCCTGCCGCCCACCCTGGTCGCCTCGGTCTATGGGATGAATTTTCACCTCATGCCCGAACTCGATTGGTCCCTCGGCTACCCCGTCGCGCTGCTGCTGATGCTGCTCTCGGCCATTTTGCCGTATTTGTTCTTCAGGGGCCGCGGCTGGCTTTGAGGGCCCGCGCTGCGCCGCATCTCCCCTCTTCCCTTGTGGAGAGGGTGCCCGCAGGCGGGTGAGGGGTGAGCAACCAAGCTCGGAGTTTACGGCCTGCCCTCATCCGGCGCCGACACGCCACCTTCTCCCGCAAGGGGAGAAGGAAAGAAGGGCGCCGCGACTAGCCCAGCCGCTCGGCAATCAGCCCGGCGAGCCGCGTAGCGACGGCGGTTTTGTCCATTTCCGGCCACGCCTCGACGCCCTCGCGCGTAACGATGTGGACAAGGTTGCGGTCGCCGCCCATGACCCCGCCGGGGCCCACGCCGCTATCAGGCGAGACGTCGTTGGCGACGATCAGGTCGGCGCCCTTGCGGTCCAGCTTGGCCGTGGCATTGGCAAGCAGATCTTCGGTCTCGGCGGCAAAACCGACGACGATGCGCGGCCGCTTCGCATGATGGCCGACACCGGCTAGGATGTCGGGGTTTTCCACCATTGGCGGCAGCGCGGGCGCTTCGCCGGGCCGCTTCTTGAGCTTTTCGCCGGCCACTTGCTCGAGGCGCCAATCGGCGACCGCCGCCACGAACACGGCCGCATCGGCCGGCAGCAGCGCGTCGACCTCGGCCTGCATCTCCAGCGCGGTTTCGACATGGAGGGTTTTGACGCCCGCCGGATCGGGGATGGAAACGGGTCCGGAAACCAGCGTGACGTCCGCCCCAAGCGCGGCGAAAGCAGCCGCGATGGCGTGGCCCTGGCGGCCGGAGGATCGGTTGGCGATGTAGCGCACCGGATCGATCGGCTCGTGGGTAGGCCCGGAGGTGACAATGATCCGGCGCCCGGCCAGCGGCTTGGGGCTGTCATCGAGCAGCCGCTCGATGGCCGAAACGATCGCCAACGGCTCGGCCATGCGCCCCTCGCCCGTCTCGCCGGACTCGGCCATTTCGCCCTTTTCGGGGCCGACCATGGCGACGCCGTCGGCGAGGAGCGCCTCGCAGTTCCGGCGCACCGCCGGGTGCGACCACATTTTTGGGTTCATCGCCGGCGCCAGCAGCACGGGCTTGTTTGCGGCCAGCAACACCGCCGAGGCGAGGTCGTCGGCGTGGCCATTGGCGAGCTTGGCCATGAGGTCGGCAGTGGCGGGCGCCACCACGATCAGGTCTGCCTCGCGCGACAGCCGGATGTGGCCGATATCGTGCTCGTCGGCCCGGTCGAACAGGTCGGTGGAAACAGGCTCGGCCGTGAGTGCGGCAAACGACAGAGGCGCAATGAAATTCTGCGCGGCGGCGGTCATGACGCAACGGACGCTGGCGCCGCGCTCGCGCAGCCGCCGGACGAGGTCGAGCGACTTGTAGGCGGCAATGCCGCCGCCCACCACCAACACGATGCGCTTGCCGGAAAGGCTCATGTCGCGCATCCGGCTACAGGATTTCCCCGGCTGGCGGGCCGGCGTAAAATGGCCGATCCTCGGGCGGGGGCGCCGGCCGCTCCCAGTGGGTCAAGGTCACGTTCGCTGGCACGTCGATGAGTTCGATCCTGTCAGGCAACAGGCCCGCGGCAGCGAGCACGGTGCGCGGGTGCCCCGCCGCAAAGCACGGGCGGCCGCCGGGAATGATCGTGCTATTGGTCTCGCCGAGGGCGAAGCGATTAAAGATCTCCAGGAAGTAGCCAAAAACGCCGGTGCCCCCGGTCACCGCGATCGTGCCGGAAAGGATGCCGAAGCATCGGAGCGCTGCGCCAAGGCTGGCCCCCGCCGGGTTGAAGAAAATTGCTGCCGGATCCTCGGGATCAGGTGCCATGCCAGCGACGCTGCCAGTGAAGACCAGCCGGTTCCGGCCGGTGTTGGGATGCCGGCGGTGCGCCAGCCGTCCGAGCGCAATCAGCGCGCTACGGTCGAGCGATTGCTGGAACCGCTCCCATTCCTCATCGTTGCGCAGGCCGGACGGCATATTGCCCGCCGAATCCGCGATCATCCCGTCGGACGAGACGACGGCGTGGCCCTCGACTTCGATCCCTGCGGGAATGTCGGTGGGGGGCAATGGTGGCGGTGACGGCATGACAAGGGCCTGTGCGAGAAAATTCGTTAACGGCTAGCATCTTTTTAAGGCCATTGCTTGGGCGGAACGGCATCGATGCGAAAAATTCCTCAGCCCCGGTTTACGCACGCCGCGATGTGAGCTATCTAGCGCCCGGTCCGGTGCGATTGTGCCGGCAGCGACGGACGGGTGTGTAGCTCAGCGGGAGAGCATCGCCTTCACACGGCGGGGGTCACAGGTTCAATCCCTGTCACACCCACCATCCGTTGCCCGGTTTCTTGTTTCTCCACGCATATTTTGCGGCCGGTCGACTGCGGCGGGGGCCGGATGGCCCTGCCCACCGTCCCCGGTGTGGGTAGCCGGCTACTCAGGCCATGCAACCGGCAGTCGCCGTCCATCGTTAGGTGTAGGTAACCAGCTGATGGAGAATTCCAAATGCGCATTCTTGCACTAACCACCGCGGCGGTTCTCGCCTTTGGCGCAGCTGTGCCGGCTATCGCCGATGAAAGCGGAGCAGCGGCGGGCGGCGCCGCTGGGGCTGCGACAGGCGCTGCTGCTGGCCTGTTTATTGCCGGTCCGGTCGGCGCGGTGGTCGGGGGGATAGCGGGCGCCGGAGTCGGCGCCGGTGTATCGAGTTCCGCCCAGGACTATGCCCGCGCTCATCGCGAGGCCTCAGTTACTTACGAGGGCGACGTCCGCCCGGGCTACAGGATCGGACATGGCCTGCGCATGTATCCCATTCCCGAGGACCAGAATTATTCCTACGTCTACGTCAACGACCGCCCTGTCCTGATCGACAACGCCACCGGCACCGTCGTCTGGGTCGGAAACTGACGCCGAGCCTCGAAACTGACGCCACTTTGAACCTGCCCCGGCCTCACGGTCGGGGCTTTTTTTTGCCGGGAACCAACTGGCGAAGGCCAAGTTCGCCCCCCGAGGGTGACAGGAGATAGCAATGAAGATGAATAGATTGGTTGCCGTAGTCATTACGGCAGGAGCGCTCGGCATTGCGGCGCCCGTATTCGCTCAGGACACGAGCGCTGGGGGCTCCAACGGCGGCTCCTCGAGCCAAGGCAATGGCTCGAGCGGCGGCAATGGCCAGAATTCCCTGTCTGGCAACCACAACCCCATCGGAAGCGCCGGTAACAACCCGAACGTCACCGACTGCACCGACGCAATGACCCGGGCTAACAACCCGACGCTCTGCGCCGGGCAGCCCGGTTTGCCGCCCCAGTAATGTGAGACACCGGGCAGTCTGGCCTCGAGGCCTAGGGTGTTCGGCGCGCAATCGTCCGGTCCCGCTTCGGCGGGGCCGGGCCACCGGCTCAGAATAAGTTGCGCCGAGCCGGATCGGTCGCGCTGAAATTCAGCAAAATCGCGATGCTGTCGGCGACCGGCGGGCACCGCTACCAGTCGAGCACGATCTTGCCGGCTTCACCGGCAGCCGCTTCTTCGAACGCCCGAGCGTAATCGTCGGCCGGCTGGCGGCCGGTGATTACCTTGCGGACGTCAAGACCGCTCTCCAGCATGGCTAGCATCTTGTGCCAGGTCTCGAACATTTCGCGGCCGTAGATTCCCTTCAGCGTGATCATGCGGAAGACGATCTTCCCCAGATCGAACGGAAAGGGGCGCGCCGGAATGCCGAGCAGCGCGATGCGGCCACCCATCACCATGTGGTCGATCATCTGGTCGAGCGCGGCCGGGGCGCCGCTCATTTCGAGGCCGACATCGAACCCCTCGCGCATGCCGAGCTTTTCCATCGCGGCGCGAAGGTCCTCGGTCGCAACGTTCACCGGCACCACATCGGCAACCTCGGTCGCGAGCGCCAGGCGCTTGGGGTTGACGTCGGTGATGACCACGTACCGCGCGCCGACATGGCGGGCAACCGCCGCACTCATGATGCCGATCGGCCCGGCGCCGGTAATGAGCACGTCCTCGCCAACGATGTCGAAGGAGAGCGCTGTATGGACGGCGTTGCCGAGCGGATCGAGGATGGCGCCAATCTCATCATCGACGCTGTCGGGCAGCGGCACGATGTTGAACGCCGGTATCTTGGCATATTCGGCAAAGGCCCCGGGAAGGTTTACCCCGATGCCCTTGGTGTCGGGGTCGAGGTGATATTTTCCGGCGCGGGAAGCGCGGCTCTTCTGGCCCACGACGTGCCCTTCGCCGGAGACGCGCTGCCCGATGGCAAGGTTTTTCACATTGCTGCCGAGCGCCGCGATCTCGCCGGCATATTCGTGGCCGGTGATCATCGGCACGGGGATGGTTCTCGCCGCCCATTCGTCCCAGTTGTAGATGTGGACGTCGGTGCCGCAGATGCCGGTCTTGTGGATCTTGACCAGCACGTCATCCGGCCCGATCTCGGGCACCGGCCGCTCCTCCATCCAGATGCCGCGTTCGGCCCGGGCCTTAACAAGCGCCTTCATCTCAGATCACTCCCAACTGCTTGCCTGCGTCTTTGAACGCATCGATAGCCGTGGTGATGTCGGCATCATCGAGGCCGGCCGACATTTGCGTGCGGATGCGCGCCTTACCCTTGGGTACCACGGGAAAAAAGAACCCGGCGACATAGACGCCGCGTTCGCCGAGCGCCTTGGCCATCTCCTGCGCCAGCACCGCCTCGCCCAGCATCACCGGAATGATCGGCGTTTCGCCCGGGAGCAGGTTGAAGCCGGCACCCGCAAGCCCGTCGCGAAAACGGCGCGTATGGTGCATCAGCCTTGCCCTGAGATGGTCGGCCTCTTCTGCGATTTCGATTGCCTTGAGCGATCCGGCGACGACCGCCGGGGCGAGACTGTTAGAGAAGAGATAGGGGCGGGCGCGCTGCCGCAGCATATCGATGATCGGCTGGGCCGCGGCCACGAAGCCGCCCATGGCGCCGCCAAGCGTTTTCCCGAAGGTGCCGGTCACAATGTCGACGCCATCGCCCACGCCGGTCAGAGCGGGCGTGCCGCGGCCCTTTTCGCCCAGATGCCCGGTGGCGTGGCAATCATCGACGGCGACGATCGCGCCATAACGCTCGGCCAGCGCGCAGATATCCTTGAGATTGGCCACGTGCCCATCCATCGAGAACACGCCATCGGTCGCAATCAGCTTGAAGCGCTTGCCGTCGGCCTCGGCCTGCTTGAGCTGCGCCTCGAGGTCGTTCATGTCGCTTTGGGCGTAGCGGTAGCGCGCCGCCTTGCTGAGCCGGATGCCGTCGATCAGCGAGGCGTGGTTGAGGGCATCGGAGATGATGGCGTCCTCCGGCCCCAGCAGGGCCTCGAACAGCCCGCCATTGGCATCGAAACAGGCGGCAAAGAGGACGGCGTCGTCCTTGCCGAGATAGCTGGCGACGGCCCGCTCGAGTTCGCGGTGCAGCGTCTGCTGGCCGCAGATGAAGCGGACGGAGGCCATGCCGAACCCGTACTGGTCGAGCGCGGCAGCGGCAGCGGAGCGGATTTCGGCATTGTTGGCGAGGCCAAGATAGTTGTTGGCGCACAGGTTGATCATGCGGCGCTCGCCCTGCTCGGTGCGGACGCCGATCCTGCCGCCTTGCGGGCCTGTGATCTCGCGCTCGCGCTTATAGAGCCCGCTCCGCTCGATCTCGCCGAGCATGTCCCCCAAATGGCTCAAGAACTCCGCATTCATCGCAACCTCCTCCCGTTGGAAACAAACCCTAACATGGAAGCTGGGTTTGGGACCAAGGCCCCTCACGAGGTGTTGGGAGAGGCAAGACCCAGATCGCGGCCAAGGCCCCCTCACCCCGTCCTACTGGACGGACCTCTCCCCCAAGGGAGAGGAAGGCGAGGCCGTGCCACAGAGCCTCTCTTGGGAGAGGGTAGAGTGAGGGGGCCTTCACCACGAGCGCCCCCAAAACCCAGCCCCTACGCCGCTTTCCGCCGCTCATGCCCGCTCACCTGCTTGCCATCCTCGGGCTTGAGCAGCAGGAACCCCGGCACCGAAAGCAGCGGAATGAGCCCCGAAATCAGAAACACCAGGTGAAAACGCTCGGGCGTCAGCGCGCCACCATCCTGGGAGACGAGTCCCAGCAGCATGGCGGCGATGGAGACGCCAAGACTGACGCTCAACTGCTGCAGCACCCCGCCCACGCTCGTCGCCTTGCTGAGCATGCTGGAGTTGATCTCCGAATAGGACAGCGTGTTCGAGGTCATGAACTGCGTGCCGCGCGCCAGGCCGAAGATGAAGACATAGACGATGATCAGCCAGTGCGGGGTCGTGGGGTTGATCAGCGAAAAGCCGGCGAGAATGATGGCGCCGGCCACTGCGCTCCAGGTCAGCAGGCGGTCGAAGCCGAACAGGCGCAGCGAGCGGCTCGACAGCGGGCGCAACGCGAGCGCGCTCAGCGCGCTGGCGAAGGTCAGCGACCCCGAAAGGATAGGGCTGAAGCCAAAACCCACCTGCAGCATCAGCGGCAGCAGGAAAGGCGTGCCGTTGAGCCCGATGCGGCAGAGCCCACCCGCCACTGTCCCGACGCGGAAGCAGCGATCGCGGAACAGCGAAAAATCCACCGCCGGCGCGGTCGCCCGCCGCGCGTAAAAGAAGAAGGCGACGAGCAGCGCGAGCGCCAGCGCAATCACCGCGACGATGGCGGCAACCGGAATGGTCGGGCGCCCCACATTCTCGATCCCGTATTCGAGCACGCAAAAGCCGATACCGACCATGAGGAAACCAGGGAAATCGAATTTCACCGCCCCGTCGCCCTTGGTGTTCTCGATGAAACGCAGCGCCATCGCCATGCCGATGAGGCCGAACGGCACATTGACGTAAAAGATCCAGCGCCAGGAAAGATAGGTGGTGAGAAAGCCGCCCAGCACCGGCCCGATCAGCGGCCCGACGATTGCCGGCAGCGTCATATAGGTCATGGCGGTGACGAGCTGGCTGCGCGGAAAGCTGCGGATCAGGATCAGGCGGCCGACCGGGGTCATCATCGCGCCCCCGATGCCCTGCAGGGCGCGGGTTGCGATCAGCATCGGAAAATTGACGGCGACCCCACAAAGCACCGAGCCGATCGTAAACACCAGCAGCGCCAGCGCGAAGACGCGACCCGCCCCGTGGCGGTCAGCGAACCAGCCGCTCACCGGAATGAACATCGCCAGCGCCAGCACATAGGTGGTGACCGCCAAATTCATGCTGAGCGGGGTGGTGGCGAGGCTCCTGGCCATATCCGGCACGGCCGTGACGATGATCGTCTGGTCGAGCTGCTCCATCAGGAAGGCGACGGCAACGATCGCGGGAATGATGAGGCGCAGACGAGGATTACGTTCGGTGACGAAGGCCGGCGCCTCCACCACGCTTTCCGGGGACGACATTTGGCAAGTAACCTTTTCGCGGAGGAGCGCCGCTGTCGTCGATATCTGCCGCTCCGCCTTAAGCGTCAAACAGAAAGTGGCAAAATCGGGGTGGCAATTTGCGGCCGATGCCCGGAACGGGCCTGGCGGCAACAACCCCCACCCAGCTGCCGCCACCCTCCCCTCAAGGGGGAGGGACGATGGGCCGGCGGCCCCTTCGTCTCCCTCCCCCTTGAGGGGAGGGATCAAGGGTGGGGGTTGTTGTCCGCAGCGCTGCACCTGGCCACGGCAAGCGCCGACATTTTGCCCTACCCCGACGGGTTCGTGATGAACGCGTCGAACGCTGCCAGTACCTGTTCGCGGATGGTATTGGCTTCCATGAACAGTTCATGCCGCGCCGCGGGGATGACGATATGCCGGCCGGTGCGCATCCTGAGCCCGAGCTGTTCGGTCGCGGAGGTTGAAACCACCTCGTCGCGGGCTGCCGCCAGCATCAGCACCGGCGCCTTGACGGTCGTGGGAAAATCGTCGCCGGTGGCGATCGCCATGGCCCGCATCGCCGCTGCCGACCAGCGGATGGTGGGCGAACTGATGGTCAGGGCCGGCCGTGCCTTCAGCACCTCGACCGAGCGCATGTAGCGGGTGCGGTCCGAGGTCAGCGGATTGCCGCCAAACGTCCGCTCCGACGGCGCCCGGTCGCTTTTGCGCGCCACCGGCACCTTGCCCAGGCCCAAAAAGCTCAGCGTCTCGCACAGACGCGCCATGCCGGCCATGCTGAACGGCTGCCGGTCGAGCGCCACCATCGGCGCTGATACGAGGATGCGCTCGAACATCAAGCGGTCGCGCCCGGCCGCAAACAGCGATACCAGCCCGCCCATGGAGTGGCCGACGAGATAGAAAGGCGGGGGGCAGTCGGGCAGCAGGATCTCCCCGTGAAAATCCGAAAGGTCGGTCCAGTAGTCGTCAAAGCTTTCGACGAACCCGAGCCGCGGATTGCCCATCAGCCGGTCCGATCCCCCCTGCCCGCGCCAATCGAACGTCGCCACCTGAAAGCCGCGGCGTTGAAAATCGGCGATGGTCTCGAAGTACTTTTCGATGAACTCGGTCCGCCCCTGCACGAGGCAAATCGTGCCCCTGTGCGCCCCGTCCGTACGCGGAAACAGGGCATAGCGCAGGCGCACTTTGTCGCTGGTGACGAAGAAGCCGGCCTGCGCCCCTTCCGGCACCGGATTGGACGGCACGTTGACCAGCGACGGTTCGGCGGATTCGTTCATGACGGTTCCCCCTCTTCCCACCAGCCATAGAATCGCCGGCGCGCCGCGGCAATGGCCAATGAGGCCCCGTCCAAAACAGGAAAGCCAGCCTCCGTTCGGAGCGCTGGCTTCGCTGCGATGCCGCCGCGCGGGGGGCGGATAACGGCGGCACTGGCTGTGCATCCCGTTGACGCGATCAGACGCAACGCACGTTCTCCTTTTAGGAGCCTCCTCCTGAACCCCGCCCGAGCACGCCGTTCAGCCTCCGTTCATCGGCAGGCGGGGCTTGAAGCGTCTGTTTTGGCACCTAAGTAGAAGACGTTCGCCGGATGATCCGGGGACCGGTGCCCGAGCTGTCGCATTCGCCTTTGGAAGGGAATGCCCAGGGGTGCCGCACCACACGTTGCTTTACGGAGAATGTGACATGCAGACCGTCGATTTCACCCCCTTCTATCGTTCCACCGTCGGCTTCGACCGGCTGTTCTCGCGCCTGGACGGCATCGTCGGCCAGGAGCCCAAGACCTACCCGCCCTACAATATCGAGAAGCTGGGCGATAACGCCTATCGCATCTCGATCGCGGTCGCCGGCTTTGGCTCCGACGAGATCGGTATTGAGGCCAAGGAAAACAGCCTCACCGTCAAGGGCGCCAAGGCGCCGGAGACCGATGAAAAGGCCCGCCAGTTCCTTCATCGCGGCATCGCCGAGCGCGCCTTCGAGCTGCGCTTCCAGCTGGCCGAATATGTCGAAGTGAGTGGCGCCAACCTCGAGAACGGCCTTCTCCACATCGAGCTGAAGCGCGAACTGCCCGAGAGCAAGAAGGCCCGGACCATCGCCATCAACGGCGCGGCCAAGACCCAAAGCATCGAGGACAAGACCGTCAACTGATCCGGTTTCGGAGCTTTGCTGTTGGGGCGCGGAGGGAAACTTCCGCGCCTTTTGCTTTGCGCCTGCCCCTCCGGCGCTCATGGTCAGCCTGTCGAACCACCAGGGCTCTGCACCGGGCCCGGCCTCGTCCTTCGACAAGCTCAGGAGGTCGCGAACGCTTGGGCGAGGGCTGTCGGCGCGGCGTCGGCATTTGCTCGCCTTCCTCCCCACATCGTCATCCCCGGGCTTGACCCGGGGACCCATTCAGCTTCCCCCATACCTCAGGCGGACCTGGCGAGGCATCATGGGTGGCCGGGTCAAGCCAGGTGGCCGGCGCACCCGCGCGGAAGCGCGCCCAGTGCTCGGGAAAAAGCGGCGCGAGGTCACGGTAGAGCCAGTCGATTTCGCTCCGCCGCGTGGTGGTGACGCCGATGCAGACAAGGCCGGCAACGCGCTCAGGGTGGCGCTCGGCATAGGCTAGCGCGAGCGTGGTGCCCCAGGAATGGCCGAGCATCACCCATTTTTCCACGGTTAGGTGGCGGCGCAGGATTTCGAGGTCATCCAGCAGGTGCCCGGTGGTGTTGACCGAGAGGTCGGTGGCAAAATCGCCGGCGTGGGGCGTGCTTTGCCCGCAGCCGCGCTGGTCGAAGAGGATGATGCGGTATTTTTCCGGATCGAAGAACCGGCGCGTGCGGGTGGAGGAACCCGATCCGGGTCCGCCATGCAGCGCAACCGCCGGAATGCCATCGGGGTTGCCACTCGTTTCCCAGTAGAGGCGGTTGCCGTCGCCGACATCGAGCAGGCCATGGGCGTAGGCCTCGATTTCCGGGCAGAGCGTGGGCATGGCAACCTCCGTGATGGGCGGTTGCCTCGTAGCACAGCCGATTACGGCTGTGTGAGGGGAGGGTTATCGGCCTTGGCTCCCCCTCCCCTTGCGGGGAGGGGTTGGGGGTGGGAGTTGTTGCCGCAAGCACTGAGCAGGTGGTGAGGAACACTCCCCACCCGGCCGCCGCCACTCTCCCCTCAAGGGGAGGGAATGCTGTGGCACAACCTTGCCTAAGCCCTCAGCTCGGCAGCACCGTCGCGCCCATCAGCGCCAGGTCGACGGCCTTGGCGGCCTGCCGGCCTTCGCGGATGGCCCAGACGACGAGGCTCTGGCCGCGGCGCATGTCGCCGCAGGAATAAACCTTCGGCACGCTGGTGGCATATTGCTTCATGTTGGCGACGACGTTGCCGCGCTTGTCGAGCTCCACGCCGAGCGCTTTCAGCATGCCCTCCTGCACCGGGCCAAGGAAGCCCATGGCGAGGAGCACGAGGTCGGCCTTGAGCACAAACTCGCTGCCGGGGATCGGCTGCATCTTGGCATCGAGCCGGATGCAGTGAAGCTCCTTCACCTTGCCGTTCTCGCCCACGAACTTGGTGGTCGAAATCGCGAAGTCGCGCGTCACGCCCTCTTCCTGCGAGGACGAGGTGCGCATCTTCAGCGGCCAGTTCGGCCAGGTCAGCTCCTTGTTCTCCTTTTCCGGCGGGGCGGGCATGATCTCGATCTGGGTGACCGAGAGCGCGCCCTGGCGGTTGGAGGTGCCGATGCAGTCCGAGCCGGTGTCGCCGCCGCCGATCACCACCACATGCTTGCCCTCGGCAAGGATGGGGGCAACGTTGCCGAGCGGCTCATCGGTGTTGCGGCGGTTCTGCTGGGGCAAAAACTGCATGGCGAAGTGGATGCCGTCGAGTTCGCGGCCTTCGATCGCGAGATCACGCGGGCGTTCCGCGCCGCCGGCGAGGACCACGGCGTCATAATCGCGCGCCAGATCCTCGACGGCGAGCTCGATGCCGACATGGACATTGTAGTGGAAGGTCACGCCTTCGGCCTGCATCTGCTCGACGCGGCGGTCGACGTGATGCTTTTCCATCTTGAAGTCGGGAATGCCGTAGCGGAGGAGGCCGCCGGCCTTGGCATTCTTTTCAAACACGTGGACGTCATGGCCAGCGCGAGCGAGCTGCTGCGCGGCGGCGAGGCCCGCCGGGCCCGAGCCGACGACGGCGATTTTCTTGCCGGTCTTTTCCGAGTTGATCTGCGGCTTGATCCAGCCGTTTTCCCAACCCTTGTCGACGATGGCGCACTCGATCGTCTTGATGCTGACGGGGGTATCCGGAATGTTCAGCGTGCACGCCGCCTCGCACGGGGCGGGGCAGATGCGGCCGGTGAATTCCGGGAAGTTGTTGGTCGAATGAAGGTTTTTGAGCGCCTTCAGCCAGTCGCCGCGATAGACGAGGTCGTTCCAGTCGGGGATCTGGTTGTTCACCGGACAGCCGGTATGGCAATACGGCACGCCGCAATCCATGCAGCGCGACGCCTGCTTGCGCGTTCCCTCGTCGCCGAGCGGAATGGTGAACTCGCGATAGTGCTGCAGCCGGTCGGCGGCCGGTTCATAGTGCCGGTCTTCGCGGTCGAGCTCGAGAAAGCCTGTGATCTTGCCCATGTTCTTGTCTCTTGCTCTTACTCTGCCGCCACGCGCTGCTCTTCGGCCTGGGCCATCTCGGCCAGTGCGCGGCGATATTCGACCGGCATGACCTTTTTGAACTTGGGCAGGTAGACCGCCCAGTTGTCGAGGATTTTGGCAGCCACGTCCGAGTTGGTAAAACCCTTGTGGCGCTCGATCAGGGCGCGCAGCCGGTCGGCATCGCCGGACGACAGGTCACCCATGATCGAAACTTCGCCATGGCCTTCGAGATCGCCGGCGTGGTGGAAATCGCGCGCCGAGATCAGTTCTTCCTCGGCTACCGGTTCGAGTTCGACCATCGACATGTTGCACCGGCTCTCGAAAGTGCCGTCCTCGTCGAGGACATAGGCGATGCCGCCCGACATGCCCGCCGCAAAGTTGCGGCCGGTCTTGCCGAGGACGACCACGATGCCGCCGGTCATGTACTCGCAACCATGGTCGCCCGTGCCTTCGACGACCGTGATCGCGCCGGAGTTGCGCACGGCGAAACGCTCGCCGGCGACGCCCCGGAAGTAGCACTGGCCGGCGATGGCGCCATAAAGCGCGGTGTTGCCGATGATGATCGATTCCGCCGGGTTGATCGCCGCGCCTGCAGACGGCCGGACGACGATGCGGCCGCCCGAAATGCCCTTGCCGACATAGTCGTTGGCTTCGCCGACGAGATCGATCGAAACGCCCGCCATCAGCCAGGCGCCAAAGCTCTGCCCGCCCGTGCCGGTGAGGCTGATGGCGATCGAGTCCTCTGGCAGGCCCTGCGCGCCGTAACGCTTGGCCACCGCGCCCGAGAGCATTGCGCCGGCCGAGCGGTCAGTGTTGCTGATCACCTCGGTGATCTTGACCGGCTTGCCGCTTTCGAGGGCCGGCTGGGCCTTTTCGATCAGGCGGCGATCGAGGATCGTCTTGATCGGGTGGTCCTGCGACTCGGTGTGGTAGATCGACACGCCTTCCGGTGCTTCCGGCTTGTGGAAGAGCTTCGAGAAATCGAGTCCCTGCGCCTTCCAGTGCTCGATGACTGCCTGGCGGTCCAGCATCTGCATCTGCCCGACCATCTCATCGAACTTGCGATAGCCCATGGCCGCCATCAGCTCGCGCACTTCCTCGGCGAGGAAGAACAGGTAGTTGATGACGTGCTCGGGCTTGCCCGTAAAACGCTTGCGCAGCACCGGGTCCTGCGTCGCGATACCGACGGGGCACGTGTTGAGATGACACTTGCGCATCATCACACAGCCGGCCGCAATCAGCGGTGCCGTCGCCATGCCGAACTCGTCGGCCCCGAGCAGGGCGCCGATGACGACGTCACGGCCGGTGCGGATGCCGCCGTCAACCTGCACGGCGATGCGGCCGCGCAGCTTGTTGGCGACGAGGGTCTGGTGGGTTTCGGCAAGGCCGATTTCCCAGGGCGAGCCCGCATGCTTCAGCGAGGTGAGCGGGGCCGCGCCCGTTCCGCCTTCGTAGCCGGAGATGGTGACGTGGTCGGCGCGCGCCTTGGAAACGCCGGCGGCAACCGTACCGACGCCGACTTCCGAGACGAGCTTTACGCTGACCAGGCCATCCGGATTGACGTTCTTCAAATCGAAGATCAGCTGCGCCAGATCCTCGATCGAATAGATGTCGTGGTGCGGCGGGGGCGAAATCAGGCCCACGCCCGGAGTCGAGTGGCGCACCTTGGCAATGATGGCATCGACCTTGTGGCCGGGGAGCTGGCCGCCCTCGCCGGGCTTGGCGCCCTGGGCCATCTTGATCTGCATCATGTCGGAGTTGACGAGATATTCCGTCGTCACGCCGAAGCGGCCCGAGGCAATCTGCTTGATGGCCGAGCGCATGGAATCGCCGTTCGCCATCGGCTTGTAGCGATCGGCTTCCTCGCCGCCCTCGCCGGTGTTCGACTTGCCGCCGATCCGGTTCATGGCAATGGCGAGGGTCGTGTGCGCCTCGCGGCTGATTGAGCCATAGCTCATGGCCCCTGTCGAGAAGCGCTTGACGATCTCGACGGCCGGCTCGACTTCATCGAGCGGCACGGGGGTGCGGCCGTCCTCGTCTGCACCCTTGATGCGGAACAGCGAGCGGATGGTGAGGTACTTGTCCTCGGTTTCGTTCACCAGCTTGGAGAACTCGCGATAGCGGTCCTGGGCATTGCCGCGCACGGCGTGCTGCAGGGCCGAAACCGTCTCCGAGCGCCAGACATGGGCTTCCCCACGCAGGCGCAAGGCATAATCGCCGCCGACATCGAGCACGTCGTCGAGCACCGGCGAGCTGCCGAAGGCGTCCTTGTGGCGCCTCACCGTTTCAGCCGCAATCTCGGCGAGACCGGCGCCTTCGACGGTGGTGGCGGTGCC
The DNA here is from genome assembly GCA_035493835.1 of Devosiaceae bacterium. Taxonomy (GTDB): domain Bacteria; phylum Pseudomonadota; class Alphaproteobacteria; order Rhizobiales; family Devosiaceae; genus DASZTU01. Next base: position 46,858 of record DATJHO010000064.1, read on the forward strand.
CGAAAAATACTTGCCCACGAAGTCCGAGGTCAGCCCGACCGCGTCAAAGATCTGCGCGCCGCAATAGGACTGATAGGTCGAAATGCCCATCTTGGCGGTGACCTTGAGGATGCCCTTGCCGATCGCCTTGATGTAGCGGTGGACGATTTCGTGCTCGTCCACTTCTTCCGGCAGGTCCGACTTCATGGCGAGCAGGGTTTCGAACGCCAGATAGGGGTTGATGGCCTCAGCGCCATAGCCGGCCAGGGCGCAGAAATGGTGGATTTCGCGCGCGTCGCCGGTTTCGACCACGAGGCCGACGGAGGTGCGGAGGCCCTTGCGGATCAGGTGGTGGTGAACGCCTGCCGTCGCCAGAAGCGCCGGAATCGCCACCCGGTCCGGCCCGATCATGCGGTCGGAGAGGATGATGATGTTCGTGCCGGCGTGGACGGCGATCTCGGCATCGGAGAAGAGCTGCTCCAGCGCCTGTTCCATGCCCTCAGCCCCTTCCGAGGCCTGATAGGTGATGTCGAGCGTCTTCGACTGGAACGGGTTCGAGTCCATGGCGCCAATGGCGCGAATCTTTTCCAGGTCCTCATTGGTCAGGATCGGCTGGCGCACTTCGAGGCGCTTGCGCTTGCCCTGGCCCTTGAGGTCGAGAATGTTCGGCCGTGGCCCGATGAAGGAGACGAGGCTCATCACCAGTTCCTCGCGGATCGAATCGATCGGCGGGTTGGTGACCTGGGCGAAGTTCTGCTTGAAATAGGTATAGAGCAGCTTGCTCTTGTCGGAGAGCGCCGAGATCGGCGTATCCGTGCCCATCGAGCCCACGGCTTCCTGCCCGGTGGTCGCCATCGGCGTCAGCAGGAGCTTGAGGTCTTCCTGCGTGTAGCCAAAAGCCTGCTGGCGATCGAGCAGCGGCACTTCGCTGCGCGGGGCCTGCGGGGTGACCTCCGGCAGGTCCTCGAGCACGATCTGGGTCTGCGCCAGCCACTTCTTGTAGGGCAAGGCGTTGGCGAGCTCGGCCTTGATCTCCTCGTCGGAGACGATGCGGACCTGCTCGAGGTCGATCAGCAGCATCTTGCCCGGCTGCAGGCGCCACTTACGGACAACCTTGCTCTCGTCGACCGGCAGGACGCCGGCCTCCGACGACATCACCACCTCGTCGTCTTCGGTGACGAAGTAGCGCGCCGGCCGCAGGCCGTTCCGGTCGAGGGTCGCCCCGATATACTGCCCATCCGAGAAGCACATGGCAGCCGGACCGTCCCAGGGCTCCATCAGCGCAGCGTGGTATTCGTAAAAGGCCCGGCGGCTCTCATCCATCAGCGGATTGCCGGCCCAGGCCTCGGGGATAAGCATCATCGCCGCGTGCGGCAGCGAATAGCCGCCGCGCAGCAAAAATTCGAGCGCGTTATCGAAGCAGGCGGTGTCCGACTGGCCCGGATAGGAGATCGGCCAGAGCTTCTGGATATCGCCGCCGAACAGTTCGGAAGAGACCGAAGCCTGCCGCGCCGCCATCCAGTTGACGTTGCCGCGCACGGTGTTGATTTCGCCATTGTGGCAGACGAACCGATAGGGATGCGCCAGCCGCCATGACGGGAAGGTGTTGGTCGAAAACCGCTGGTGGACGAGCGCCAGCGCCGATTCGAACATCGGGTCGTGCAGGTCCGGGTAATAGGCGGCGAGTTGGGCCGCAAGGAACATGCCCTTGTAGACCAGCGTCCGGCAGCTCATCGACACGATATAGAAGTCGTTGGGCTTGCCCTCGAAGGCCGAATAGATCTTGGACGAGCAGACCTTGCGGATGATGTAGAGCTTGCGCTCGAAGGCGTCCTCGTCGGCAACGCGCTCGCCACGGCCAATGATCACCTGCCGGTGACAGGGCTCGGTGACGACGATCTCGGGGGCCTTGGAGAGGGAAGAATTGTCGGAAGGCACGTCGCGCCAGCCGAGCACGACCTGGCCCTCGTCCTCGACGACGCGCTCGACCACCCGCTCCATCTTGCGACGAAGCTCGGCATCCTGCGGCATGAAGATGAAGCCGACGGCGTAACGGCCGGGAGCGGGCACGGAAAAGCCGAGCCGCTGGCCTTCCTTAACGAAGAACCGGTGCGGAATCTGTACCATGATCCCGGCGCCGTCGCCCATCAGCGGATCGGCGCCCACGGCACCGCGATGCTCGAGGTTCTCGAGAATGCTGAGGCCGTTCTGCACGATCTGCTGCGACTTGCGGTTGCGCAGGTTGACGATGAAACCGACGCCGCAGGCGTCATGTTCGCGCTTGGGGTCGAACAGGCCAGCCGCAACCGGGGCTTGGAATGTGGCGATTTCCTGGGCTTTGGCTTTGCGATTGGCCATACCGTTGGTGACGGGGAGAATTCCCTTCCGCTGATCTGCCATGTCGCAATCCTTCGTCGCTTTATGCCGGGAAACTCCGGCGGTCACTTCCTTTCGGCGGACAAGCTTTGGCCTCGGGTCGTAGCTGGTACGGCTCGGGGCGAGCTGCCTATCCTATCCTAATTTGAGGTGGCTCTGCATCCAAATGGCCACCTGTTCGGGCTCCGCGCCCCGCCTTCCCGTTTCCGTTCTCGATGAACGGGCCAGCCGGACCGGCGTGCCATCCTCTCCCGGGAGACGGGCGGTTGGCTCCACGCAGCGCGAACGCCACGTTAATGGACAACAGTGCTGTCCTATCAACACGAGAATGACAGATATTTAACGATCAAGCAAGCAGCGCCGTGCCACTTTTTTGCCCCGTTGCCGTCAACGTGGGGTCGCCAGCATTAACACCGCCGACCTCGCCGGTGTACCGCCGGATTAGCCGGGGAGCGCGAAGGCGACCAACTGGTCGCCGACCTTGGGCTCGAGGATCGAATTGCCGCCCACGGCGAACACCACGTATTGCTTGCCTTTGTACGTATAGACCGCAGGCATCGCCACCGCCGGCGCATCCACCTGCGCCTTCCACAGCACGTCGCCCGTCTTGAGATCGATCGCCCTGACGCGCGAATCCATCGAGGCACCGATGAAGATCAGCCCGGTCTTGGTGATCACCGGGCTGCCGATGGTGACCGAACCCCATGACCGTGGCATGTAGAAGCCCCATTTCTGCACTTGGCCGAATGGCTTGCGCCACAACAGCTTGCCGGTATTGAGGTCATAGGACGAGAGCGTGCCGTAAGGTGGGTTCCAGCACGGCATGCCGAGCGAATTGAGGAAGGTGCTGACCTTCACCCCATAGGGGGCGCCGGTCATCGGGAAATAACCCTGTTCGGACGCACCCGGCTCCTTGGATTTGGCATCGTAGTCGGCGCGGGTCAGCAGCTGATAGATCTGGGCCACCTCCGAGCTGTTGACGACATAGGTGTTGGTCGTCGGGTCGACGGCGCCGCCGCCCCACTCGATGCCACCCGCGGTCGCCGGGAAGGCGATGCTGCCCCTGAGGCTCGGCGGGGTGAAGCGGCCGTCATAGCGCATTTGCGCGAGCGCTCGGCTGCAATAGCCCCCGCTTGCGAGATCGGCGAGCTGGGAAATGCCCGGGAAACGCTCCGGCACGGTGGGTTCGGGAACGGTGGGCACCGGCTGGGTGGGGGATGCCTCTTCGCCCGCAACGTCGGATTTCTCGACCGGCTTTTCGTCGATCGGCCAGATCGGTTCCCCAGTCAGCCGGTTGAGGACGAAGAGGTACCCCTCCTTGGTCGACTGCACCAACGCCGGGATGGTCTTGCCGTTCTGCTGGATATCGACCAGCACCGGCGCCGAATTGACGTCGTAGTCCCAGATGTCATGATGAACGAGCTGCCGGCTCCAGACCACCTGGCCGGTATCCGGATTGAGGGCCGTCACCGAGGTGGCATAGGGAATGTTCTGCTTGCGGTCGCCGCCGAAGAAGTCAGGGCTGGGCGAACTGACCGGCAGGTAAAGCAGGTTGTGCTCGGCGTCGATCGACATGCTCGACCAGACATTTGACGTGCCCGTTACGGGAAACATGTCGGCCGGGATGGAATGAAACGTCCACTTGAGCTGGCCGGTCTGGGCGTCAACGGCAAAGACGGTGCCCGGCGGCTGCACCTGTTGGGCCCAGTCCTTCCCGGCCCAGCCGATGAACAGCATGTTCTTGTAGACGGTGGGCGGCTGCAGGACCGACAATGGCCATTTGGCGTTGACGGTATTCCACTGGTCGATATTGAGCGCACCCTTGTCGCCGAAACCGGGGCAGAGAGTGCCCGTATCGGCGTCGACCGCGATGATGTGCGCATCCATGGTGCCGAGATAGACGATCTTCTGGCAGGGCTGTCCGGCGACCGGATTGGGCGATTGCCAATAGGCGACGCCGCGCGTTTTCAGCTCGCCTTGTGTCGGATCCTCGAGCTTGATGTGGGGATCGAAGGTCCACTTGACCTTGCCTGTATCCGGTTCGACCGCGAAGATGCGATCGAACGGCGTGCTCACATAAACGGTATTGTTGACGAAGAGCGGCGTTGCTGACCAGTCGGAAGGGGGCATCGTGCCCTTGCCGTCCGACATGTCGCCGGTATGTACCTGCCAGGCCGTCTTGAGCTGGCCGACATTGGCCGGCGTGATCGCGCTCGAAGTGGCGTATTTTTCCGCCTTCAGGTCACCGGTAAACGTGTACCAGGTCTGGCTCTGGTCCGCGCCGGAAGGCTCAGACTGGTCCTGGGCGATGGCTGGCACTGGCGACAGCACGAGCAGGGCCAGCAGGGCGAGGGAGGTGGATCGCATCATCATTGTTCCTCCACAACCAGCGCCCGCGGCCGACCCGGCGCGGCCACGTGAACGAGCCAGCCGATGAAGGCGATGACCATCAGCCCCACCAGCACCCAGCTTTCGAGCAGGTAGCCGGCAAAGCAAGTGCCCACGATGTCGAGGAAGATGAGGACGTCGAGCAGGCCATGAAGCCAGCGCGGGCGTGCCCAGCCGGCGGCGATCACGGCGGCGGCAATGAGCATAAGGGCCGTCGAAACCACGACCAGCAACGCACCTTCGGTGCCGTGAATGCCGTTGCTGCGGTCAAAATAATTGTAGATCGTGAGGACAAAGGCAACGAGAGCTGCAAGCGTCAGCAACCAGGTGCCGTAGTCTTGAACCGCCGCGGGTTGTCGCGTTTCGGTCAGCGTTGCCATAGTGTTGTGCTCCTCCGGAGTGATTGGCCAGCAGCCTGCTCCTGCTAATTCGAGACGGGGGTAATCGTTCCGCCCGGGGGCGCGGCAACCTGCCGCGCTTCATCCACGGCGTCATGTTGGCGCTGGCAGCCGCTACAAGGCCTGATCCTTCACGCTGGCAGCCTGCACCAAGGCCTCATCCTGAGCTTGTCGAAGGACGAGGCCGACGCCGTGCCCTGGCCCTCGTGGTTTGATAAGCTCACCATGAGGGCCGGCGCGTCAGCAGGGATAGGGTTGCCCGGTGCGAAGCGAGCCCCCTGCACCGCGTAATCCCGACGTTCGTCCCGATGATGTGGTGAGTATGGAGCGGTCCGGGACCCGCCCCATTCCTGGCCACGAGCGCTACACGCCCTATTTCGCCGCCGCGACCGGCGTCACTCCCGCGACCGGTGGCGTGGTCGCCTTTTCCGGATCGATGCCAGCCCCGAACGCGTCGGCGCGCCCCACCGGCGCGTTCAAGAGCTGGTTCATATCGAAACCCGAGGCGATGCCGGGGCTGCCAGCCTGGATGAGGTCGTTGGCGCGAGCTTGCGTGCCGGTCAGCGGAACAACCGCCCCCGCAAGTTGCAGCAGCTTGCCCTGCCCCAGCCCTTGGTAGGGCGGCCGCAGCAGGACGCCGGCATCGGTGCCGGCCAGCGGATCGGCGATCGCGACCCCTGCCCCACCATGGGCGACCAGCCGGATCGATTGGCTTGCATAAAACGCCAGCTTGTCGGCGCCGGCATCGGTGAAATGGATGCCGTCGCTGCGGCGCATCTGCGCATCCTGCCCGTTCACATCGGGCCCATCGGCAGTGTAGGCGCCGTTGTCATCCAAAAACTTGTCGTAGACGTCGACAAACTGGGCGCCGCTGCCAAAAGCCGCCAGCCGCTCGAGCGAAGAAATCTGGCTCAGCGTGTTTGACAGCAAAGGCGGCGCCGTCGGCGGCAGCCCGACCCAGACCACCGGCTTGTTGGCGGCGCGCAGTTGGTTGAGGAAATCGGTCACCCGCGCCGAATATTCCTTGTTCCAGTCGTCGGTGAGCGGCTTTACGCCCTTGCCGTCGATGGTCATCGGCTGCCGGTCGTTGACGCCGATCATCATCACCGCGACGTCGAAACTGTCCGCCTTGATCTGCTCGCCAATGGTCTTGTCCCAGTCGAAATAGCTGGGCTTTGCGAAGCCGGACGACGGCACCGCCTGCTGCAGCACGGCAACCGTGGGATCGCTGGCATAGAGGCGGTCCAGCGCCTTGCCGAGGTCCGCGGCCAGCGAATCGCCGAAGATGGCAACCCGCGTCGCCCCATCGGCCTTGGCGATGGCGGGTTTGGCCGGCGGCAGTTTGGGCGGGGCCGGCTTGGCCCGCACCGCGGGCGGCAATTGCTGGGGCTGCTGATACTGGTCTTGGTTGCGCGGCCCGAACAGCATGTCGAACAGCGTGCGGCGCCGTGGTGGCGGCTGTTGCTGGTACTGCTGCTGTTGCTGTTGCTGTTGGTACTGCTGCCGCCGCTCGTATTGCTGCTGCTGATAAGGGTTCGGGCTGTAAGGCCGCGGGGCAAACAGCCCCTGCCCAATCGCCGGCGCCAGTTCGGCGCCGACAAAAACGAGCACCAAAAAGCTGAGCAGCAGAGCGCGCATCGTTCAGAGGGCTTCCATGATGATCGGCATCAGATCGACGGCGATCGGAGCAAGGATCGCGACGATGATGATGGCGAGACGCAATCCCGTTCACTCCAAGGCCGGCTGCGGCAAAACCTAGCAAACCGCAGGAACGAAACTAAGACATTCTATCTGCCTATTTGGTTGCCGCCATCAACTCCTGATAGGCCGAAAGCGTCAGGAAGCCATCCGCGACCTCGCCGCGCTTCGCCTGGAATTTGGCATAGGCCTGCTGCGTCACCGGGCCGAGCCGCCCATCGCTCGAGCCCTTGAGCAGGCCGAGCTTGTTGAGCGCCTCCTGGATGGCCTGGCGCTGCTCGAGATCGGGGAATTTGGTGCCCCGCGGCCAGGTGGTCGCAAAATCGTCCGCGCCCTTCAGCCGATCCGCAAGATGGGCGACGGCGAGGGCATAGCTGTCGGAAAAATTGTAGCCCTTGAGCACCAGGTAATTGGCGGTCATCAGGAATTTCGGCCCGTCCTTGCCCGCTGGCACATAAAGGAAGGCCGTCAGGGATTGATCTGAAAACGGCTTTCCGCTCACCCGCTTCACGCCGTGATCGACGAAGAATTTGAGCGGCCGCGGATTCTGCCGGTCGGCCAGGAGATAATCAAAACCCGGCGGCAGGCGCACTTCATAGCCCCAGTCGAGCCCCGGTCTGTAGCCGAGCTTGCCAAGATAGACGGCGCTGGTCGCCAGCGCGTCGGCAAGCGAATGCTGGAGGTCCACCTTGCCGTCGCCATCGCCGTCGGTGCCATATCTGAGCACCGTCGTCGGATCGACCTGCAGGTGCCCGATGGCGCCCGCCCAGGAGCCCACCAGATGCTGCGCATCGAGCGGCCCGCGCTGCACCAACTTGAGCGCGGCGATGAACTGCTCCTCATCGACGGCAACCCGCCCACGCTTCTCGTAGCAGAGCGTCGCGAGTGACCTGACGATCGGCCGGATCAGCCCGCTGTTGAGTACGGAGCCATAGTCGGTCTCCATGCCCCAGACGGCGGCAAGAATGGCGGGATCGACGCCGTACTTTTTGCCCGTGGCCGCAAAGAGGGCTGCGTTGGCAGCCATCGCCGCCTTGCCGCGGCTGACACGGCTTTCCGACACATGCTTGTCGAGATAATCCCAGATCGGGGTCGCAAATTCCGGCTGTGTCGTGACCAGCGCCGGAATTTTCGGATCGGGCGTAAGGCCGGCGGTCGCGCGCTCATAGACCGCCGGCGCAACGCCCGCTGCCACGGCCTTGGCCTCGAACCCCTTGAGGAAATCGGCAAAACTACCGCTTGGCGCGGCCGCGGCAGGGCCTGCGAGACAGGCAATTACGAGGGCCGAAACCACGGCCCGGAGATGCCTCATCTTCGCCCTCCAACGGTCCGTGGCCGGTCAGCGATTACGCGTTCTCAGATGTTGTTCCCAGGCATAGGCGGAGGTGACGATATCCTCGAGGTCGTCATGCGCCGGCTGCCAGCCCAGGAGTTTTCTGACCTTCTGCGCCCCCGCAACGATCGCCGGCGGATCGCCCGGCCGGCGCGGCGATTCCTTGGCCTCGAAATCGACGCCCGAGACCTTTCGCACCACGTCGACCACCTGCCGGACGCTATAGCCCTGCCCATAACCGCAATTGAGCGTAGTGCTCGCCCCGCCATTGCGCAGATAGGTCAGCAGCAGCGCATGCGCCTCGACCAGGTCGGAGACGTGGATGTAGTCGCGCACGCCGGTGCCATCGGGGGTGGGATAATCGGTGCCGAAGATCTCAATACTGGCCCGCTGCCCGAGCGCCGCCTGGCAGGCAACCTTGATCAGATGGGTCGCCGTCGGGCTCGATTGGCCGGAGCGCTTGTGCGGGTCGGCGCCGGCGACGTTGAAATAGCGCAGCACGCCATAGGTCAAAGGGTGCGCCGCAGCGACGTCGGTCAGCATCCACTCGGTCATCAGCTTGGAGCGGCCATAAGGTGACATCGGGTTGAGCGGGGTATCTTCGGCCACCGGCTCGAGCCCGGTCATGCCGTAGACGGCAGCCGTAGAGGAAAACACGATATGTTTTACCCCGCCATTGACCGCCGCCTCGATAAGGTTGCGCGAGGTTGCCGTATTATTGGCGTAATATTTGAGCGGATTGGAGACCGATTCCGGCACGACAATGGAACCGGCGAAGTGAACGATCTCGGTGATCTGATGTTTAGCGATGAGCCCGCCGACCAGTTCCTGGTCGCCGGCATTGCCGTTGACAAGAATTGCCCGATGATCGACCGCCCAGTCGAAGCCGGTGGTGAGGTTGTCGAGCACCACGACCTTCTCGCCGGCATCGCAGAGCCGGAGCGCCATATGGCTGCCGATGTAGCCGGCCCCGCCGGTGATCAACACGGTCATCGCTTACCTCGACCTCTGAATTTCGGTTGCACGCATGCTAGATTTGGGTTGTTGAGATAGCCTTACAACATAACGAACTTTGGAGTCTCTCCCGTGGCGAATCGAGTGCGAACAGCAGTGTTTCCGGTTGCCGGGTTGGGCACCCGGTTCCTTCCGGCGACCAAGGCCATGCCGAAGGAAATGCTGACTGTCGTGGACCGGCCGGTCATCCAGTATGCCGTCGATGAGGCGCGCGAGGCCGGGATCGAGCATTTCGTATTCGTCACCGGGCGCAACAAGGGCGTCATCGAAGACCATTTCGACCGCCAGTTCGAGCTTGAGCACACGCTCGAGGTGCGCGGCAAGGAGCAGGCGCTTTCCGAACTGCAACAGGATCTTCCGTCCGCGGGACAGACCAGCTTCACCCGCCAGCAGGAGCCGCTCGGCCTCGGCCATGCCGTCTGGTGCGCCCGCGAGCTGGTCGGCAACCAGCCCTTCGCGCTGCTGCTCCCGGATATGGTGTTCATGGCCAAGCCCGGCGTGCTGAAGCAGATGATCGAGGCCTACGAGACGACCGGCGGCAACGTCATCGGCGTCGAGGAGGTCGATCCCGCCGATGTCTCCTCCTATGGCATCGTGGCGCGTGGCGAGGGACCGGATTCGGGCTTCGCCATCACCGGCATGGTCGAAAAGCCCAAGCCGGCCGAGGCGCCCTCCAACCTCTTCATCTCCGGCCGCTACATCCTGCAGCCGGAAATCTTTTCGCTGCTTTCGGAGCAGACCAAGGGGGCCGGCGGCGAAATCCAGCTCACCGACGCCATGCAGGCCCTGATTCGCCAGCAGCGCTTTACCGGCGTCAAATACAATGGCCGGGTGTTCGACTGCGGCTCCAAGATCGGCTTCCTCTCTGCCAACGTCGCCTTCGCCCTCGAACGCGAAGATATCTCCGGTGAATTCACCAAGGCCCTGCAATCGCTGGGGGTGATGGGCGGCGAATGATTCGGCGGGCCCGAAGCAAACAAACAAACAACCCCACCCCCATCCCTCCCCTCAAGGGGAAGGGAGACCATGTGGCGCCGCCGTGTCCCATCGCCCCGCCCCCTTGAGGGGGAGGGTGGCGGTAGCCGGGTGGGGGTTTCCTGTTTTCGACGTGCAGGTTCACGCTTGGAGACCGTTCCGGAAAAGTGGCCCTTGGGCCCCCGCACCGGCCGGCCCTACCTCACTTCTGGAACGTCAGCCCCAGCGTGACCGTGTGGGTGTCGTCGGGGAGGCTGAAGGACTGCTGGGTGTGGTCGAAATTGTAGTCGGCGCTGACCTTGCTGTGGCCGCTCAGCGAGTAGTCGGCGCCCAGCCCAAGGGCATAACCCTTATTGGTCTGCGAACTGTCGGCATAGGTCGTGCTCGTCCAGCCGGCCGAGCTGCGATAATCGAGCCAGTCGTTCACCTGATAGGTCGCGCCGGCGGCTGCCGCATAGGTCACCCCGGCGCTGCCCGACCCATCTGGCCCGGGCGGCGCGATGGCCGTCGCAAAATTGCCGCTGAGGGTCAGCGTCGATGTCGGCTTGAAGGTCAGGCTGGCATCATACAGCACCGATCGGACATCGGCGAGGCTGGTGTCGTCAAAATGCTCGGTGCCGAACCCCACCGACGCCGAACCCCACAGCGTCTCGTCCCACTTGGCGGACGCCCCGACCATGGCCGTATAGAGATTGCCGTCGAGCTTTACGCCCGTCAGGGTTGGCGACGGCGCATCGAACACGGCGCGGGTCGCATTGACGGCGGTGAACAATTCAATGACCGGCGTAAGCTGGAAGCCCACCCGCAGGCCGCCGCCGCCGCTGGTGTTATTGAGGCCGGCATTGTCGGTCTGCGTGCCGTCGACAAGGGTTGTGGGGCCATAAACCTGCCGCTGGGCGTTGCCGCTGACCGAGGCATTGAAACGCCCGAAGCGCCGCGTGAAGGTCGAATCGAATTCGCCCGAGGTTTCCACGGGCGTCGTCGCGACATCCCCGGCAACATCGGGCGAATTGGGGTCCTCCTGCGTGACCTCCAGCGTGCCATTGCTGACGAGGCTCGAGGCCGGATCGAACTGCAATGCCGAACCGGCGGAAAGCCGGGCGTCGTCGATGTTGATTTCGCCGTTGTCGGTCTTGCTGAGCTGAGCGTCCGCCGTCGCGTGGAGGCTCAGGTCTTGCGCATTGTGCGTCAGGGTGACGCTGGGCAGCACCTGCTGCTCGTAGCGCACCCCCGATTGGCTGTCATTGATGTAGGAGCCGCGGAGGCCAAGGCTCCAGTCGAAAGCATAGTCCGGAAGGTCGGGCGCGCTTGGTTTCGCACCCAGCGTAGCGGCGGCCTGCTCCGGGGAAAGCATGAGCGGATCGTCCCCCACCGGCGCTGCCGGCAGGGCCTGCCCAGCCAACGACGCCGTCGGCAGCCCCATGAGCATCCCCATGAGCAGCAGCACGGTGCCGGACAGGCTCAGCAATGAAGGCACCGAACGCCGACCCGCAACCAAGGCCAAGTTAGAAAGGCTCCGACGCGAAGAATCGCGCGGCGGATTCTGTGCAGCCTATGGTTAAGAAAAAGTTGCCGGGTCGCATTGGCGCAACGGCCAGCCTCCCTCTTCCTTCTCCCGCCTCCCCTTTCTTCCTTCTCCCCCCGTGGGAGAAGGTGGCGCGAAGCGCCTGCCGGCCCCCTCTCCCCTTGTGGGAGAGGGGAGATGTGGCCGCGGCTTTGCGCCCCTACGCCGCCTCCACCTTCAGCACCGGCCCATCATGGCCGATGATTCGGATGCGGCGTCCGGCCGGCAGGTCAGGGCCGGCGACACGCCAGATCGTGTCCCCGATCGGCACCCGGCCAAAACCGTCTGTGATCGGCTCGTTGAGCACGATCTCTTCCCCGACATGCCGTTCGGCGCGCTTGTTGAGCAGCGGGCGATCGCTTTCATTGCCGTTCGCGCGGACGAAACGCAGCCAGAACAGCACCGAGAGTATCCCCAAGAGCCCGAACACCGCTACCTCGCGGGCCCAGTCCATCGGGATGACGAACCGGATCAGCGCGGTCACGATTGCCGCCGTGCCCAACCAGACGAACACGCCGCCCGGCAGGACCAGTTCCAGCGCCAGCAGCACGAAGCCAATGATCAGCCAGGACCAGGGGCCATATTCGATAAAGAGACTAAAGAGGTCCATTCGGTCCCCCTTCCCTGCTACTGCTGCCGCGGCGTCGATGGCGGCCGGGCGCCATTGGGCCGCGCGGGGGCTTCGCCACCAAAGGTTTCCCTGGCGATCTCGGCAATGCCGCCCAGCGCACCGATGACGTTGCCGGCTTCGACCGGCAGCATCAGGAGTTTCTGGTTCGGCGATTTCGCGATTGATTCCAGCGCCCTGATGTAATTGTTGGCGACGAAATAATTGATCGCCTGCACGCTGCCAGAGGCGATGGCGTCTGAAACCACCTGCGTCGCCTTGGCTTCCGCTTCCGCCGAGCGCTCCCGCGCCTCGGCATCGCGGAACGCTGCCTCGCGCCGGCCCTCGGCCTCCAGCACCTGCGCCTGCTTGGCGCCATCCGCCTGCAGGATCGCCGACTGCCGCCGCCCCTCTGCCTCGAGAATCGCGGCGCGCTTTTCGCGCTCGGCCTTCATCTGCCGGCCCATCGATTCGACGAGGTCCTTGGGCGGATCGATGTCCTTGATCTCGATGCGGGTGATCTTGATGCCCCAGGGCGTCACCGCCGCATCGACCACTTTCAGCAGCCTTCCATTGATCTCGTCGCGGTTGGAGAGCAACTGGTCGAGGTCCATCGAGCCCATCACCGTACGGATATTGGTGAGGGTGAGGTTGAGGATCGCCTGTTCGAGATTGGCGACTTCATAGGCCGCGGCCGCGGCATCGAGGATCTGGTAGAAGGTAATGCCGTTGACGGTGACCGTGGCGTTATCGCGCGTGATCACTTCCTGGTGCGGAATATCCAGCACCTGCTCCATCATGTTCATTCGCCGCCCGATGCTATCGACGAACGGCACGATGATGTTGAGACCCGGCTGCAGTGTGCGTGTATATTTGCCGAAGCGCTGCACGGTATAGTTGAAACCCTGCGGCACAGTCTTGGCGCCGGCAAACAACACCAGAACCGCCAGAATGCCCAAAACGATGAGCGTGGTGCTCATCCCGTCCAAACCGAACATGGTTTTCTCCCTGCGGGAATAGCCGCGCCTAAAATGTAAGCAGAGGTAGGCGAAGGTACAATGACCCAAGGACTTGGGTCCCTTCCGGCCCATGCAACGGCCTCCGCTGCGACCCGGATCATTCCTGCAGCGTCGGAGAGCACGGGCCCGGAACACGGGTGCGCCTCAGGGCAAACTGAATGCGAGGCGCGTTCCCGCGTCCCGGGCGCCGGGATTTTCACCGCGGCCGCGAAGCGTCCCGGTCTTGCCGGGCGGTCCACGGCTCGATCGCAGAGCGGTGCGACCACCGCTCCCCCGGCCATTTTCCCGCTGCCGTTCGTCGCGACACCGCACGTGCGAGAAAACGGCCAAAGAATAAGCGGGGGCAAAGGGGCGGGGATAGCTTGGGGTGGCGCGTGTGGCCCCCCTTCCCATCCTCCCCCTTCGGCGAGGGTTAGGGAGGGGAGCTCCGGGTTAGGGCCGCGACGACGTACTCAGGCCGACCGCGATCAAATCCACCCGGCCAGTTCGCGCCGCACGACGTTCTCGATCACCGCCATGCCGCCCTCGCTATCGTTGAGGCACGGGATATAGGCGAAGCGCTCGCCGCCGGCGCCCAAAAATTGTTCGCGGCCGGTGATGTCGAGTTCTTCCAGTGTCTCGATGCAATCGACCGAAAACGCCGGCGCCAGGATCGCGATTTTCTTCACGCCCTGCTTGGGCAGGGCCTCTAGCGTTTCGGCCGTATAGGGTTTCAGCCATTCGTCCGGCCCGAAGCGGCTCTGGAAGGTGACCATCAGCTTTTCCTTCGGCCAGCCCAGATATTCGCGCACCATCCGCGTCGTCGCCATGCACTGGCAATGGTAGGGGTCGCCCTTGACCAGATATTCGACCGGCATGCCGTGATAAGAGGTGATGACGAGATCGGGCGTGAAATCCAGCGCCTTGACGCCCTCATCGATGCTTTTCGCCAGCATCTCGATATAGAGCGGATCGTCGAAATAGGCGGGCGCCGTGCGGACCGCCGGCTGCCAGCGCATCTCCTTGAGCACGTCGAACGCCTTGTCGTTGGCGGTCGCGGTGGTCGGCGCCGAGTATTGTGGATAGAGCGGCAGGAACAGGATGCGGTCGCAGCCCGCCTCCTTCAGCGCCCTGATCCGGGATTCGGTCGAAGGATTGCCGTAACGCATGGCAAAATCGACGATCACCTCGGGATGATCGGCGAGGCCCGCGGCGAGCTTTTCGACCTGCCGGCGGCTGATCACCCGAAGCGGGCTGTCGTTGGCCTCGTTGTCCCAGATCTTGGCATAGCCATGCCCGCTCTTTTGTGGCCGCGTATTGAGAATGATGCCGTTGAGCACCAGCCACCAGACCACGGGGTTGGTCTCGATGACGCGCCGGTCGGAGAGGAACTCCTTGAGGTACCGCCGCATCGGCCAATAGTCGGGAGAATCCGGCGTCCCCAGATTGAGCAGCAGGACACCGACCTTGGCTGGCTTTTTCTTCGGGTGGTCGGTGGGTTTGACGTCGGGCATGGCAAGAGCGATCGCTTGGCTAGTTCGGCGTGACCATAGTCATTGGCGCTTCCGGCGCAAGCCATACCAAAACTGCCGCCGATCAAAGAAAAAGGACGGGGCTTACACCCCGTCCCCCGTCACTGGAGCCGTTCACCGTTTCAACGAAACGCCGAACGCCTCCAAGTCTTTGTCAGGTCGCGTTTCCGAACCGGAAAAGGGGTGGCCACCTTTCCTGGAAACGCTCTGGTTCCAATGCATTACTTCCAGGTGCAGTCGTAGAGGTGGCCAGCACCCTTGGCCGCCGGCACGCAGGCCATGGTCTTGATGCCCGGCTTGGCAGCGGGCTTGATCGAGGCGACCTTGATGACGGGCTTGGCGTTCGCAGCCTTGGCGACCGCCAAGCCCGTCGGTTTGGCCGGGGTGGCGCACTTGGCAGTCCAGGAGAAGAAGGTGCAGTAGATCTGCACGTCGGTCGGGCCTTTGACAGTCTTGGCGGCGGCGGCGGTCGCCGGCGTAACGAGACAGAAGGCAGCGCACAGCGCGGCCGCAATCATTACCGATTTCAATTGGTGTCCCTCCAGTATCAACAGCGCCCTGAGGCGTGTCGAACCTAGAACATCTATCGGGGCGAGGCATGTGCGCGCTGCTCCCGACTATCAAATCAGCGCAATAGTAACCGATTTGCATCAGTTGTGCCGGATGGGGCGCTGCCGCAGCTTCCCTCTCCTTGCGGGAGAGCATGCCCGAAGGGCGGGTGAGGGGTGGGCAGCCACGCTAGCGCCTGTGGCTCCCCCTCATCCGGCGCTTCGCGCCACCTTCTCCCGCGAGGGGAGAAGGGCGAGGGAGCGGCAACAGGGTGGGGTGGGCAACGGGCACAGCCCTGGCCCTCGTAGTGAACTCGTCGAACCACGAGGGCGGCCCTACGAGGGCACCAAAACTGTCCTCAACCCCAAAGGGTTGCCGCGGCAAGTATGATGCCGAAGGCAAAAACCATGAAGGCCGCGACAAGTTGAGCCCACCAAGCGACGAAAATCGTGAGCCGCGATTCGCGTCGCGACCAACGCCGCGCCAGCCCCTTGGCCATGACGGCGACGGTGGCGAGCACCGCGACCGTCAGCGCCGTCCCCACCCCCATCAGAAACACCGAGGCGATGCCGGCCCAGATAACCCCCTGCGACAGCGCGAAAACCATCACCACCAGCGCGCCAGAGCAGGGCCGGAGCCCGATGGAAAGCACCACGCCCAGCGACTCGCGCCAGCTGCCGGTGCGGATCTGGTCGGGCGTTACGGCGACGTGCGAATGGGCGGCATGATCGTGGTGGGCATGGTCGTGCCCGTGGTGGTCATGAGCGGAATGCTCATGCCTGTGATGGTCATGGTCGGGCGCGGCATGGGCCCCGGCCTGCGCCCCCTCGCCGCGCGAGGGTGCCAGCCGCGATGACGTCTCGAACGCCCGCGCCAGCACGCTTCCCTGCGAATTTGCCTGATAGCCGCCGCCGTGCTGGTGGTCGTGGTCTTGCTCATCGCTATCCGCAAAGAGATGCCGGCGCGCCAATTCGCGATCATGCCGATCGTCTTCAACTTCCACGCGGCCATGGTGATGATCATGGCCGAGCCCGAGTATGTGCCGGATCATCAGCCAGAGGCCAAGCAGCGCCACCATCAGGTAAGACCCGATGCCGGCCCAGTTGGCGAAATTGCCCATGGCCTCGCCGGTGAGGTTGAGGACGACCGCGGCGAACAGGATGAAAACTACCGCGACGGCCGACGCCAGCATCGCCGAGGTAAAACTCAGCATCATGCCCTGGCGATATTGCCGCTCATTGGCGAGCACATAGGAGGAGATCACCACCTTGCCGTGCCCGGGGCCGGCGGCATGGAAAATGCCGTAAAGGAAGCTGACCGTGCCGAGGAACCAGAAGGCGGCGTTATCCGTCTTGAGCTTGGTCATCGCATTGGTCAGCAGCTGGTAGAACTGCTTCTGCTCGTCGATGATCCAGAGCACGAGCGGCGTGTCGGGCAGGAAAATAGCAAGTTCGCGCGGCGGGCCACCAAACGGGATCGGCTTGACGGAGCCCATGGCATTGACCGCATCGAACGCCGTCGTGGCGTTTTCGGCGGTAACGTCCTCGGCGGTCGGGTTCTGCTTGGCGCCGGTGACCGAATAATCGCAAGCGACATCGATCGAGCCTTGCATGCCGCGCATCGCCGCCTCGAGATCCGGCGGGAGCTTGACCACATCGGCGCCGATCGAGGCGAGCCGGTTGGCAAGATCAGTGGGGATGTCCCTGGGCGGATTGAGCACCGCATGGCAGCCGGCCGGCGCGTTTTCGAGGGTGATCGCCTGCGGGCCGGCAAAGGTGATCGCCACATAATACTCGGGATCGTCGATGCCGATCTCCAGGCGCTTGTCGATATGATGCGGCTTGTCGAGCGCGATGCCGTAGCTGAGCGTGATCCGTTGGTCGTTGTAGTCGAGCCGCGGATTGGGGAGGTGATGGAAAGTCAGGTCGGGCTGCCCCGGCTCGCCTGCGGAGGTGTAGTAATTGTAGGAGGCGAGCCCCTTCATGTTCTCATCGGCAAGCGGCTGCAGCTCCGCTTCGCTCGTCACCCCGTCATTGTTGGTATCCATCCCCTGGATGGACCAGGCGGAAAAGGCCTCATCGAACGTCCATTGGTGCCGGATGGCGATGACATCGCCGGCGTCGTTGAAAACGATCGCCGCCTTGGCGTCGACGAAGATGTGAGGATGGGCCAAGGCCGGCGGAACCAGGACGAGCAGCAGCGCGAACGCGCCGGCAAGCGCGGCAGGGAAACGTCGACCCATCGGCCCTCAACCTTCAAACAGAAGCCCCGGGCGGACCGGCGTGGACCGACCGGAGCTTGCGCGACACAATTTGCTGGCGCCATTCAGGACACCGGATTGCGTTCGAACCAGCCGACGAGATGATCGATCAGCGCCCGGACCTTGCCCGCCAGATGGCGCCGGTGCGGATAGACCGCCTGTAGCGTCTGCCCGGCCGGCACGAAACCCTCGAGCACCGACACCAGCTGACCCGATTCGACTGCCTGGTCAGCGAGATAGCTGGGCATTAAGGCAAAGCCGAGGCCCATTTTTGCTGCTTGTATCGCCGCCAGCGGCGAATTGACGCGCACGGATCCCGAAACGTGCACCGACACCGTCCTGCCGTCTTCGACGAAGCGCCAGTTCGCCTGGCCCTGAAAGTTCGTGTCGATGATGCAGGGGGTGTTGCGCAAAGCCTCTGGCGTCAACGGCTCTCCGTGCTGAGCCAGCAGTGAGGGCGCCCCGACGATGAGGAGGCGCATGTCGGCGATCTTGCGCGCGATCAGCGATGAATCGGTCATGGTGGAAATGCGCAGCGCGACGTCGATGCCTTCATCCACGAGGTCGACATAGCGGTCCTCGAGCCGCAGATCGACGGCAACATCCGGAAATTTCCGCAGAAAATCAAAGACCGCCGGCGCCAGTGTCTGCTCGCCGAAATTGCGCGGAGCGGAGATCCGCAGGAGCCCGCGCGGGGCGCTGGACTGGTCGGAGATCGAGGCGTCGAGATCGTCGAGCTGCTGCAGGAGCTGGCTCGATTCGCGGTAATAGGCCTCCCCCGCCTCGGTCAGCGACAATTTCCGCGTCGTGCGGTTCATCAGGCGAACGCCGAGATAATCCTCGAGGTCGGTGACATATTTGCTGAGCAGCGCCTTCGAGCGGCCATGCTGGCGGGCCGCGGCGGAAAAACCGCCGGAATCGAACACCTGGACGAAAGCCCGGATGCGGGCGAGGTCCTGCGTCATCTGACGCCTCCCAACTGGCGGAGATCGAAATCGGCGACATCGGCGAGGAGGGCCGCGAAGCCGCGCAGGGCGTGCTCGGCGCTGGCCGCGCCCTTCTCGGCCGATGCCGCGAGGGCGTTCCCGACCGCACCGGCCGGATTGAGGTCATGGCTGAGCCAGCCGAGGCGCGTGCGGCCATGGGCGCTGAGCACCTGCGACGTCGAATCCCAGGCCTCGGCGGCCGAGGAAAAGACGCCGCGTTCCTCGAGCCGCACCCGTTCGGGCCAATAATGCAGCATCAGCGAGGTTTCGACGTCGCCGCCATGAATGCCGTACCCCAGTTCACGGTCAGCAAAGAGCCCATCCGGCTGGCCGAAGCGCAGCCAGGCCGCGGTGACCGCCAGCATCCCCGGATCGAGGCGCAGCCGCGTCACCAGCAGCCCCGCCACTTCCGAATTGCCGCCATGGCTCGAAACCACGATCAGCCGCCGGCCGCCGGCCGCATAAAAGGTCTCGGCGATATCCGCCCAAATCTTCAGCAGCGTTTCGGGCCCGTGGCTGAAGACGCCGGCAAAGCCCGAATGCTCGATGCTGAGCCCCACCGCCTGCAGCGGCAGCACGAGCGCATCGATCTCCTCGGGCACATAGTCGGCAAGCTGCGACAAATGTCCGCGCGCGATATCGCCATCGGTCGACAATGGCAGGTGCGGGCCATGGGGCTCGATAGCCGCCACCGGCAACACACCGACGGTGCGGGGGGTGACGAAGCCGGCGAATTCCGGCGCGGTCAGGTCTTCGGCATGGAAAATAGCCACCCGCTGCTCCGTTCGTTCTTGGAAGCGCAAAGCCATAGCTTATTCGCCAGCATCGAACAACGAGGCGAGCGTACCACCGATTGCAATCGCATCGGCCGCGGGATTATCGGTAGGATGCCGCCGCGATGGTGCCTTCAGGGAGGTCGGACCATTTTCCCGCCCACGTCTAAGCCTACTGTGGATTCAACCCTTTATCGGCTGATTGCGGCCGGCGAACTCGCCCACCAGGCCTTGCTCGTGCCGCTGGTCGAACGCGGGCTCGAGGCCGGGGACGATGCCGTGCTGTTCAGCCTTGCTTTACGACAGGGCACCACCGAAGCGCAGCTGGCGCTCGATTTGGGCGTTGCCCCTGAGTCGCTCGCGCGCCGCATCGCCCGCCTGATCGACCGCGACCTCGTGACCCGCGACGCGACCGAGCCGGGCTTCCCCTGCACCCTGGCGCTGACCGAACGCGGCGAGCGCATCCACTCCCATCTGGCAGAAACCTGGACCGAACTCGAAAACGCTCTCCTGGGCGAGCTGAAAAAGAAACGCCGCGCCCGCCTGGGCGAGACGCTCGGACGATTCGTGGCCCTGCTGAGGCTGTAGGGCACTTCGTCAACGGCTGGGTCTGGCGGCCCGGTCTTGCCGCAGCGTTCCCCCTCCCCCTTGAGGGGAGGGGGCGGGGGTAGGGGGCGCTGCCAAAGGCACGGCTTGGGGGCGAGACCCCCACCCAGCTGCCGCCACCCCTCCCCTCAAGGGGGAGGGGAGCCCGCCTTCCGGCTCTGCCCGAAATCGACGCCCCTGACTGCGCGAACACCTCCTGCCCTGCAGCGAGGTCCAACGTCGTTCCAGAGAAGGCGAGCCCGCCGTTATTGGCTACTAGAGATGATGGGGTCCACTTGGGGTCACACGTCCGGTCCCATGAGCGCAGCAACCGCGGCGAGGTCGGCGGCGATAGCTTCGCGCGTCACAATTTCCATGTGCCGGTAGAGCCGGAGCACTTCGGCGCCGGCAGGCGTGAGCAGCGCGCCGCCCTGCGTGGCCCCGCCCCGGCTGGTTTCGACCAGGGGCGCGCCAAAACCCTCGTTGAGCGCCTGCACGAGGCCCCAGGCGCGCTTGTAGCTCATGCCCATGCGCTTGCCGGCCGCGGAGATGGAACCGGTCTCGGCGATCAGTTCCAGCAGGTCGGCCCGGCCGGGGCCGAGGTAAAACGCCTCGGTCACCCCGACCCGCAGGTGGGAAAGGCCGAACGCATTCGACTGTTGCTTTCGCATGCCCTGCCCCGGCCTGAAGGGCTAGCCCTTCAGCGCCGCCGCCTCGCGCGCCAAGGCTTCCACCCGGCCAAAATCACCTGCCGCGATCGCGTCCTGCGGCAGGATCCAGGAGCCGCCGACACAAATGACGTTCGGCAGCGCCAGATAGATTTTGGCTTTGGCAAGGTCGATGCCGCCGGTCGGGCAAAAGGTTATGTCCGGCAAGGGCGAGGCAAACGCTTTCAGCACCGGGGCGCCGCCCAGCGCTTCGGCGGGGAAGAATTTCAGGAACGAATAGCCGCGCTCGGCCGCCGTCATCGCCTCGGTCGGGGTGCCGATACCCGGCAGCAGCGGCACGGCAATGTCGTCGGCCGCATCGAGCAGCCGCGGCGCCGCCCCCGGGGAGACGAGGAAGCGCGCGCCGGCATCGACTGCCTGCTGCATCTGGGTGGCGGTGCGAAGGGTGCCCGCGCCGACGATGGCGCCGGTGACCTTGCCCATTTCTTCCATCACCTTGAGGGCGTTGGGCGTCCGCAACGTCACTTCCAGCACCGGCAGGCCGCCGGCGACCAGCGCCTCGGCAAGCGGGCGCGCCGCCGAAACGTCATCGAGAATGATCACCGGAATGACTGGGGCAAGGGTCAGGATCGATCGAATGGCAACGGCATCCTGGGGCATGGCATTACTCGTCTTTGCGATTGATGGGCGAGGGTTAGGAGTTTGCTTGCCCCGCCGCAACCCCGTTCGTTGCAATCGCGGCCAAGAATCCTTAAGCCACGAGCCATTCGACCACTAGGCCCAAGGAACTGTCGATGGCTCAGACGATCAACGCCGTCATGCCGCTTGCGGAAGCGAGAGCTGTTTTGGGGGCCCACTACGACCTGAAATTCTCTGCCTCGGTGGAACGGGCCACCGCCGCCATCTTCGAGCGCGTGAAGGATCGCATCCCGGCGGTCGAATGGCCGTTTTTTGCCCCGCTGATCCTCGAGATCAACCGGCTGAAGAAGGAGAAGGATGCGGTCATCCTTGCCCACAATTACCAGATGCCCCAGATCTTTCACGGCATCGCCGACATCACCGGCGACAGCCTGCAACTCGCGATCGAGGCGACCAAGGTTTCCCAATCGGTGATCGTCCAATGCGGCGTGCACTTCATGGCCGAGACCAGCAAGATTCTCAGCCCGGCAAAGACCGTGCTTATTCCCGACAGCCGGGCGGGCTGCTCGCTCGCCGCATCGATCACCGCCGAGGACGTGCTGGCGATGAAGGCGCAATACCCGGGCGTGCCCGTCGTGACCTATGTCAACACCTCGGCTGCCGTTAAGGCCGTATCCGACGTCTGCTGCACCTCGTCCAATGCCCTCGACATCGTCAACGCCGTCGAGGGCGATACGGTCATCATGATTCCCGACCAGTACCTGGCCCAGAACACCGCCCGGAAGACTGAGAAGAAGATAATCACCTGGGCCGGCGCCTGCGAAGTCCACGAGACCTTTACGGCCGCCGACATCGCCGAGCTGCGCGCCGCCTATCCCGCGGCCAAGATCATTGCCCATCCCGAATGTCCGCCCGAGGTGATCGAGGCGGTGGATTTTGCCGGCTCGACCGCCGGCATGATCGATTGGGTGAAATCGGAACGGCCGGCCCGCGTGGTGATGGTCACCGAATGCTCGATGTCCGACAACGTCGCATCCGAAACCACCGGCGTCGAATTCCTGCGCGGCTGCAACATTTGCCCGCACATGAAGCGCATCAACCTCGAAAACATTCTCTGGTCGCTGCACACCATGACCGAGGAAGTCACGGTCGACGAACCGCTGATCGAGCCGGCAGCCCGGGCGATCCGGCGCATGATCGATCTCAGCCGCAAGGGGCGCTAGGCGAGGCCGGGTCTCGGCAGGGATCGGTAGCTGCGACGGATTGTGCTCGCAGTGAGGCAAGTATTGTCAGGCGCGCCCGTTTTGCATAACCGGTGCCGTCATGACTAGCACCCGCTCTTCGCTTTCAAGCCGCCTGCAACGGCATTGGCCAACGCTCCGCCGCCGCGGCCTGTTCATCGTTGGCGGGGTCGTGGTCGGCCTGCTTGCCGTGGCGATGGCGCTCCTTGCCGATAGGGCGCAGGAGCTGTTTTCGAGCGTGGACGGCCGCTGGCCCTATGCGCCCCTGCTACTCACGCCGGCCGGATTCGCGCTTGCCGCCTGGCTGACGCGACGGTTTTTCGATGGCGCGCAGGGCAGCGGCATTCCGCAGGTCATCGCCGCGCGCGAGCTCGACAGCACCGAAAAGCGCAGCCGCCTCGTTTCGGCAAAACTCGGCATCGCCAAGATCGGGCTGTTGATGCTCGGGCTGGCGACGGGCGCCTCCGCCGGGCGCGAAGGCCCGACCGTGCAGGTGGGCGCGGCCGCGATGTTCCTGCTCGGCCGGATCGAGCCACACCGGCAACCGGGCCTGCTGCTCGCCGGTTCGGCCGCCGGCATCGCGGCGGCGTTCAATGCCCCGCTCGCCGGCATCATCTTCGGCATCGAGGAAATGAGCCGTTCCTTCGAGCAGCGCTCGAGCATTCTGGTGCTGGTCACGGTGATCGTCGCAGGCCTCACCTCGCAGGCCATCCTCGGCGACTACACCTATTTCGGCGGCGTCGCCGGGACACTGCCCTTCGGCTGGGGGTGGCTCGCGGTGCTCGTCGCCATCGTCGTCGGCGGGCTGCTCGGCGGGCTGTTCAGCCGCGTGCTGATCCTCTTCGCCGGCGGCCTGCCCAAGCGCATCGGTGGCATCATCGGCAAGCACCCGGTGCTTTTCGCTGCCCTCTGCGGCCTGCTGGTCGCGCTGTGCGGCCTTGCGACCGGCAGCACCGTCTTCGGCACCGGCTACGCGCAGACACGCACGATTCTGGCCGGCGGCGGCATCTCCTGGCTGTTCGGACCGCTCAAGCTGGCAGCGACGGCGCTCTCTTCAATCAGCGGTATTCCCGGCGGCATCTTTTCGCCCTCGCTCGCCGTAGGCGCCGGCCTCGCCTACGATCTCTCGCCGATGCTGCCGCACGTGCCGGTAGGGGTGCTCGCGGTGCTTTGCATGGCCGCTTACCTCGCCGGCGTGGTCCAGGCGCCGCTAACCTCGGCGGTGATCGTGTCGGAAATGACGGCCGACCACGCGCTGATCTTTCCGATCATGGTTGCGGCCCTTGGCGCCTCCGCCGTCTCCCGGGCGGTCTGCCCCGAGGGCGTCTACCATGCCCTCGCCAGGCGCCTGCTGAAAAAGCACCAGGTCACGCCGGAACTGTCGGCCACGCCTTCGGCCGTTCAGTAGGCCCCTCAGGACGACTCGATCATGCGACCCCGCCGCTTCCTCTTCGCCCTGCTTGCGGCAGGCCTCTTCGCAGCCGCGGGGTCGGCAGTATTCCGTGACTGCCGGGCAGTCTTGTCGCCCGGGGCTTGGCGCACTATCATAAACTGATAGTCGCCAAGGAGACCTCCGATGCCCTCGAGCTACACGATCGGCGAACATTTCGAAGCCCTCGTCCAGCGACTGGTCGCCAGCGGCCGCTATGCCTCCGCCAGCGAGGTGGTGCGCGACGGGTTGCGCCTGCTCGAGGAGCAGGAGCAGGTCCGGGCGCTCAAGCTCGAGGCACTGCGCGCAGAAATCCAGAAGGGCCTGGAAGGGCCGTTCGAGCCCTGGGATGCAGAGGAGTTTCTGAGGGAAGCGAGACGCCGCCTCGACGCGGGCGAAGCCGATGCGGCGTAGCATCGAGCACGGACCAGAAGCCCGTGCCGACCTTTTTGAAATCTGGAACTACGTTGCCCATCACAACCGACGCGCCGCAGACGAACTAATCCGGCAGTTCAACCTCATTTTTCAAACCCTCGCGGAAAATCCCATGATTGGGCGTGCACGAGATGAACTGGAGCCGGGACTGCGCAGTTTTCCGTATCGCCGATATATTGTGTTCTACAACTCCAGCGACACGAAACTTGCCATAATTCGCATCCTGAGCAGCTATCGCGACATCGGCCCGGACTCCTTCGCCTAAGCCTACTGCTCCTGCCCCAGCAGATAGGCCGCCACCGCGTGCCGGTCCGCGTCCGTCCACTTCGAGGTCGAGTCCTTGACCACTTCGGCCATGGCGCCGCCCAGATCGTCGCCGCTCGAGGCAACGCCGGTCTTGAGCGTGTCCTCGATGTCGGCTTCCGCATAGAACTGCTTCAGCGCGTCGGCGGTCAGCGCCGGCGCTCGGCCGCCCACCGAGCCTTTTGGCGCGCCGGTGAACTCCTGCCCCTTGATGATTGCGCCAAACATGTTGCGGGGGCTGTGGCACTCGATGCAGTGGCCCGGGCCGGTGGCGATATAAGCGCCGCGGTTCCAGAGCGCCGAATGGCTTGCGTCGGGCTCGAACCGGCCCGGCGTAAAGAAAAGATTCTGCCAAGCGAGATTGGCTAGTCGGATGTTGAAGGGGAAGCTGATCTGGTGCGGCGGCGCGGGTGTCGCCACCGGCGGAACTTGTTTCAGCGCAGCATAGAGATCAACGAGATCCTGGTCCGTCATCCTGGTGTAGCTGGTGTAGGGAAACGCCGGGTAGAGTTGGCCGTTGGGCCCGTGCCCGTTGCTCAAGGCATCCGAGAACTCGGCCAGCGTCCACTTGCCGATGCCGGCGTTCGGATCCGAAGTGATGTTGGGCGGAACGAAGCTGCCGAACGGGGTTACCAGCGGCTCCCCGCCGGCCAGCAGTGCCCCGTTGTGCTTGGTGTCGGTGTGGCAGGCAACGCACCCGCCAAGCGTCATCACATAAGAACCGTGTTTGGCATCGGCCGTAAGGGTCAGGTTCCGGGCAGGATCGTTGATCGGCTTGAACAGATAGACGGCGACGCCGATGCCGACAACGACAATGACCAGCAGCAGCCATCTCAGAATGCGCATTATTCACCCCCGCTTGGCCGGCAAATAGAGCAGAGGCGTGAATCGAGCGCAATTACCGGCCGGTCAAAGATATTTGCTCGGACCTGCGGGATTATTTCACGCCCGATTTTAAGAGGCGAAGTCCGCCCCCTTCAATCGGCAGTGTTCAGCACCACGTCGACTTCGGCGCGGGTCGGGGGCACGCACCCCTTGTGGCCGCAATTGAGCCCGGCCACGATCGCCCCGAAGTGGAGAACTTCCCGGAGCTCGTCGGCATCGAGCCGTTCCAGTTCGCCGGGCGCGAGCCGGTCACGCTCGTCGAGGGCAGTGAGTATCCCGGCCATGAGGCAATCGCCCGCCCCCACCGTGTCGCCAAAGACCGGCGGGGAGTAGATACCCGCCTGCGCCTCGCCCGCAGCGGTGAAGGCGCGGGAACCCTCATCGCCCAAGGTCACGACGACGAGCTCGCAATTGGGCCGCTGCAGCAGTTCCGCCGCGTGCTGCTCGATGGATTTGTCGGCATCGAGCGCCGCCAGATCTTCCTTCGACAGTTTTACGAGGTGCACCAGGTCCAGAAACGCACCGAGCCGCTGCTTGTATGCGGCAAAATCCTCGACCAGCGACGGACGCACATTGGGGTCCATCGAGAGCACCGCCCCGCGCGCCAGCGCTTCCTTGGCCACGTCGAGCCAGACGGCTGCGTCCGACGGCAGGATCGGGCAGAACCCGCCGATCTGAAACACATTGAGGTCCTGCGGCAGGGCCGCGATCAGGCCCTGCTCGGTAAAAGCCCGGTCGGCGCCGCGATAGAACTCGTAGCGCGCTTCCTTCTTGGCGTTGAGCGTCACCACCGCCAGGGTCGAGGGCGACCGGACGCGCTCGGGCAGCAATTGGGCTACGCCCGCCTGCTGCAGCGGCGCCTGCAGATACGCACCAAATCCGTCGGCCGAAATCGGGCAGAGAAAGCCGGTGTCGTTGTTCAATTTGCTGAGCGCGATCGCACAATTATAGGGCGAGCCGCCCTGGTGCGCTGTCATGTGCACCACCCCATCGGCGCCCACCGGCTCCGACACGAGATCGATCAGGCTTTCACCGCCGACGACGAACATGGCCACTCCTCTGCTGTCAGTGATGCTCTAGCCTATCCCGCGCAAGCCCGCCAAGCCTCGGCGTAGCGCCGCCCCCCCGCCTGCCGGCACCCTCTCCCACAAGGGGAGAGGGAGAATGCGGCCATAGCCCCGCTCCTTTCTCCCTTCTCCCCTCGTGGGAGAAGGTGGCGCGAGAGCGCCGGATGAGGGCCCCTGGCCACACACGCGGCCTTTGCCCGAGTAAAAAAATTCCCATCTGACAATGGAATACCTCCCCGCTCCGGGTGTTGATTGGGCGAGACGCGGGGAATTCGCGTCGCAGTCAAACTGGAAGAGGACGTGATGAGGATTTCCAAACTGCTGGCCGGCGCGGCCGCGCTTACTCTCTTTGTCGCACCCGCCTTGGCCGAGGACTATGTCGGTGGCGCCATCAAGACGACGACGATCGACGGCAAGAACGTTTTGACCGACGCCAAGGGCATGACCCTTTATACCTACGACAAAGACACGGCCGGTGTGACCAATTGCTATGAAAAGTGCGCCCAGGCCTGGCCCCCGGCCTTGGCTCCAACAGGTGCGACCGCCTCGGGCGATTTCACCCTGGTTGCGCGCAAGGATGGCGGCAACATGTGGGCCTACAAGGGCATGCCGCTCTATGGTTGGGTCAAGGACAAGAAGGCCGGCGATGTCACCGGCGACATGGTCGGCAATGTCTGGCACACGGCCGTCGAGCAGTAGCGGTCCGTGACAGACTTCCTGGACGAGATCGAGGCCGCAGTGCCAGCCCTGCGCCGCTACGCGCGGGCGCTGACGCGCGATGCCGACCGCGCCGACGATCTCGTCCAGGATTGCCTTGAGCGCGCCATCCGCAAGCGCGGCCTCTGGCGACCGACGGGGCCGCTCAAAGCCTGGCTGTTTCGCATGCTGCTCAACCTCTATCGCAACGACCTGCGCGGCGCCCGCCGGCGCGGCGTCCACATGGCGCTCGACGCGATGCCGATCGAGCCCTCGACCCCGCCCAGCCAACCGGGCCGCATCGCACTGGCGGAAATTTCCCGCGCGCTCGACCAACTGCCGAATGACCAGCGCGAGGCTTTGCTGCTGGTCGCGGTCGAGGGCACGAGCTATGCCGACGCGGCCGGAATTCTCGGCATTCCCGCCGGCACGCTGATGTCGCGGCTGGGCCGGGCCCGTGCCGCGCTCCGCGCCCTCACCGGGGCCGGGGACGAGCCCAGACTGAGGACGGTGAAATGAGCGCCCCGCACGACGAGCGCCGGGACTCCAACGTGACCGAGGAGATGCTGCACGCCTTTGCGGACGGCCAACTCGACAATGCGCATCGGGGCGCCGTGGAAGCGTTCCTCGCGGCAAATCCCGACAAGGCGGCCGAAGTCGCGCTCTGGCAGCGGCAGAATGCGGCGCTCTCGACCCTTTTCGGCCCCATCGCCGTCGAGCCGGTGCCGGCGCGCCTCAGCCCGCGAGAAATCGCCGCGCGGCAGGCCGCCCGCCGCCCCGCCTGGGCCAGGATGGCCGCAGCCGCTGTGCTGCTCATCAGCATAGGCGCGGGCACCGGCTGGTATCTCCGCACCGCCACCACTTCCCAGGAGGAGATCAGCGACCGCCTGATCGATGGCGCCATCGCCGCCCACGCACTCTACGTCAGGGAGAGCCGGCATGCCGTCGAGGTCGGCGCAGCCGACAAGGGGCATCTGGTCACCTGGCTCTCCAACCGGCTCGGCCGGGCAATCGAAGCGCCGGATCTCTCCGCGCAGGGATTTACGCTGGTCGGCGGACGCCTGTTGCCGCCGTTGGCGGATACCGGCAAGGGGCCGGGCGCGCAACTGATGTACCAGAACCAGACATCGGACCGGCTGACGGTCTATATCACCGCCTCCAGCAAGGATTTCGGCAAAGCCTCCGAGACCTATGACGAGCAGGGTCTCGAAGCCTATTACTGGGCCAATGACCAGATCACCTGCACGGTCGTCGGCGACCTGCCGCAAACCCAGATGCAGACCGTCGCCAAGGGCGTCTTCCAGCAACTGAGCTGGCGCCCCGACCCGCCGGGACGCTCATAGCCGGCCAATGGCCCGGCCCTCACCTCAAATGCGGCGTAACGCGCTGCTCCAGCAAC
>DATJHO010000065.1:0-19832 GCA_035493835.1 Devosiaceae bacterium
TCCCAGACGGTTGGCGATCATGGCTAAGAGTGGGTTAGAAACCGGCCCGCTTGAGCGGTTGCCAGGCAGCAACAATAGCCTTGGCAGTTCGACCGCCTCGATAGACGATTCAACCTCAATCATGGAAACATTGCGATGGCCACGCGTCGTCAACTCAAGCTGGGTGCCTTCATGCGCCCGGTCAGCATCCACACCGGCGCCTGGCGCTATCCTGGGGCGTACCCCGACGCCAATTTCAACTTCCAGCATCTGAAGCGCTTTGCGCAGACGCTGGAGCGGGCCAAGTTCGACGCGTTCTTCATGGCCGACCATCTCGCCGTGCTGAATATGCCGGTCGAAGCACTGAAGCGCAGCCACACGGTAACATCGTTCGAGCCGTTTACGCTGCTTTCCGCACTGGCGGGGGCCACCGAGCGCCTCGGTCTCGTGGCGACAGCCTCGACGACGTTCGATGCGCCCTATCACATCGCCCGGCGTTTTGCCTCGCTTGACCATCTGTCCGGCGGACGCGCCGGCTGGAACATCGTCACCACCTCCAATCCCGATGCGGCACTGAATTTCGGCCTCGACGAGCACATGGAGCATGACGACCGGTATGCCCGGGCGCGCGAGTTCTACGACGTTGTCACCGGCCTCTGGGACAGTTTTGCCGATGATGCCTTCATTCGCGACCGCGACAGCGGCCTTTATTTCGACCCCGAGCGCATGCATGTGCTTGGCCACAAGGGCGAATATCTCTCGGTCCGCGGCCCACTCAATATTGCCCGGCCGGTGCAGGGCTGGCCGGTGATCGTACAGGCCGGTTCGTCCGAGGCGGGCAAGCAACTGGCGGCCGAGACGGCGGAAGTCGTGTTCGGCGCGCCGCCCAATTTGGCGGCAGGCAAGGCCTTTTACGCCGATGTGAAGGGGCGGATGGAAAAGCTTGGTCGCGATCCCGACCATCTGAAGATCCTGCCCGGCGCATTCGTGGTGGTTGGCGATACGATCGATGAGGCGAAGGAGATCCGCGCCCGGCTCGACAGTCTTGTGCACTACGACAGCGCCATCGCGTCGCTGTCGATCTCGCTCGGCGTGGATGCTAGCAAGTTCGATCCTGAAGGGCCGCTGCCCGAAATCCCGGAAACCAACGCCAGCAAGAGCGGCCGCGAACGAACTATAGAGCTGGCGCGGGCAGAAAATCTCAACGTCCGGCAGCTGGCGCAGCGGCTGGGTGGCTATTCGGGCCTGGCCTTTGTCGGCACGGCGGAAACCATTGCGGACGGAATGGAAGCCTGGCTCGACGAGCGCGGTTCCGATGGCTTCAACGTGATGTTTCCCTGGCTGCCTGGGGGACTTGACGCGTTCGTCGACAAGGTTGTGCCGGAACTGCAGCGCCGCGGCATCTTCCGTACCGAGTACGAAGGCTCGACGCTTCGGGAAAATCTGGGGCTGCCGCGCCCGGCGAACCGCTTCTTTCCCGCTTCCGCCTAAAGCGTTTCCAGGAAAAGTCACCGCGACTTTTCCGGTTCAGAAGCGCGACACCACAAAGATCTAGAGATCGTTCAGCGTTTCAATGAAACGGTGAACGGCTCTAGGCGGAGTGGACCAACTTCAGCGCCTTGGGTTCTTCGGCCGGCGGCTCGACGCCGGCCTGGTCGTGTGCGCCCAGGTGTCTGTACGCGCCGTGCCAGTAGAGCAGGGGCGAGGCATCCGGCCGCGACACCACCGCGCGTACCTTGCCGATCAAAATCGCGTGCGAGTGGCGAATGATGACTTCCTCGAGTTCGCAATCGATAACGGTCAAGGCCTCGGCGAGCGACAGCGCGCCGGTCACCAGTGGCTGCCAACTGGCGCCCTCATAGCGGGCGACGCCCTTGGCACCGTCCACGCCGGTGAACCGGTCGGCGACGTGACGCTGGTCCTGCGCCAGGATATTGACGCAGAAGCTGCGATGTTGCTGCAGCGCCGGCCACGATGAAGACGTCCGGTTGAGGCAGACCAGAATGCTCGGCGGTTCCGCCGAAAGCGAGGAGACCGAGGTTGCGGTGAAGCCGGTCCGATCCTCGCCGTGGCCTACGGTGATCACGCTCACGGCGCCGGCCAGATGCCGCATGGCCAGCTTGAAGAGTTGGGGATCGAGGGGCTGAGCAGGCTCAGTGGTGTTCATGGTGATCCTGTGGAATGCCGGTGTTCAGCTTCGGCGCCGTAGGAAATGGCGCCTGAGTTGTCGTTGGACTGCAGCGACGCGGCCCGCCCCAGCAGCCATTGCCGCAGTCTTTCGACTTTGGGCTGCCTGGCCTTCAGCGGCGTGGTGACAAGAAAGTAGGAGAACTCGACCGCTTGTGGCGTGCCGAAGGGGCTGACCAGCCGCCCGGCATCAAGATCGGCCTGCGCGAGCCGTAGTTTGCCCAGTGCCAGCCCCTGGCCGGCGGCTGCCGCGTCGATTACCAGCGATGACTGGCTGAGGCGCAATCCGCCCTCGGCCACGCTGGGAGACAGGCCCGCGGCCCGCAGCCAGGCCCGCCAATCCGGGCAGCCCGGATCGCGTTCCGGGCCGTTCTCATGCAGCAGCGGGACTGTTCCAAGCGCTTCGGTGCCCAGATCGAGCCTGTGCTTTTCGGCGAAGGCAGGACTGCAGATCGGCACGACCGCCTCTGCGAACAGCCTGTCACTCACTAGGCCCGGGTAGGCGCCAAGACCGTAGCGGATGGCGCAATCGAAATCATCGGCTTCCAGATCGGCGAGCTCGGTCGAGGCCTCGACCAAGATTTCGTGACCGGGCAGCAGCTCGCGAAGGGCGCCGAGCCGCGGCATTAGCCATTTGGCGCCAAAGGACGGTGCAACCGAAATCCTGAGGGGCGCCAGGTCATCGGCCGAAGACAGCTGTGCGATCGCCTGCACCACTGCTTCGAAGGCATCGGTCAACCCGGGCATCAGGGCCCGCCCGGTCGGCGTGAGTTCGAGCTCGCCGCGGTTGCGGTAGAACAGCGGTTGTCCGAGATGGTCCTCGAGCAAGCGAATCTGTTGGCCGATGGCGGCGGAGGTGACGTGCAATTCGCCGGCTGCCCGGGAAAAGCTGAGATGGCGCGCGACGGAAACGAAGGCACGCAGGGCGCCAAGGGGCGGCAATCGCGCCAAAGTCGGCTGCGGCAGGCGCGGTCGTGTCCGGGTCACGATGTTCATGCCCATATTGCAGCACATTCGCTTCGGTCCGCCGAGAGCGGCGCTTGCAGCATGCGCCGTTCCGCGCGACATTGTTTGCCCTGCATCGGCCCACAGGTTAGAACGAAAACCTAAAACTCGCTGTCTTTCGTTTTTGTCTATAGATTTCATAGACAATAATTGAGGGTCGGCCAGCGGCGAGCGGTTTGGCGAGCCTGTGTCTTTCGCGCCAGCATTGTCGGAAAGCGGCGCTTTCAGCCAAGAATAGAAAATCGTCCTTTTCGGTCGGAAAGATCTGCCCCATCGTTTGCGGGAGCGGCGCCGAATGAAAGCGCGCGCGCAATTCCATCCCATTTGCCTGGAGGCACACGATGGTCATCAACAGACGACGATTCAATCAGCTGGCCCTCATTGCCGGCGCGAGCGTTCTGCTGCCCATATCGGATGAGGCGCGGGCGGCGAGCGCCACGCCTGTTCGGGGTGGCACGCTGAACTGGCTCTACTATCCGGATCCCGGCTCGTCGCTGATCGCCATCAACACGTCCTCGGGCACCGGGCAGGCGATCGGTCCGAAGACGCATGAAGGGCTGCTGACCTACGATCGCGACCTGAATCCGCAGCCATTGCTGGCGACTTCATGGGAAGTGAGTCCGGATGGGCTGCGCTACACGTTCCACCTGCGCGAAAAGGTAAAATGGCATGACGGCCAGGATTTCACCGCCGAGGATGTGAAATTCTCTATTCTGCGGCTCAAGGAGGCACACCCGCGCGGGCGCATCACCTACGCCCACGTCACCGAAGTCGAAACGCCGGATCCCCATACGGCGGTGATCGTGCTCGACCGACCCGCGCCGTTCCTCATCACCGCGGTATCGAGTTCGGAATCGCCGATCGTCCCCAGGCACGTCTTCGAGGAGATCAAACCTGCCGACGGCGAGACGCTGGAGCAGGTGGTGGGCACCGGCCCCTTCATCCTCAAGGAATGGGTGCCGGGCAGCCATTTGATCTTCGATCGCAATCCCGACTACTGGGACGAAGGAAAGCCCTACCTCGACCGCGTGGTGCTCCGCATCATCCTTGATCCGTCGGCGCGCGAAGCTGCGCTTGAGACTGGCGAGATCGACATTGGTGCCAACCCCGTCCCCCTGTCGGAGGTAGCGCGACTGCAGGCCGATCCAAGACTCCAGGTCGATACCGCCACCTACCCCTATTCCGGGCCGCAGCAGCAGCTGTTCTTCAACTGGGACAATCCGCTGCTGCAGGACAAGAATGTCCGCCTGGCGGTTGCCCATGCCATCGACCTCGAAGGGTTGGTGAAGGTCGCGCTCTTTGGCTACGGGCGGGTCTCGCCGAGCCCGATCAGCGTGGCTTTGCCGAAGTTCTACGATCCTTCGATCAAGCAGCACGCCTATGATCAGAAACTGGCTGAACAACTGCTCGATCAGGCGGGCAAGCCACGAGGCAGTGACGGCAAGCGATTCAAGCTCCGGCTGACCAACAATCCCTTCAATCCGCCCGCCTATGCCCAGTACATCAAGGGTGCCCTCCAGAAGGTCGGCATCGATGCCGAAATCCTCTCCTTCGATCTGCCGACGTTCCTTAAGGCCGTCTACACCGACCGCAACTGGGACCTGGTCGTCGAGTCACTGTCCAATACATTCGATCCGACGCTGGGTGTGCAGAGGGCCTATTGGAGCAAGAACTTCAAGATCGGCCTGCCGTTCTCGAACGCGTCGCACTACGCCAACCCGGATGTCGATGCGCTGCTGGAGGCGGCAGCCGTCGAGCCAGACGAGGGAAAGCGCCGCGATCTCTGGTACAAGTTCCAGCACATCATCCATAGCGACGCCGTTTCGGTCGACCTGGTGGCCGCGGGCGCCCAGATCGTTGCCGCCAAAAAGGTCCGCGATTTCGCCCCCGGGGCCGAAGGCATCAATAACAGCTTCAAGACCATCTGGTTCGACTCCGCCGCCTGAGCGATCCCTGGTGCAGGGCGGCGGTTGACGGGAGGGCGCGCGGAACCGTCTCCGAGACGGGCGGTTCCGCGCCTTAGCGCCAAGCCGCGAGACGCGACAATGCTTCGCCGAGCACCTCGTCGCGCTTGGAAAAGCAGAAGCGAACGAAGCGGCGCGGACCCTCCGCTTCGTAAAAGGCGGAGAGCGGCACCGCCGTGACCCGCGCCTCCACTGTCATCCGGCGGCAATAGTCCACGTCCGCTTCATCCGTATCCCGCCCCGAAAAGTCGGCGACGATGAAATAGGTGCCGGCCACGGGCGACACCCGAAACCCGAGCCCCGCCAGCCCTGCCGAGAAGCGATCGCGCTTGCGCTGCAGCTCATCCGCCAGTCCGCGATAATAGCTGTCGCCGGCCGAAAGGCCGTGCGCCACGGCGTATTGCAGGTTCGGTGGCGTGGTGAAGGTGGTGAACTGATGCGCCTTGGCGATCGGATCGAGCAGGGCAGGGGTGGCCGTCACGTAACCGACCTTCCAGCCGGTCAGCGACAGCGTCTTGCCGGCCGAGCCGATGCGAACCGTGCGTTCACGC
Organism: Devosiaceae bacterium; assembly: GCA_035493835.1. GTDB lineage: Bacteria > Pseudomonadota > Alphaproteobacteria > Rhizobiales > Devosiaceae > DASZTU01. The sequence continues at coordinate 5,687 of DATJHO010000065.1, forward strand.
ATGCCGGGCAGCATGATAAGCGGCAGATGCCGGCGGCCGTCGAAGACGATGTGCTCATAAACCTCGTCGCAGATGGCGATGGCGTCGTGCTCGATGATCAGCCTTGCCAATTGGCTCAGCTCCGCTTCCGAAAACACCTTCGTTGCCGGATTGAGCGGGTTGTTGAGCAGCACCGCCTTGGTGCGCGGCGAGAAGGCCGCTCCCAGGGCAGCCTCATCCAACTGCCAGTGCGGCGGTTCCAGCCGCACGAAGCGCGGGATGCCGCCGGCCCGGCGGATCAGCGGCAGGTAGCAATCGTAAAGCGGCTCGAAGACGACCACTTCATCGCCGGGCTGCAGCAGCGCCGCCATGCAGTCCGATAGCGCCTCCGTGGCGCCGGAAGTCACCAGCACTTCGCTCTGCCAGTCGACCTCCAGGCCGTAAAAGCGGCTGGCCGTCTCGGCCACGGCCTGGCGCAGTTCTGGCAGCCCGAGCATTGGCGGATACTGGTTCGATCGCGTCAGCAGCGCCTCGGCAGCCAGGCGCCGGATCTCCTCCGGCCCATCCATATCGGGAAAGCCCTGGCCGAGGTTGATGGCGTCGTACTGGCGCGCCAAACGCGACATGGTCTCGAAAATCGTCGTTTCGAGTCCTGTGTAGACCGGATTGGTCGAAATCACGTTGTCACCCCTTGCTCACTCTTGCCACCGACAGCGAAAGGGAAAGGCGTCCCTCGCGATGCGCATCCCGCGGCAGTTATTTTCCCATCCGCGCTTCAACTCAGCAAAGCCTCGCATCGCCAATGTTCATCAAATCGATAGACTAAGGGAAATTGGATGTGAGGAGTGTGCCATGAGCCAGACCATCATTTCTACCGGAACCCTGCGCGACTGGCTCGCCGATGGCAAGGAGCTGGCCGTCATCGATATCCGCGATCCCGTGGTGGTGGGCTATGCGTCGCCGCTCTTCGCGACCAATCTGCCGGTCGAGCGGCTAGTGGGCGAGATCGACAAGTTCGTGCCCCGCGCCGTGGTGCGCACCGTCCTGATCGACGGCGGTGACGGGACTGCACAACGCCTTGTCGACCAACTGCGCGCCGGTGGTCGGGCAAATGTCTTTGCCGTCGAAGGGGGCATTCCGGCCTGGACCAAGGGCGGACTCGAGGGCCTGCCGACCTTCGATACGCCCGGCGTCGATTTTGTGCTCAAGGTTCGCGACGAGAGGGGCACGCCGGTGATTTCCGCCGAGGAACTCAAGGCGCTGCAGGACAAGGGTGAAGACGTTATCGTCATCGATACCCGCACGGTTCCCGAATTCACCAAGGACCACGTGCCGGGCGCTGTCAGTGTTCCCGGAGCGGAGCTTGTGCTGCGCTTCAAGGACGTGGTGCCGTCAGAAAAGACCAGGGTCGTGGTCTCCTGCGCTGGCCTGCCGCGCGCTATTCTTGGCGCGCAGACGTTGATCGATGCCGGCGTGCCGAATTCGGTCACCTACCTCCATGACGGCACCAAGGCCTGGGCCAATGCTGGCCTGACGCTCGAAACCGGCAAGACCCGCACCTACGGGGAGGCAAGCGAAGACGCGCAGAAGTTTGCGACCGAACACGTCGCGACGCTCGCCAAGGCCGACAGCTTCCCCGAGATCGATATCGCGACTGCCCGGCGCTGGGCTGCCGATCTGGACCGAACGACCTACCTGCTCGACGTTCGCACGCCGGAGGAGTTCGCTGAAAACCATCTCGAAGGATCGCTGTCCTCCGAGGGCGGCCAGTTGCTCGGCGTCGCCTATCGCACCATCGCGGTGCGCGGCTCGCGCGTCGTGCTCATCGACGACCGGCGTGGCGTACGCGCCCGCACGGTGGCGCATTGGCTGCAGCGGCGCGGCTACGAGATCGCGATCCTCCTGGTCGATTTCGCCGTCGGTCAATTGAGCGCGGTCGCCTGACGGTCACGCTGTCGGGCAGGCCGGCGTCCAATTTTAGCAACGGTAGACTTCATGACCCAAATTGATCTCGGCTGGGGCGCAGGCCCCAGCGCCCGTTATGATGAGCTGGCGGCGCCGTTCCGGCCAATTTTCGCCCGCATCCGCGAAAAGGCGGTGGAGCGCGAGCTGACGCGGACCCTGCCGCGCGAGGAGATCGGCTGGCTGAAGGAAGCCGGTTTCCTTGCCCTGCGCGTGCCGTCCGAGTTGGGCGGCAAGGGAGCGACCCTGCCGGAATATTTCGCGCTGTTGATTGAGTTGGGCGAGGCCGATCCGAACGTCGTCAATGCCTTGCGCTCGCATGGCGGTTTCCTCGAGGATCTGCTGGTCTGCGGCAACGCTGCTTGGCGCGAAAAATGGCTGGAGCGGTCGCTTGCCGGGAAGATGATCGGCAGCGGCTTCTCCGAGGTCGGCGACAACAAGGTGGGGGTCTTTTCGACCCGCCTCGAGCGTGACGGCGATCATTGGCGCCTCAACGGCAAGAAATTCTATACGACGGGCGCGCTGTTTGCCGATTTCATCAATCTCGGCGCCACCGACGAGAATGGCGAGGGTGTGGGAGCGGTAGTGCCCACCAGCGCTGAAGGCGTCGAAATTCTCGATGACTGGGATGGTTTTGGGCAGGCGCTGAGCGCGAGCGGCACGGCGATCTTTACCGATGTTCGCGTCGAGAGCGACCTGGTCAATCCGCCGGGTGGGCGTTGCAAATATGTAGGCGGCTTCTTTCAGCTCGTGCATATCGCAACCCTTGCCGGTGTTGGTCGGGCCGCTGCCAACGATGTGGCGCGCCTCGTCGTCGAGCGTACGCGTGTCTACGGGCACGGCAACGCCTCCCGCGTGTCGCAGGACCCGCAAATCCTTCAGGTCGTCGGCAAGGTGCGCGGCGCTGCCTATGCGGCGGGCGCCACGGCGTTGAAGGCAGCCGAAGCGCTGCAGCGGGCCTATGAGGCGCATTTCGCCGGGGATACGGAGGCGGAGGACCGCGCAGCAGTCCTCGCCGATATCGAGGTCAACCAGAGCGTCACGCCGGTCACCAACCTGATCCTCGATGCTTCAACCGTGCTGTTCGATGCGCTTGGCGCCTCGGCGGCGCGCAAGGGGCTCGGGCTCGACCGGCACTGGCGCAATGCCCGCACCATAGCCTCGCATAACCCGCGCATCTACCGCGACCGCATCATCGGCGATTTCGCCGTCAACGGCGCCCGCCCACCGGCCCGAGCCGGCGTCGGTCAGGCAGTGGCCGAACCGGCAAAGGACTAGCCATGACAAAGCGATCCCGCCGCCTTTTCCTTTCGATTGGCATCAACTCGACCGGCTACCTCGGCACTTCGTGGAAGGCGCGAAAGGGCAACCGGCTCGATTTCGTCGACTACGACTATTATCTGGGCCTGACCCGCAAGGCGCATGCGGCAAGGTTCGACGCGGTGTTCTTCTCTGACCATCCAGCGCTGATGCTGGATACGGAAGTGCGGCCGCTGCACAGCTTCGAACCACTGACGCTGCTAACGGCGCTCGCCGCGCAGGTGCCCGATGTCGGCCTGTGGTTCACTGGCACGACCTCCTACAACTCGCCCTACAATCTCGCCCGCCGGCTGCAGACGCTCGATCATATCTCCGGCGGCCGGATTATCTTCAACGCCGTCTCCTCCTTCAATCCGGCGGTCGCGGCCAATTACGGGAACGATCCGCTGCCGCCGCGCGAGGCGCGTTACCGCAAGGCCGACGAGTTCATGCAATTGCTCGATGAGCTCTGGGGCAGTTGGGACTTGAAGCGCGAGGGCGCGGTGCCGGAGGGCAGGCTCTGGGACAATTCCAGCGCCCACGCAGTCAACCATCAGGGCGAATTCTTCAACGTGGCCGGGCCGCTCAACGTGCCGCGTGGGCCGCAGGGTCGGCCGGTCATCGCTCAGGCTGGCGCCTCGGGCGACGGCATCGAATTTGCCGCCCGGCACGGCGAGCTGATCTATTGTTCGCTGCTCTCGAAACAAGCCGCGTTCGAGTTCGGGGGCAAGCTCCGCCAACGCGCCGCCGAACTCGGCCGGCCCGCCAACGCCATAAAAATGTTTCCGGCACTTGTGCCGATCGCGGCCCGCACCGAGGCAGAGGCCCGCGAGCGGCTCTACGCGGTCACTGGCGCCGGTACCGAAGAGGGGCTGATCGCGAAATTCGCGCAGGAGCACGGCCTCGATGGGCCGAATTTCGATCCCGACGCGCCGCTTGATGAAAGCCATTTCGCAGCCACGCCCGGCCAGCAGCGGCCGGTAGGCTTCACGCAATCGATCTTCGAAGTGATCCGGCTGGAAAAGGTCTCGACCCGCCAACTGGTGAACCGGCTGGAAGGCGGCCACCGTCTTGTCGTCGGCACCCCGGACAAGATCGCCGATACCATCATCGACTGGTGGGAGAGCGGCGCTGCGGATGGCTTCAACATCCAGGCGGCCGCGCTGCCGGATGAACTTGACAGTTTTGCCGAGCTCGTCGTGCCGATCCTCCAGGATCGCGGCGTGTTTCCGCGTGACTACGACGGCTCGACGCTTCGCGAGCGTTTCGACCTGCCGTTTCCATCGTAAGACTCGCGACGGTCTGAGGCGGGGTCAGCCCATCGGCTGACCCCGCCTCAACTGTCAATTCACGTGTTGTTTTGCCCCTCAGGGCATGTCGGCAAGCTGCGCCTCGATGAGGCTCGGATAGTCCGTGTAGCCCTTGGGTCCCGGCGTGTAGTAGGTGGATTTGTCGGGCGGGTTAAGTGGCGCGTCGAGACGCCAGCGCTGCACCAGATCCGGGTTGGCGATGAAGGGTTGGCCGAACGCAACGAGGTCGGCGCGCCCGTCGATGAGCCAGCGCTCGGCATCGTCCCGAGAAAAGCCTTCTGCGGCAATGAAGGCGCCGTCGAAGGCAGCACGCAGATGGCGCGCCACCTCCGGCCGGCCTTCATTCTGCATCGGATTTTCGACGACGTGCAGATAGGCGAGGCGATAGTCGTTCAGCCGCTCGGCGAAGCGAGTGAAATGCCGGACCGGATCGCTGTCCGACATGTCCTGGAACGGGTTGGTGGGAGAAAAGCGCATGCCAATGCGGTTCGCCGGCCAATGGGCAAGGGTTGCCTCGATCGCCTCGGCGAGAAAGCGGAAGCGGTTGTCGGCAGAGCCGCCATAGCCGTCCGCTCGCTGGTTGCTGCCATCGCGCAAAAACTGGTCGATCAGGTAGCCATTGGCGCCGTGCAGTTCGACGCCGTCGAAGCCGGCCGCCTTGGCCCGGCGGGCACCCTCGCCGTAGGCTTCAACCGCCACGGCGATATCGGCGGGCGTCATCTCCAGCGGCTCGACATAAGGCAACGGGCCACGGGCCGTGAAGACCGTGCCCTTAGCGGCGATCGGGGAGGGGCCGAGCGGCAGCGCCTCGCTGATCCGCTGACTGGGATGCGCGGTGCGTCCCATGTGCGAAAGCTGCATGAAGATGCGGCCGCCCTCAGCGTGAACGGCCTCGGTCACAAGCCGCCAACCGGCTTCCTGCTCGTCATTGAAGATGCCCGGCCGGGTCGGTGGCACTCCGTCGCTGACCGGATCGACTTCCGTCGATTCCGAGATGATGAGCGCCGCCGCTGCCCGCTGGGCATAATATTCGGCGCTGAGCGGCCCCGGGATCTTGCCCGGCAAGGCACGGCGTCGGGTCATCGGCGCCATGACGATGCGATGCGGCATGTCGATGTCGCCGAGGCGGAAAGGCTGAAACATAACACTCATCGTCTGGCGGAACCCGGCTGTCTTCTATTTGCTATTTGCTGATGGGGAGGACCTAATGCCGTCGTCGTCAAGCCTTCGGCCCGCCTGCGGGCTGTCGAGGATGCGCTCAGCCAGTCGGAGCCGTGGGCTCGCCGAGCGACAGCATCAGCCGGTTGGCCCAGTTGAAGAAGGCCGAGGCGTGGATGGCGTCCGAAATGGCGAGGTCGTCGAGCCCGGCTGCCCTGAGTTCGGCAATCTCCGCCTCACCAAAGCTGGACGGCGTTTTTGTAAGCGACGCTGCTGCGCCAATTACGGCATTCCAGCGCGCACCGAGATCAGCGTCCACCCCTTCGTCCAGCAGCTTCTGCACGTCGTCGGCGCGCTTCGAGTAGGTTGCGGCGAACCGGGCGTGCACCGAGGCGCAGAAGATGCAGCCGTTGACGCGGGAGGTCGCGGCCGCGACGAGTTCGCGCTCGGCGCGCGGCAAACCCGCGTCGGGATTGTAGAAGATATCTTTGTCGGTGCGGGTGCGGGCGCCGAGGATATCCGGATCGCGGGCGAGTAGTCGGAAATAGGGCGATTTAACGCGCCCCTCGTCGATCAGTCCTTCCCTCTGATGGGCGGTGAGCTCGCTTTCGGCCGCAGGTTCGAGCCATGGCGCCCAGCCAATCTCGTCGCGGGTAAAGAAGACCGGCCGGTCGGCATGGGAATAGGTGATGACATTATCGGTCATGGCATTCTCACTCAGTTGGCGGCGGCGGCAAGGCGCGGCGAGGCTTCCGCCGAAATTTCGGCCGAGAGAGCGCGCAGCCCCGCGACCACGCGGATCTGGAACGAAAGAAAGGCGACGAGCTGGGACAGCGTGACGATATCAGTCGTCGACCACCCGGCATCGAGCAACGCCTGCAGGGCCTTCGGGCTGGCGTCGCGGGGGCGAAACACCAGGAAATGCACGTGCTCGAGGGCAGCGGCGAGGCGCGGACTGAGAATCTCGCTGTGCTCGCTGGCGGTGCGAAATATCGGGCCGGCCTTGTCCTCGCGGCTCAGCGGACCGGCAGGGTAGTGGCCATATGGGCCGCTCGTCGCCCCGTTCCGGATTTCCGCATCGACGGCTTCCAGCAGGCCGGGGCGGGTGGTCCGCGCCGCGAATTCGGTCCGGTAGTGCGCAGCCGTCTCGGGCTGGTCGTGTAGCCCGGCCACGAACGCCGCCACCGCGAAGCGCTCCTCGGCCGTCACATTGCCGGGGAAGGCCGGCTCGAACAGCGCCAGGTAACTCTTCTGGGCATTGTCGCGGGCGTCGTTGCGCTTGCGGCGCACGGCATCGAGCCGGGAGCCGGGCGCGATGGCGACCAATTCGTCGATGATATCGGGCGATGCATTGCTCATGATCTTTGCTTCCTTGAAAACTCGGTCAGCCGGCGACGGCAAGGCGGATCTGGTCCTGCCGCTGCCAGCCGAGCGCCGGCGCGACCTCACTGGCAATCAGCTCGATGGAGCGCAGGATATAGGGGGGGGGCGGGTCGACGGAGTGCGCCTGAAAGACGAGATCGGTCACATAGTCGAGTGTCCGGTCGGCCCTCAGTGACGCGATGACATCCGCCGGCGTGCCGACATGCACGTCAAAGGCGGCGATCCAATCGGCGAGCGAACCGCCGACGGAGGGAATACCTGCAGCGGCATGGTGCTCCAACATGCGCTTAAGGCCCTTTTCGGCGAATTTCAGTGCCTCCTCGCGATCATCTGCGACAAATAGCGTGCGCGACCCCATGATCCGCGGCTTTCGCCCGGGCGGCAGGTGCGCGAGATAAGCTTCGACTATCGGGATCTGCAGCTCGGAGATGCTGCCTTGGGGCTTGTCCTTGTCGCGCGGCTGCGTCCGGGACAGCATCAATCCGTCGCCCGCCTTGCCGGCGCGGATGCCGCCGCCGATTGAGAATGTCGCCTGCCAGATGCGGTCGAGCAATTGTGGGGCTGCCGGGTACAGTCGGTTGCCGCCGGGCAGTTCCTCGCCGGCCCAGGCCTTGCGGACGATTTCGACGTTGCGGTCGTAGAGGAGGCCGCGGTCCTTGGGGTCGTGACCGAAGGCTTCGAAAGAACCGGCGGTACCGCCCGATCCGACTCCGGCCTCGAAGCGGCCGCCCGAGAGAAGATCGAACACCGCAGCGTCCTCAGCGACCCGCACCGGCTCCTCGAGCGGCAGCGTGATAATGCCGGTCCCCAGCCGGATGCGCGATGTTTGCGCTGCCACGTGCGCCAGGAACACCAGCGGCGCGGGCAGGCCGCCCTCGGCCTCGTGAAAATGGTGCTGCGCCACCCAGGCGGTATCGAAGCCGTTCCGCTCGGCATGGACGATCTGCTCTGCGGCGAGACGGTAGCGCTCGCCGGCTGAAGCGTCGTCGAGGAGACGGGTGAAGAAGCCCAGGCGTTTGGGCGAGGCGATAATCAAGCTGATGGCTCCTTCTGCACGGGTGCGCGGCCGGACAGCCGCCTCCCCGGAATGGCGTCGATCAATTCGCGCGTATAGGCGTCGAACGGGTGGTGAAATACGGTCTCCACCGTGCCGGCCTCGACCTGCCGGCCTGCTTTCAGCACCGACACGGTGTCGGAGATCTGCCGAACGACGGCGAGGTCGTGCGACACGAAGAGGTAGGTTAGCCCGAGTTCCCGCTGCAGTTCGGCAAGCAGCGCAAGGATTTGTGCCTGCACGGTGACGTCGAGGGCGGAGACCGCCTCGTCGAGCACCAGAATCTCCGGATCGAGCACCAGCGCCCGGGCAATGGCGACCCGCTGCCGCTGGCCGCCCGAAAGCGCCCGCGGACGGCGCTTCCACAGCTCTGGCCCGAGGCCGACGCGCTCGAGCAGGCCGCTCGCCTTCTTCGTCCGGACGTCAGCGGCCACCGGCTGGTAGTTGCGCAAGGGTTCTTCGACGATGCCGAGCACGCTTTGCCGCGGATCGAGCGAGCCGAAGGGGTTCTGGTAGACCAACTGGATTTTTCGGCGGAGCTGGCGCAGCGCTTCGCCGCGAAGGCCGCCAAGTTCCGTGCCGGCAATCGTGATGCGGCCCGATGTTGGCCGCTGGAAGCCCACCACTGTCCGAACCGTCGTGGTCTTGCCCGAGCCGGATTCACCGACCAGCGCATGGGTCGTTCCCCGCGGCACGCTGAACGAGACTCCGTCGACTGCGCGGAAGGACTTGCGGGTGCCGGGCAAATCGAAATCCTGCACCAAATTTTCGACGGTCACGGCAATATCGGCCGCGGCATCGGGCGCTCGCCGCTGCACAGCCGGCGCCGAGAGCGACGGTGCGTCCGCCAGCAGTCGCCGGGTATAGGCGTCCTGCGGGGCCGTCAGTATCCCGGCCGTCGGGCCGGCCTCCTTGATGCGCCCATCTTGCAGCACGATCAGGCGGTCGGCGCGGTCGGCGGCGACCCCGAGGTCGTGTGTCACCAGCAGCACCGCGGTGCCGATCTCGCGGCGGAGATCGTCGATGAGGTCGAGGATCCGGCGCTGCACCGTGACGTCGAGGGCGCTCGTCGGCTCGTCGGCGATGATCAGGCTCGGTTCGAGCGCGATGGCAATGGCGATCAATACGCGCTGCTTCATCCCGCCGGACAGCTCGTGCGGATACTGCCGCATCCGCAGTTCTGGATCGGAGAGACCGACCTTGGCCAGCAACTCGATCGACCGGGCGGCGATGGCGTTGCGGTCGCGCCAGCCATGGATACGCAGGATTTCCCCGAGCTGGTCGCCAATGGTCTTGACCGGATTGAGCGAGGAGCCGGGGTCCTGCGGCACGAGGCTGATGGTTTTGCCGCGGATGGCGTCGAGGCGTTTGTCGGGCCAGCCGGCGATATCGGTGCCGTTGAGGCGGATCGTGCCACGATCGGCCCGGCCGTTGTCGGGCAGGAGACCGATGATGGCCTGCGCCGTGCTGGTCTTGCCGGAGCCGGATTCGCCGACGAGGGCGACGACTTCACCTGGCGCCACGGCAAAGGAGACCCCGTGTACGACCTTATGCCAATCGGCGCCGTCATGGTAGGAGACGGTGAGGCCGTCAACCTCCAGGACCGGGATGGTCGCAGCCGTCGCCGGTGGGTCGAGCAGGTCGAGGCTCATTGTCCGGCCTTTCTGATGGCCCGACTGATGCGGTTGGCGGCGAGCACCACCACCACGACGACGATGCCGGGGAAGCTGGTGAGCCACCAGGCCGAGGCGATATAGTTGCGGCCCTCCGCGATCAGCAGGCCCCACTCGGGGGTTGGCGGCGGCGCGCCATAGCCGAGGAATCCTAGCGTCGAAATCGACAGGATGGCGTTGCCAAACTGCAGCGCCGCAAACGCCAGCACCGAAGTCAGGGAGTTCGGCAGTATGTGGCGTACCAGCACCGAGCGGAAGGTGCCGCCGCTGCCGAACGCGGCCTCCACATAGTCTGTCCGCCTGACCCGCACGACCTCGGCCCGGGCCAACCGGGCAAAGTTGGCGATCGAGGTGACCCCGACCGCTATGGCGGCATTCACAGCGCCGAAGCCAAGGATGATGATGATCGAAAGCGACAGCAGCAGGCCGGGGATCGAGAGCAGCACGTCGACGACGCGCATGATGGCGTCCTCGCCCCGCCCGCCGACCGATCCTGCAACGAGGCCCAGCCCGGTGCCGACGATCAGCCCGACAGCGACCGCCGCGAGCGCGCCCGACAGCGAGTTGATCGAGCCGTAGATGATGCGGGCCAGTAGGTCGCGCCCGAGCTGGTCGGTGCCGAGCCAATGGGCGGCGCTCGGTGCCTGCAGCTTGGCGGCGGCAACCCCGTCGACGGCGCTGTAGCCAGTGAAGAGGGCGGGCGCCAGCGCCCAGGCGATCACCAGTACGATCACCGCCCAAGCGAGGACGAGGCCCGGTTCGAGGCGGCGCAGCGACCGGGCGATGGACCGCGTCGAGGCGGAGCCCGTTTCGGTGGCAAGGTCCGTGGCGGCAGAATCCAAGGTGGTCAAGTGACCGCTCCCTTGCGTTGCTTGAGCCGCGGATCGAGCAGGGGATATGCCAGGTCCACGAGCAGGTTGATGAGCACGAACGCGACCGCCGACAGCACCACCACCGCTTCGAGCACCGAGGTATCCTCGCCGTTGACGGCCTGCTGCGTGAGTTCGCCGATGCCGCTCAGCCCGAAGACGGTCTCGGTGATGACCGCGCCGGCCAGCAGTTCGCCGAGCAAGATGCCGGCGATGGTCAGCGTCGGGATCATTGCGTTGCGGATAACGTGACGGAACAGCACCCGCGCCCGCGTGGCCCCCTTGGCCCGGACGACGGCAACGAAGGGCTGTGTCTCGATCTCGTCCATCGCGCGCAGCAGAATTTGCGCCAGCGGTGCCGAGATCGGGATCGCGACCGTCAGGATGGGCAGGATCAGGCCCCGCCATTCGCCCGGGTTGATCACCGGGATGAGCCGCAGCCGGAACGAGACCACCTGGATCAGGATGATGCCGAGCCAGAAAGTGGGAACCGAGATGAAAAGCGGGGGCAGGGCATGGAGGAGGTTCCGCAGCCAGCGGAACTGCGTCAAATGGGCGGCGATGCCGATGCCGAAGGCGATGAAAGTGGCGGCGAGGAAGCCCAGCACGGCGAGCCTGAGCGTCGTCGGCAGGCTCTGGGCGATCTGGTCGCGCACCGGAACGCCGGCCTCGATCGAATAGCCGAAATCGCCCGTGAGGAAATTGCCGATGGTGTGCAGATATTGGATCGGCAGCGGGCTGTCGACGCCGTAGGAGGCGCGGATCTCGGCGATCTGGGCTGGGCTGAGACCCATGTCGGGGTTCTGGAATTTGATCAGGATCGCGTCGCCGGGCAGCGCCTGGAGCAGCAAAAACGCGATGGTGAACGCCGCCCAGAGTACGAGCACGGCCTGGCCAATCCGGCGCAATAGATAGAACAGCATGTCCTGCCTTCCGAGTAACGGGCTCCTCCGGGTGATGCCGGAGGAGCCGTCGGGTACCCCCGATCAGTGCGCGGCGATCCAGGTCTCGTAGAAGCTCGGCCGGCCTACAGCCTCGAACTTGATGCCGTGCGTATACGGCGCCCCGGCGAAGACCTGCGGCTCCTCGAAGAACGGAATCTCATAAGCCTGGTCGAGGATGTATTCCTGTGCAGTGCCGGCCTCCGCGATGCGCTTGGCGGGATCGGTCTCTGCGGCGACCCTCTCGAGCAGGCCGTTGAGCTTGGGGTCGGTGAAGCTCTCCACCTTGGAGCTCGAGCCGCCCTTTTGCAGCAGTGCATCGCGGTTGAGCGGATAGAACTCGCTCTTGATCACGTCCGGGTCGGCGCGGCCGACTTCGGCGACGGCAAGCGGGGTCTTTTCGGGATCGAGATTGTCAGTGACCACGTTGCCGGCGGAGCCGGATAGCACGTCGAGCTTGACGCCGATCTTTGCCCATTGCTGGGCCACCAGCTGCAGCACGGCTTGATTCTGCGGCTGCGGGATGGAGACGTGGATGGCCAGTTCGAGCGGCTTGCCGTCCTTGTGGCGGATGCCGTCGGAACCGAGCGTCCAGCCCGCCTCATCGAGCAGCTTCTTCGACAACTCCGGATCGAAGGTAAGCTTGGACGAAAGGTCCTTGTAACCAGCTGCGACCGCAGCGATCACTGCCGTCGCCTTCGGATAGTTGGCAGAAAACAGAGTGTCGACAATCTCCTGGCTGTTGGTGGCGTGCAGCAGCGCCTGGCGAACCTTCACGTCGGCGACCAGCGGATTGTCGGGCCGGAAGGCCACGGCATCGTTCACGCCGCGGGTCGGGGCGGCGTAGATTTGAAAGCCCTGGTCGGCGACTTGCTTCTCATCGAAGGCCTGGATCTGGCGGATAAAATCCGCCTGGCCCGAGGTCAGCGAGCCTATGCGGACGCTATCTTCCGGGGTGACGATGATGTTGATGCCGTCGAGATAGGCCCGTCCCTGATGGGTGAAGGAGGGCGGCGCCCAGTTGTAGTCGGGCCTGACCTTGAGGTCGACTTCCTTGCCGAGCACTTCGTTCGAGACGACGAACGGGCCACTGCCGATGATGTTGGGGGCGCGGCCGAGATCGTCGTATTTGTGCGCCAGCGTCGACAGCGCAACGATGCCCGAGCCAATCACCGAGGTGCCCTGCAGGAAGCCGGGCGAGGGCTTCTTGAAGTAGAATTTTACCGTCTGGGAATCGATGACCTCGGAGTGGTCGTAATTGTTGATCACCTCGGAGACTGGCAGCTTCAGAGCCTTGTTGCCCAAGCCATAGGTGTCGAAATTCTTGGCCACCACATTGGCGTCGAGCGGCGTGCCGTCGGAGAAGGTGACGCCTTTCCGGATCTTGAAGGTGTACTGAGTGTCATCGGCGTTGACGGTCCAGGATTCCGCAAGCCAGGGCAGGATCTTGAGCGTTTTCGGATCCTGGTAGGTCAGCTTGTCGGTAATCTGATTGACGATGCCGCCATTGGGGTAGAAGCCGGCCGAAGGCGGATAGATATTGGTGTGCGGCTGCTGCTCCAGATAGATCAGCGTGCCGCCGGTGACCGGCTTTCCGTCGTCAGCAAACGCCGCAGCGACAGCGAGCAGCGAGACGGAGGAGATCGCCGCGGCCAGGACGCCGGCGCGGCGCAGGTGAAGGTAGAATGATGGCTTTGACACGGTTCGTCCCTGAATTGGATCCGGGCCCGCTGGCGACGCCAGGGCCCGAGGAATGTGCGCAAGCTTACCCGCTGTCGCGACAAACTCAACAAAGTATAGCGAATTACTAGACTAATGAGCGGGGCGGCGGAGGAAATTTTTCTGCGTGATCCCTGCCTGAATCGGAAAGCGGGGCGGCGACCACTTGGGTTTGCCGGGAATGAAGCGAGACGAGAATGTCCCCGGTGAGGCCGCAATCCTCACTGGTCCTGATGCTGCCTGAAGGCCGGGCGAGGAAGTCCGAGATTTTCCCGGAGAGTGCTGCCCTCGTACGCGGTTCGGAACAGGCCGCGCTTCTGGAGGATCGGCACTACCTGCTCGATGAAGTCTTCCAACCCGCCGGGCAACCAGGCGGGAATTAGTACGAAGCCGTCCGCGGCGCCGGCGCGGTGCCACTTTTCCAGGTCGTCGGCGATGTCCTTGGGTGTGCCAACTATGGTGCGGTGGCCGTTGGCTGTGCAGGCGCGCTGATAGAGTTGGCGGATGGTGAGGTTGTCGCGCCGTGCTGCCGCAACGAACAGCGCCTGTCGGCTTTGGCTGTTGTTGCTCGGCGGCAATTCGGGCAGGGGGCCGTCAAGGTCATGGCCGGAGAGGTCGACATTGCCGATCAGCGCAGAAAGCACCGATAGGCCGAGCGCCGGCTCGATCAGCGCATCCAGCCGGTTCTGCTTGACCTTGGCCTCCGCGCGGCTGGCGCCGACGTAAGGCACGATGCCCGGCAGCACCTTCAGGGATGATCGGTCGCGCCCGAACGCCGCCAGCCGGCCTTTTACGTCGT
>DATJHO010000066.1:0-7097 GCA_035493835.1 Devosiaceae bacterium
GGCCTCTCCTCGTAAGAACTGACCTCGACGAGGTTGCGGTCCGGATCGCGGAAGTAGATCGAGAGCATTTGGCCGCGCGCCCCGTTCCGCGCGATGGGCCCGACCTCGATCTCGACAGCCTCGCGTTTGAGGTGGGCAACGACCTCGGCGATTGGCTGCTCCGTCACCAGGCAGAAATCGCCAGAGCCGGGCGTCGGCGTTTCGGCCTTTGGCTCGAACGTGCGGTCGATCTGGTGGAGATTAATCTTCTGGCTGCCGAACTTGAGGGCCGCCGGCCGGCCCGCAAGGATCTCCCGCTCGAGGCCCAGCACGCGCTCGTAGAAATCGAGCGAAGCGGCGACCGATCGGACGGTCAGCACGAAATGATCGGTTGAGGTGATCATGGCACCCGGTCTCAAGTCGTCCTCAGAGGCTGCTCAAGACCGGGATGCCGTTTCAGTTCCACGCCAGCGGGCGATTGTTCAGCCCGTTTTAGTGGTTGTCGCGCGGGAGACCGGCGTTCTGCGCCAGCCGCTGGTAGTTGACGGCCGGCCGCAGCACGGCGCCATCGCCGAGCTGGTCGACGAGACCGCGCTGGATTTCCTGCCACGGCGTCTGGTGGGCCGGGTACTTGTAGCCGCCTTCCGCTTCGAGCGTCGCACGCCGCGTCTGGATCTCCTCATCGGAGATGAGGATGTTGGCCTCGCCCTTGTTGAGGTCGATGCGCACCCGGTCACCCGTCCGCAGGATCGCAAGATTGCCGCCGGCGGCGGCTTCAGGCGAAGCATTGAGGATCGAGGGCGAGCCCGAGGTGCCCGACTGGCGGCCATCACCGATGCAGGCGAGCGCAGTGACGCCCTTCTTGATGAGGTAGGCCGGCGGCCGCATATTCACGACCTCGGCCGCGCCCGGATAGCCGATCGGGCCGGCTCCGCGCATGAACAACAGCGTGTGCTCGTCGATCTCGAGCGCCGGATCGTCGATCCGGTGGTGATAATCCTCCGGTCCATCGAACACCACCGCCTTGCCCTCAAAGGCATTGGGGCTCTTGGGGTCGGAGAGATAGCGCTCGCGGAATTCGGGGCTGATGACGCTGGTCTTCATGACTGCGCTGTTGAAGAGATTGCCCTTCAGCACCAGGAAGCCGGCATCCGTCTTCAGCGGGTTGTCGAAATGCCGGATGACCTTTTCGTCCTGGATCGTGGCATTCCGGCAGTTCTCGCCGATGGTCTTGCCATTAACGGTGGGGGCATCCTCGCGAATCAACCCCTGCCCCATCAACTCGTTCACCACCGCAGGCACGCCGCCAGCGTGATAATAATCCTCGCCCAGATATTCGCCGGCCGGCTGCAGGTTCACCAGCAGCGGCACCTTGTGTCCGTGCGTCTGGAAATCCTCGACCGTCACGTCAACGCCGATATGGCGGGCGATGGCGACGATGTGGATCGGCGCATTCGTCGAACCGCCGATCGCCGAATTGACGACGATCGAATTGATGAAATTGTCCTTGGTCAGGATGTCGGACGGCTTCAGGTCCTCATGCACCATGTCGACAATGCGGAGGCCGGTGCGGTAGGCCATTTCCTGCCGGTCGCGATAGGGCGCCGGAATTGCCGCCGAGCCGGGCAACTGCATGCCAAGCGCTTCGGCCAGCGAATTCATCGTCGTCGCCGTGCCCATCGTGTTGCAATAGCCGGTCGAGGGCGCCGAGGAGGCGACCAGGTCGATGAACTGTGGATAGTCGATCTCGCCGGCGGCCATCATCTGGCGTGCCTTCCAGACGATTGTGCCGGAACCGGTGCGCTCGCCCTTGTGCCAGCCATTGAGCATCGGGCCGACCGAGAGCGCGATCGCAGGAATGTTGACTGTCGCCGCGCCCATCAGCATGGCGGGTGTCGTCTTGTCGCAGCCGATTGTGAGGACCACGCCGTCGATCGGGTAGCCGTAAAGCACTTCGACGAGGCTCAGATAGGCCAGATTGCGGTCGAGCCCCGCGGTGGGGCGCTTGCCGGTCTCCTGGATGGGATGGACGGGGAATTCGAGCGGGATGCCGCCGGCCTCGCGAATACCGTCGCGCACGCGCTGTGCCAGCACCATGTGGTGCCGGTTGCACGGCGACAGGTCCGAGCCGGTCTGGGCGATGCCGATGATCGGCTTGCCGGATTGCAGCTCCTCGCGGGAAATGCCGAAATTGAGATAGCGCTCGAGATAAAGCGCGGTCATATCCGGATTTTCCGGATTGTCGAACCAGGCGCGCGAGCGGAGTTTCCGGCCAGCACCGTTGGCGCCGCCATCCGAGTTGCCATTGTTTGTGGTCATCGCTTCTCTTCCCGTGGCCGCCGGCTGCTTGTCGGCGGCTTGTCTTATCCGGGTGCCATATAAAGCACCGTCGGTCCCGTAAGGAAATGCTTTTCCGTCGGCGATCGGGCCCCGGTCCGATAGGCAAGGCGCTGCAAGCTATTGCGACTAGCTTGGAGCGGCCGCTTCGGGTTACCTACTGGTCAAAATTCCGTGTGAGACGAGGGTAAAATTGAGCAGCGTTACGGCTTGGGTCGCCGTTGATTGGGGCACCACGAATCTGCGCGCCTGGGGCATCGGTCCCGGCGGCGAGGTGACGTTCGCCAAGTCGTCGGCACAGGGCATGGGAAAGCTTGCGCCCGAAGGCTTCGCAAAGGTCCTCGCAGAGCTCCTCGCCGACGAAATTTCGGGCGACGGCCCCTCGATCGATGTGCTGATCTGCGGCATGGCCGGCGCGCGCCAGGGCTGGATGGAGGCGCCCTATCTCGAGGCGCCGGCGGATCTGGGGGGCGTCGCCTTTTCGGCGGTCCGCCCCTCCATGCCTGATTCGCGGCTCAATCCGCGAATCCTTGCGGGCGTGTGCCAGAAGCTGGCCAGCACCGAGGACGTGATGCGTGGCGAAGAGACGCAGATCCTGGGACTCAGCGCGCTGCTCCCCGGCTTTACCGGCACGGCGGTGCTCCCCGGCACGCACTCCAAATGGATCGCCGTCAACGGCCGCCGTATCGAACGGTTCAACACCGTCATGACCGGCGAGCTCTATGAGGTGCTTCGCACGCACTCGGTGCTTCGACTGTCGCTTTCGGGCGATCTCGATGGGCCCGAGCGCGAGGGCGGCTTTACCGCCGGGCTCGAGGCCGGTGTCGCAGCGCCGCAAAAACTTGCGGCTATGCTGTTCAAGGTGCGCGCAGGTTCGCTGCTGTCGAACAGGCAGCCGGATTGGTGCGCCGGCTATCTTTCGGGGCTGTTGATCGGCGCGGAGATCGGTGGCCAGCGCGATTGGCTCGCCGACGGCGAAATTCCGCTCATCGGCAGCCCCGGTCTTTGCGGCCTTTATGCCAAGGGACTGGAGCTGGTCGGTGCGAAAAGCCGCATCGTGGATGCAACCGAAGCGACCTTGGCGGGCCTCAAGGCGGCACGCAGCCTCGGCTGACCATCGCCGAGCCGTATTTCAAGACACGCTGGATGCGGCCTGCATCCGGCAAAGGAGAAACCAATGACCGATCCTCGCCATCTCATCGCCATCCTGAGGGGCATCACGACCATGGAGACGGTCGCGGTTTGTGAAGCCCTGGCCGACGCGGGCATCACCTTGATCGAGGTGCCGCTGAACTCGCCCGATGCGCTGACCTCGATCGCGCTGGCGGCGCACGCCCTCGAGGGCCGCGCCGTGATCGGCGCCGGCACGGTGCTCAGCAAGAAGCAGGTCGATGCGGTGGCCGAAGCGGGAGGCAAGTTCGTCGTCTCGCCCGATACCAACAAGCAGGTCATCGAGCGCACCGTCGAACAAGGCATGGCCTCTTATCCCGGCGTCTTCTCCCCGACCGAAGCCTTCCGCGCCATTCGCGCCGGCGCGACGGCGTTGAAGTTTTTCCCGGCCGAGGTCCTGGGCCCCAAGGGGATCAAGGCGATGAAGGCGGTGCTGCCACCCGAAATGCCGCTCTATGCGGTTGGCGGGGCCAATCCCGATAATTTCGGCGAGTTCTTCGCGGCCGGTTGCACCGGTTTCGGGCTCGGCACGTATATTTACAAGCCCGGCATGCCGTTGGAGGAAACGGCTGCACGCGGCAGGACGGCCGTAGAGGCCTATGACAGGGAGATGAACAAATGAGCCAAACCGCCGAGCTTTTCATCGACAGCCGCTGCCGGCTGGGGGAAGGCGTATTCTGGAATCCGCTGCGCGAGCAGCTTTTCTGGTTCGACATTCTCGAAAAGACGCTGTTTGCGGCCAATGTCGACGGCAGCCTCGTCAACCGCTGGACCTTCGACCGCATGGCTTCGGCGGCCGGTATCGTTGATGAGGATACACTGATCGTCGCCGCGCAAGGCGCGCTCCTTGAGCTTGACCTGATCACCGGCGAGGACAGGGTTATCGTAGAGATTGAGCCGGACCTGCCGGGCAATCGCACCAATGACGGACGGGTCGGGCCGGCGGGCGGTTTCTGGATCGGCACCATGCCGCACGACGAGGTGCTCTATTCGGGTTCGGTCTATCAGTATCGCGACGGAGCGCTGACGAAGCTCTTCGGCGACATTCGGATTCCCAACTCCACCTGCTTCTCCCCTGATGGCCGGACGGCTTACTTCACCGACACGCCCAACAGGATCATCATGCAGCGGCCCATCGATCCCGACAGCGGGGAGCCCGCCGGATTCTGGAGCGTATTTGCAAAGACCGGCGATCAGCCCGGCGCGCCGGACGGCTCCGTGGTCGATGCGGAAGGGTTTCTCTGGAACGCCCGCTGGGGCGGCGGCCGCGTGATCCGCTATGCGCCCGACGGTAGCGTCGACCGCGAGGTACTGGTGCCGGCGAGTCAGGTGACCTGCCCGGCGTTCGGCGGCCCGGACCTGAAGACGCTCTACATCACCTCTGCCAGCAAGAATCTGAGCCCTGAAGCTCTGGCCCAAGAGCCGCACGCCGGCAGCGTCTTTGCGATCGAGCTCGATGTCGCCGGGCAGCGGGAGACCTTGCTCCGCGCCTGATCCAGAACGCCTCAATCACGGGGAGGAGAACCACGTGCCCGCAATCGGCGTCTGCTACTACCCTGAACAATGGCCGCAATCTCTTTGGGAGCGCGATGCGGCCAGAATGGCCGAAATCGGCATCACCTATGTCCGTATCGGCGAGTTTGCGTGGTCGCGGCTCGAGCCGCGGCCGGGCGAACTACACTTCGACTGGCTGGTCGCCGCCCTGGATACACTGGGGAACCACGGCCTCAAGGTGATCGTGGGCACCCCGACCGCGACGCCACCGCGCTGGCTGCTCGACAAAATGCCGGACATGGTGGCGATCGACCCCAATGGCCGGCCCCGTGCGTTCGGCTCGCGCCGGCACTATGATTTTTCGCATCTGGGCTATCGCGAGGAGAGCGCGCGGATCACCCGGACAATTGCCGAACGCGTCGGCCACCACCCTGCCCTCGCCGGCTGGCAGACCGACAACGAATATGGGTGCCACGCGACCACCTATTCCTATTCGGAATCGGCCCGCCGCGGCTTCCGCTACTGGCTGCGCCAGAAATATCGCGGGATCGAGGTGCTCAACGAGGCCTGGGGCAATGTCTTCTGGTCGATGGAATACAACGATTTCGACCAGGTCGAACTCCCGAATCTCACCGTCACGGAGCCCAATCCCTCGGCCTCGATGGATTTCCGCCGCTTCTCTTCCGATCAGGTCGCGGCTTTCAACAAGGTGCAGTACGACATCCTCAAGGCGGCGCGCCCGGACCTGCCGGTTGCGCACAACTTCATGGGGCGCTTCACCGAGTTCGACCACTACGAGGTAGCCAAGCACCTCGACATCGCCGCCTGGGACTCCTACCCGCTCGGCTTTCTTGACCAGAGTTCTGAGCCGGACGAGGTCAAGGCGCTCTATATGCGACAGGGCGAACCGGATTATCAGGGGCTCCAGCACGATATCTACCGCGCCGTGGGTCGCGGCCGATGGTGGGTCATGGAGCAGCAGCCGGGCCCGGTGAACTGGGCGCAGCACAATCCCGACCCGCTCCCGGGCATGCCGCGGCTCTGGGCCTGGGAGGCCTTTGCGCACGGAGCGGAAACCGTTTCCTATTTCCGCTGGCGGCAGGCGCCGTTTGCTCAGGAACAGATGCATGCCGGCCTGTTGCGGCCGGACAGTGAGCCGGCGCCGGCCTATTTCGAGGTTCAGCAGGTAGCTGAGGAACTGAAGCTCACCGGCATCGGCGGCGAGGCGACCAAGGCGCGCGTTGCCCTCATCTACGACTATGCGAGCGAATGGGCGTGGCAGATCCAGCCCCAGGCCAAGGGATTTTCTCACTACGCGCATGTGCGGGGCGTTTATTCCGCCTTCCGCAAACGCGGCATCGACATCGATATCCTCCCGCCCGACACCGCTGATTTCGACGGTTACGACATCGTCGCCATTCCGGCCCTGTTTGCCTGGAACGACGCCCTCAGGACGGCGATGGCCAATTTCGAGGGCCGCATCCTGATCGGTCCCCGTTCCGGCAGCAAGACCGAAGACTTCGCCATTCCGGCCAACCTGCCGCCCGACCTCCCGCAGAACCTGCTCGATGCCAAGGTGGCGCGCGTCGACAGCACCAATCCGGCGCGAATGGTGCCCGTCAAGGGCGGTGGCGCGGTGCATCACTGGCGCGAGCGGCTCGAGAGCCGGGCGGAGGTGATCCTCGCCGATGAGGAGGGTTACGCCGTGCTCGTGGCGCAGGGCAAGCTCTCCTACCTCGCGGCGAGTGGCGACAAGGCCCTGATGCAGCGCATCATCGACCTCATGATCGAGGACGCGGGCCTCCCGACGCTGAACCTGCCGGCGGGCGTACGCTGCCGCAAGCGGGACGGCTTTCGCATTTACTTCAACTACGCCAACACGCCGGCAACGCTGGCGCCGGCCTCGGACGAGGCGGGTTACCTGCTCGGTAGCGCCAACATGCCGGCCGCCGGCGTCACCATCGCCCGGCTCGCCACGCTCGGTTGAGATCGGCAACCGCCGGACGGATTTCGAACAGTCCGGCGCTCGCATCCCAGCGCAGCCACTCGACGCCCTGCGAGGCGAGGGTCTTTCCGTCGATCACTGTAGTCGTGCTGCGGCAGCCAGCGGGCGCCGT
>DATJHO010000067.1:0-3443 GCA_035493835.1 Devosiaceae bacterium
TGCGCCGAAATCAGCGCTCGCGGCGGTGTCGGCCCATCTGAGCCCGGCGCGCTCATGGCGTCGGGGCATCCTTGTCGATCAGGCCCTGCGACTTGAGGTCGGACCAGAACCCCGCCGGGATCGGCGCCCGGAACGAGGCGACGTTCTGCTGAATCTCGCTTGGCTTGGCGGCGCCCGGGACCTCGGCCACCACCGCCGGATGCGCCAGGACGAACTGCAACGCCGCCGAAGGCAGTTTTACCTCATGCGCCCGGCACACGGCCTCGATGCCCTGCACCTTTTGCTGCACCTCTTCGGGCGCGTTGGCATAGCCGTATTTCGAGCTGCCCCCCGACCCGGTGGCAAGAATCCCCGAGGCGAAGGGCGCGCCGACCACGACGCTGACATTGCGCCTGACGCACTCGGCCATGCCGGTATGAAGGATCGCCTGGTCGAGCAGGGTGTAAGGCATTGCCACCAGCACGAAATCCAGATCCACGATCGGGGCGACCGTCTCCAGCGCCTCCTTGGTGTTGATCCCCATGCCGATGGCCCTGATTTCGCCGCGCCGCTTCAGCTCCTCCAGCGCCTTGATGCCGGAATTGACCAGATCGCGCTGGCGATAGCCGAATTCCTCGCGGTGATAGGCAATGTCGAGGTCGTGGATGATCAGCGCATCGATCGTGTTCATGCCGAGCCGCATCAGGCTCTGCTCGTAGGAGCGCATGATCCCGTCATAGCTATAATCGAAGCGGTGCTGGAACGGCATGCCGCCGGTCCAGGTCGGCGACTTGAAGGTCTTGGGATCGAACGGCCGCTCCAGCACCCGCCCAACCTTGGTGGTCAGCACAAATTC
This sequence comes from Devosiaceae bacterium, assembly GCA_035493835.1. Classification (GTDB taxonomy): domain Bacteria; phylum Pseudomonadota; class Alphaproteobacteria; order Rhizobiales; family Devosiaceae; genus DASZTU01. Next base: position 836 of record DATJHO010000067.1, read on the forward strand.
ACTGCGCGGGCGATGCCGCAACCCGAAGCCGAGCCGATGTTCGGAAAGCCCAAGCCCGTACCAGGGCGCCGTATCGAACAGCCGAATGCCGGCGTCCCACGCCGCATCGACCGTCGCCTTGGCATCTTCCTCCGTGACGAGCCCGTAGAGCTCGCCCAGATGCGCCGAGCCGAACCCCAGCGTCGGCACGTCGAGAGCTGTCCTGCCGATGCGGCGGTGCTCGAAACCCTGCTGCATTTGCTCCCCTCCCTGCACTGGCGCGACCTTCTTCAAACGAGGTCTTCTGCACCGGCTGGTGGCTTAACTTGTCAGACAACAATTAGTTTGACAAGTTAATTGCTCGCTGACAGAACCAATGAAGGACGCGGCAAACAATCGCATCTGTGAGCGAGAGAAACGCCAGAAATTCAGCGCGTTTCCGAGGATCAGACATGCCGGATTTCCCGATCGTAGACACGCATCTGCACATTTGGGATCACTCCCGGCTCAAATATTCTGCTTTCGCGGCGAGCCCGCTGTTCTCGAAGAATTTTCATGTCGAGGATTATCGCCGCGACCTTGGCCCGGTCGAGGTCGAGGCAATGGTGTTCCTCGAATGCTATGCCGATTTCTGGGAAGGCGGCGGCCAATACATCGAGGAAATCGAGTTCGTCGAGGAGGAGGCCGCCCGCGACCCCGGCATCCGTGCCATCGTCCCCATGGCCCCGCTCGAATGGGGCAGCAGGGTCGAGCCGATGCTGGCCGAAATGAAGGAACGGCACCCGACGGTAAAAGGCATCCGCCGCATCGTCGAGTTCGACGAGGACCCGCGCGCGCTCACCCTCTCCGACAGCTTTATCGAGGGGGTTAATGTTCTCGAAAAGTATGGTTTTCATTTCGAGATCAATGTCCACCACCACCAGATGGACATCGTCCGCGAGTTCGTGAAGCACATCCCCAATGTGCCGCTGATCCTCGATCATTGCGGCAAGCCCGGCATCAAGGAAGGCGCGCTCGCCCAATACCGGGAGGACGTGAAGGACCTCGCCCGCTACCCCAATCTCTGGATCAAGCTCTCCGACCTGCCGGTCGAGGCCGATCACCAGAACTGGACCGAGGAGGATTTGCGCCCCTACATCGAGGCGACCTTCGAGAGCTTTGGCGTCGACCGCACCGTCTATGGGGGCGACTGGCCGATCTGCCTGCAAGCGACCACGCTCCCCCGCTGGGTCGGGGTGCTCGACCGCGCCATCGCCGGTTTTTCCGAGAGCGAGCAGCGGAAATTCTATCGGGACAACGCCAACAGTTTCTACCGCCTCGGCCTCTGAGGCAGCAAGGCAGCCATCGTGGCCAAATTGACCAAAGAGCCGGATGCCGGACCGACGCCAACGTCAGTTGGGGGCGACGCCTTTGCCGACCTGATCGCGGGCCGCGCGCAGCCCCCCGGCATCGCGGCGGAGTTCGGCGGCGAGACGCTGGAGCGGCGTTCGATCTCCGAGCAGGTCGCCAGCCGGATATTGGGCATGATCAAGTCGGGCAATCTGAAGTCCGGCGACCGCTTGCCCACCGAGCAGCAGATGTCGATCGCCCTCGGCATTTCCCGCCCGCCATTGCGCGAGGCGCTGAAGGCGCTGACCCTGATGGGCGTGCTAGAAAGCCGGCAGGGCGGGCGCTACACCGTCACCGACCTGTCGCCGAGCCGCTTGGTCGCGCCGTTCAACGTCATGCTGTCGATCCAGGACTATGACGTAAAGATCCACTATGAGGCGCGGCTCGTGGTCGAGCTGGCGCTGATGCGCTTTTGCGGCGACCGCGCCAGCGACAAGCATCGTGCCCGCATCCTGGACCTCGCCCATGACGGCGAAAGCGTCACCGATGACCCGGTGGCCTTCCGCCTGAACGACGCCGAGTTTCACCAGGCGATCTACGTCGGCGCCGGGAACGTGTTGCTGGCCACCGTCGCCCAGGGCCTCTACGACATCGCACTGGACCTGCGCCGCATCGCCAGTTCCCTCCCTGGCGTCATGCAGCACAGCGTTGCCGATCACATCCGCATTGCCGACGCACTGGTCGCGCGCGACACAGATGGTGCGGTTGAAGCCTACCGCCAGCACCTTGAGCACGTGCGGGAAACCACCATCCAATCGCTGGTCGGCATGACCGACAAGATGGCCGAGGCCTATAAGCCCTGAGGAGAACAAGGAAATGCCCGAGCGCATCGCATTCCGGATGAACCTTTATCCCGGCCAGGCCGCCGAATACGAAAAGCGGCACGATGAGATCTTTCCCGAGCTGGTCGCGGCGCTGAAGGAAGTCGGCATCTCCGACTATTCCATCTGGCTCGACCCCGAGAACCATCACCTTTTCGCCATCCTCACCCGCAGCGACGACAACACCATCGACCAGCTTCCGGACAAGGAAGTGATGAAGCGCTGGTGGAAGCACATGGGCGACATCATGGCGACCAATGTCGACAACTCGCCCATTCAGATTCCGCTGCGCCGCGTCTTCTACCTGCCATGAGCGAGAGGTTCAGGATCGCGGCGCTCCGCGTCTATATCGTGCCGGCCCAGAGCCAGGGCGGCGATTATTTCAAGCAGGCCGAGGGGCATTGGCTGATCGACAGCCT
>DATJHO010000068.1:0-3097 GCA_035493835.1 Devosiaceae bacterium
CGGCGCTGCGGCTTTCCTTCACGGTAAATCACGCGCACCTCGTGCCGGAGGGTATCGAGGGGTTCGTCGACGCGCTCGATTTCGATCGGGTGCACGAGGTGCGGCTGGCCGATTGCTGGCGCAACGGGTTCGAGGAGCACCTGAAGCCGGGTGACGGCGACCTGGATTTCGCGGACATGTTCCGGCGGATCGAGGGCGCGGGCTTTCGCGGCCACTACATGAACGCCTTCGGCTCGCTCGACGACATGCTGGCCGGCCGCGAGGCTCTGCTGCGCCTCGCCGCGTCGGCCGGCCTAAGAGCGTGATCGCTTTTGACAAAACACCCATCCGTCACCCCGCGAAAGCGGGGGTCCAGGGCTACCGAACGTCGCTGGCCCCTGGATTCCCGCTTTAGCGCAGGGCTGTCCGGGGAAACTCAAGCATAGGCCAAGATGAGCTGATGTTGGGTAAGCCAATCGCTGGCTTGGCGGGTTGGCGGCTTGTCGATATGAGCCAGCGGCCGCCTGTCGAACAGCCGGGCTCGCACCAGGTCGGCGAAGCGCAGCGCGAGCAAGCCCGATCGGCTGTCGCGGGCGGCGATGCGCAGCAGCAGATAGGCGATCATTGCGGCGATAATCTGCAGCCGGATGGCGTTTTCGCAGCGACCGAGAAAGCGGCGGATTTTGAGGTGCTGTTTGATCCAGCGGAACAAGAGTTCGATCTGCCAGCGCATGCGGTAGAGGGCGGCGATCTCGCCCGCCGAGCGCTCCACATCGTTGCTCAAAATGGTCAGCAGGGTGCCGTCCTCGCGGCGCACGGTGAGGCGGCGCAAGCGGATCGGCAGCCGGGCGCGTTGCTGCGAGGCCAACTCCACCACCTGATCGCTCTCGATCGCGGCCTCTCGCCGATCGGTGTCGCTGACGGGGCGCTCTTCGATCACCCTGAGCGGCACGTTCTGTTTCGGACGGGTGACAAAGCGGCAGCCGGCCTCGTGCAGCTCCCGCCACCAGGCGTAATCGACATAAGCTTTGTCGAACACATAGATGGCGCCCGGCTCGATCGGCTGACGGCGGCCGACCACGACATCGTTGACGGTGGCGGCGGTGATCTCCAGCCGGACCGGCCGGTCGGCGTCGGGGTCGTAGACGACATGCGCTTTGAGGCCGCGCGTGCGACCGTTCCAGCCGGCCCATCGGCACAGGCTGTTGAGCGGGATCGGGGTGGCATCGATCAGCCGCAGGATGGCACTACTCTGCCGTGGCAGCGAGCACGCCGCCGCCGCGCTCAAGGCGGCGAAAGCCTCGGCGAAAATCGCGCTCGGCCGGCGGCCGTTGGCATCCGACAGGGTCGAGCGACAAACCGGACCGCTGCCCAGATGATAATGATGCCCCGCCTGGGCATTCCACACCGCTGCCAATTCCCGCAGACTCGAAATCCCGCCGAGCTGGGCAAAGACCAGCGTCACCAGGTGATCCCAGGATGAGAAATCCTTGATGTACCTGTCCCCCCGATGACGCTCCACGATCGCGCCAAAGCGCTTGCGCGAAACCGCTTTCAGCAGCTGTCCCAGAACCGTATGCTCGTAGCGCACGCCAAGCTCCACTCTTCCAGTCTCGACAACCGGAAAGTAACCGCCACCGCGTGGCGCTGCTTGGCGTGCAGCCGCGACCAATCGACTCATTCCCCGGACAGCCCTGCGCGAAAGCGGTAATCCAGGGCAACCGACGTTCAGCCGCCCTGGACCCCCGCTTCTGCGGGGGTGACGGAAGGTGTTTAAGCCAAACAGATCAGCCTCTAGGAGGGCGAGCCGGCTGGCCGGACGACGATCTTGCCGACCATCATCGGGTGCAGGGTACAGAAATAGGTGAACTCGCCCGGTGTCGCGAAGGTGTAAGTAAAGCGATCCTTCGTGTCGAGCGCCGCCGAGCGGAACACCCGGCCCCTTTCCGCGACCGTGTGCGGCGACTTATCGTCGTTGACCCAGGTCACCGTCGTCCCGGCTTCTATTGTCAGAATCGCCGGTTCGAACCGCATCTGGTCGATCTCGACCGTGGCCGGGGCGCCGGCTGCGGTCATCGGCGGTTCCACGGCATCGTGGGCGGGGGCGAAGGAAGGCGCGGTGGCGACCAGCGCCGCGAGCAAGAGCTTGTTGGACATGATCCGGCCCTCGCGTCAGGCGGCGAGCGGGTTTTCGATCAGGGCGGGCGCGCCGGCCTTGCCATGAGCGAAATCGACATTGCGCAGCCCGAGATGCTTGCGCAGTTGCTCGGCCGGCACCGAGAGGGGGCCGGGTGAAGGCGCCGCGCCTGGGGCGGGCTGCGGGAAGGCGGTGGACGCCGCCGTGTGCAGCGTCAGGTTGCCTTCGACCTTCTGGATGATCTGGTGGATGTGGCCGTTCAGTACAGTGACCGAACCGAACCGCTTCAAGTAGGCGAGCGCCCGGCCGGCATCGGCGGTGCCCCAGCCCCAAGGCTCGTATACCGTCCATAGCGGCAAATGCGCCAGCACGACGACCGGCGTGCTTGCCGCCAGCGGCTTCACATCCTTCTCCAGCCATTCCAGCTGCTCGTCGCCGAGCGTCGCCATCCCCGCCGACTTAAAGCCGGGATTGAAGTCAAAGACGTTGATCAGCCCAACGAAATGCACACCGCCGGCATCGAAGCTGTACCAGCCGCGACCCTGGGTCTTCGTGCCATAGCGCGCGAGATAGGCCTTGCCGTTGTCGACATCGGCCACGTCATGCTCGCCGGGGATGTGAAACACCTCCTTGTTGGCGCCCTTGATGATCTGGTCGGCGGCGTCCCACTCGGCCTCTTTCGACAAGTGGCTGATATCGCCGGTGTGAACCAGGAAGGCCGGCTGCACCGGCATTGCCTTGATCTTGGCGATGACCTCGCCGAGGGTCGCGGCCGGATCCGGGTTCGCCGCCTGCTTGAAGCCGAGATGCGTGTCGCTGATCTGGACAAAGGCCAGCTGTCCCTTGGGGATTTGCGCCGCACGCGCCTCGCCAAGCAACCCCAGCGTACGAGGCACACCGCCGCCGATCGTCCACACGACCCCGGTGCCGGTCCAGGCCATGCATTGCAGCGCCCGCCGGCGGGTCATGATCTGATTTTTC
>DATJHO010000069.1:0-33589 GCA_035493835.1 Devosiaceae bacterium
GCGTGGGCACCGGCACCCTCGGTACTGCCTAATTGGCAATCACGAGGCCCTGTTCCTTGAGTTTTTTGCCGATCCATCGCTCAAGGCCGATTGGCTTGACGTTGGTGGACTCGATACCCTGGCCTCCTACGGTATTTCGCCGGGCAGTCTCGCAAAGCATCGAAAAGCGTTGCAGGAGCTTCTGCTGAGTCACGTTCCGATCGAGCATCTCAATTTTCTAAATAGTCTTCCAGTCATGATCTCAACACCCTCACATGTGTTTGTCCATGCGGGGGTCAGAACAGAGCTGAGTCTTTCGTCGCAAGAAGACGATGATCTGTTGTGGTGTAAAGATAATTTTGACCATAACTACGAAGCATTTGACAAGATAGTCGTGCATGGCCATACGCCACGGACAAAACCCTTGCTGAAAGGCAATAGAATTTCGATCGACACTGGAGCGTATATGACCGGTCGCCTCTCGGCCGTGTGCATAGCGCGCAACCGGGCGCCCTATGTGCTGTCCGTCAGTGCGACCGCTTCACGCGCCGCCGCGAATTCTCCAGCAATGCACGTCTAGAAAACTGGTCCCGACCACCTACCGACGAATGTGTCTTTGCCGTCGACCACAGGCGAGTATTGGAAACCGAACGGATGGATGAACCTACCCTGGACATCAAGGCGTTTGTCGGCCTGCTTCGGCGGCGCATCCTCCTTATTTTGACCACCACCGTTGTGGTGGTCGGCATCGCAACGCTGGTCACGTTCGCCCTGAAACCGGCCTACACCGCCACCGCCCTGGTGCTCGTCGATACCAGCAAGAAAGATGTCCTCGATCCGAATAGCCAGTCGGTCGGTTCGTCCACCGACAGTGCTCGGGTCGACAGCGAGGTCGAGATGGTCAGGTCCGAGGCGACCCTGCTGCGGGTCATCGACCAGCGGGATCTGATCAACGATCCAGATTTTGGCTATCACGAGGGCTGGCGCGACCGCTTGCTGGACTTTCTGAAGATTCGACCGATCGCCGAACCGGGCGACGCATCGCAACGAAAGCTCATCCTTGGGCAACTCGAGGACGCTGTCCGGGTGCAGCGCAAAGGGCTGACCTATATTATCGCAGTCGACGCCCGCTCGACGTCACCCGATACCGCGGCCAGGATCGCCAACGCGGTCACGGACGCCTACATCAACCAGCAACTCGCGGCAAAGGTCGCCTCGATCCAGAACGCCAGGGATGTAGTCAACGGTCGCCTGCCCGAAGCGTTTGCCACGCTCATCGCCACCCAGGGCGACATGGTCAATTTTTTCGCCAGGAAGGTTGCGCCGATCATCGCAACGTCCGGAGATCAGAATCTGGTTTCCCTGGCCAATCAACTCACCGCAACGAATGCCGAGGGACAGCGCCTGTCGGAAATCGCGGATGTGGTAGCTGCGGGTTCGACAAAGGCGGACTGGGATAGGGTCGCAAGCTCGCTGGAAAGCGGCAATCGAAGCACGCTCAAGGCAGATGTCGTTGCCCAGCTGAATCAACAGCGCAAGTCGCTCGCGCAAAGTCTTGCGGGGGCGAAAGACGCGACAACCCAGGTTAACCTTCGACAAGAGCTCGAAAAAATCACCGATCAGCTTCAGGTCGAGGCCAATAGCAGGGTCACCGTGCTCCGGCAGCTGGCGCAGCAAGCGGCCACCCGCGCCAGCGATGTTGTCGACCAAATCAGCCCGGAATTGACCAGCATCAACTTGCCGGCCGACGTGAACGCCAGCATGGTGACACTGTTGGCGACGCATGCAAATGCCAAGAACAAGTATGGCGTGATGTTGGCGCGCGAGAATGACCTGGACACCAACGCTTACCTCCAGCTGGCGGACAGTCGCGTCGTCTCCCCAGCCACCCCGCCATCGGACCCCTCGTTCCCGAACACCAGGCTGATCCTGGGCCTTGCAACCATTGCGGCGCTTGGCATGGGCGTCGGCCTCGCCTTCCTCTATGAGAATTACATCGGCGGGTTCGTCTCCGAGCAGCAGCTCGAGGCGGTGCTCGGCGCGCCCGTCGTTACCGGCATACCGCGGCAGCGCCCAATGAAGCGACCGGATGGCACCCCAGTCAGTTCGCTCGCCGATGCCATGCTCGATTCGCCACTTTCTATTTTCGCTGAGTCGATTCGTCGAATACGCGTCCGCATCGACCTGGCAACACGCAATCTCCGTCAGGCCGAGCCCCAAAACCGGGAACGTGGCTCGGTAGTGATGGTTACCTCAACCGCCCCAGGCGAGGGCAAGACCACTATTTCGTTGTCGTTGGCGCGGGCCTACGCCCTCTCTGGCCGTACAACTTTGTTGATCGACTGCGACCTGCGCAAGCCAAGCGTGCACCGGCATCTTACGTTGCATTCGTCGGCGGGACTGGTCGACTATCTTGCAAGCGATGCGGCCAATCCGGAGCTGGCAAGCTTTACCGTCGAAGATCCCTTCTCGAGCGTGCAGGTGGCCTTGGGTGGGCGGCGCAGCGATATCGCCACCGACCAACTGATCGCCAACAACACGTTCTCCCGCCTGCTCGAGGCCGCTGTAACGGTCTTTGACATCGTCATCCTCGATACGCCACCCGTCGGACCAGTAGTGGACGGTATCTACCTCGCTCAATATGCCGATACTATCGTGTTCGCGGTTGAGGCCCGACATACGTCGCAACAAGATGCCAAGAGGGCCCTGGCCGCAATTGCAACAAGCAAGCGAAAATCTGCCGAAACGCTGCTTGTGTTAAATCAGCATGATGACGCGAAGTCGGCGTACTACTACAAATACAAATATTACTATGACAAATAACGCCGATCGGGGCGATTTCAACCGAGCGCGTTCGGAGACTACGCACTATTATTAGGAGAGTTTCTACCTATGGCGTCGTCAGAAGCGTAAAGATGCTTCCCCAATCCAGTGAGATATGCGATGTGGTTCCTGACAAACACCGAGGGCCAATAGCATGAAGTGCCAGTTCCTTGTGTCCATTTTGGCTATTGCGATGATCCTTGGTGGTGACCTGACCGCGGTCCAGGCCGCCGTCACACCGGCGACCCAAGTGCAGGTCGTCACCCAAGCCGATGTCGTGAGCGCGTGCGCCAAAGGGGGGAACGCCCAAGGGTGTCAGGATATCGTCAAGGCATTTGTTGCCTACCTCAAGGTCAGCGGCATGACTGCCGACCAGATCAACAAGGTTGTCGCTGAGGCGGTGCAGGCGCTGGTGAAGAATTCTGCTTCGCTGCCGCCTGATGTCCGCGCCGTGGTCGCCGAGGCGGTGAATGTGGTGGCAACCGCCTCAAGCGATACGCAGCAGATTGCCGCTATCCGTGAGGTCGCCACGACGGTCGCCAACGGCTCTTTCAGCGAATCCTCTTCGGTAAGCAGCGGCAAGCCGGCCAGCCCAGGCTGACACCTGCCGGTCGCGGTGTTGGTTTTGATCTCACAGCTAGGTACCCGAAGGGCGGGCTACGTTGGAAATGGCTTGGCGTGGAGCTGGCGCGGTCGGGAGGCGCTGGTCGCTTTGGTTGCTGCTTGCAACATCGGTTTGGGGCTGTGCCCTCTCGGGCGCGGCGTTGGTGCTGGAGGCACGGCCTTTTTTCGCGACCGCCGAGGACATTGAGACGCTCACCGACAGACTGGTCGCGCAGCCGATCGTTGCCGGATGGTCGCTGGATGCGGAACGACAGGTGCTCAATGCTTGCGTACGCGCCATGAAATCTGCCTACGGACGAATTCTGCCGCGACCCGAGCGCGGCAATCTGACGTCCCACTGCCTTGAATTGGCAGAGCAGGTTGTCGCAAATAACCCTTCAAGTGCGTATGCATGGTACGTTGAGGCCCTCGCCGCCGCGGGAGACGGCAATTTCACGCTGCTGAGTGACGCACTCATGCGTTCGGAACAGTTGGCGCCCAATGAGGAGTGGTTGGGCACGGTACGGGACGAGTTGGCGGAGGCCAATCTTGATCACCTGACCCCCGACGCTCGCGCGGCAAATGATCGTGACCTGGCCATGTTGGTATCCAGCATGACAGGCCTTGCCGCGATCGGCGCGCGATACATCCGCGACCCTGATTTCCGTGAGCGCATCAAGGAAATCGTCGAACAACTACCGGCAGCCGACCAGCGACGTTTCATAGGCGCGGTGTCTCGAGCGGCGCATGGCTAGAGCGGAACGCCAAATTGCGACGGAATTTGGCACCGGTGCCCATCGGCGTAAGTCCGCCGACAGCTTGGCGGGCCGCCGATCGACTTACGCCACTGGCTTTCTATGCATGGCAATTGTTGCTCTTGCTCCCCTGCCACTGGCAAGCAATCGGCCCTTCTTTTGGGCCCTCTGGACCTTGGTGCTTTCGGCCGGAACTATGGTCATTACCTCGCTGAGGCTGAGATCGCGCGCTCCCTCACCGTTCAGATTGTCTGGTCATCGCTTCCCGGCGGCGATCTTCGGATCCGTGTTGACGCTCCTCGTTGTGCAAATTCTGCCCTTCGGCCGCCTGTTCGGGCCCTTCGCCTTTCATGCCGAATCCGGCGCCGTGCTGTATTCCGATACCCTCAGTGTTTCGCCGGGAACGACAATCTTGATGATCGTCCGCCTCCTGGGCTACGGGCTCTTCTCGGCGCTGCTTGTGCAAGCCGCCGCCACGCGCGCAACGCAGCGGTGGCGGATGCTGCAAATCCTCTTCGGCGTCACCGTCGCGTACGCGATCCTCGGCTTGCTGTCGTTGTTCGTTATGCACGACACGCTGCTGGGCACGGTCAAATGGGCTTATCCGGGCACCGCGACCGGTCCGTTCGTTAACCGCAATTCGTTCGCGACTTTCCTCGCCTTCGGGCTGGTCAGCGGCACCGCCCTGCTTTGTGGGCTAAAGCGCACCCGGTACCAAAGGCAAGGTACCTCGCTACATTGCCTCGGGCTGCTCATCGTCGCTAGCGCCCTCCTTGCCACCCAATCCAGGATGGGCTGCCTAGCCGGTGCTCTGGGCCTATCTGTCGTACTGGCGGCAGCTGCCGCTCGTGCCAGGTTGAACTGGCAAGCCATCGCCGCGCTTTGTGCGCTTGGCGTGGCTGCAGCTGGCGCTCTACTCGGGCTCTTTGGCGGTGCGCTCTTGGAGCGCCTTGGCTCGCTGGATTCGGATTCCGATGTCCGGGGCGACCTCTATCATCAGATTCTGGGCATGATCTGGCAGCGCCCGCTCTTGGGCTGGGGCGGCGGCAGCTTCGAAACCGCTTTCCCGCTCGTACATGTCCCGCCCCTCAGCACCGACCTGGTATGGGACAAGGCACATTCCACATATCTCGCGCTGTGGACGGAACTGGGTCTGGTCGTCGGTACCTTGCCGACCATTGCTTGCCTGTTGCTTGGCGCGCGCATGTTCAAGACCTTGCGCCGAAACGGACCCGAATGGTCGATCGCAGTGGCCGCCTTAGGGGTGCTTGCTGTCGCCGCGCTTCATTCGGCCGTGGACTTCAGCCTCGAGATCGAGGCCAACACATTCCTGTTCCTTGCCATATTGACCCTGGGAGCAGCGCTTCCGACTGAGCACTCGCCGGACGACCCGCAAAAGATCGGGGTTGAGGTAGGTCGGATCGGCGCCCCTCCCCGTCTGCGCTAACGGCCCAACGCAGTCCAGGCTCCCGCCCTTGCCGACTTGCTGTTGCCGCGCGCTCGCCGTTACGCGCCGGAAACCCAACCAAGCATCCAACCATGCTTCGAGACACCCCGGGGAGGCGACAATGTATATCTGACTATCGTGAAGATCATCTGAAGCGCGTAAGTATAACAACTGCAATATTACTCCGTATCAAAAATCGGGTGACATCGCTTGTTCGTTTGTGCAAAAAAGACGAAACCGAAATGGGCATGCTGTCAATCATTAGCAATAATAATTAGGACGAAAGAGCGTTGGTGCCGATGCTAGCTACGTGGGAATCAAATAGCACTGCAGCATCCCTATCGATGACAGACAACGTTACCCATGATAGAGCCGAGAGAGCTACCGGATTGCCATTTGCAATTGATGGTAACACTTTGAATAATGTGCATCCGCTGCAGCTAGTGATTAAGCGTGCAATGGACATTGTCTTGTCGGTGCTTGCCGTGCTGGTGTTCTTGCCATTTCTTGTTGGCGTGGCGGGTTTGGTTAAAATAAGTAGCCCAGGACCGGTGCTATTTGTCCAGCACCGCCCAGGTCTTGGCGGGAAATCGTTTCCAATGCTGAAGTTTCGCACAATGTTCGTTCATCTCGAGGACCGCAGCGGGTTGCGGCAAACGGTAAAGAACGATATCCGCCTTACGCCCATCGGAGCGTTTCTACGCAAAACCAGCATCGATGAGTTACCGCAGCTGATCAATGTTCTGGCTGGCCACATGTCGATTGTCGGGCCACGGCCGCATCCGGTTAGCATGTGGGCTGGCGGCAGGGACTATCGAGAGTTGGTTCCGTACTACGACCTGCGTCACGGCATGCGACCGGGGCTCTCGGGGTGGGCGCAGGTCAATGGGTATCGCGGCCCCACCGACGATGCTCATCGGGCGATTGCCCGGATCAACCATGATCTTGCGTATATCCAGAATTTTTCTTTGGCCCTCGATGTGTGGATCATCGTCGGGACAGTAGTCCGCCAGTGTCTCGGGGGCACTGGACTGTGATGGTCGCTCGCTCGATTTGGCGTGACTGAAAATCCGATGGTGACGACGCGCTTGGTGGCCCTCAGCAGCGTCCACCCGGTGTTCGGACCGACACGGCAAGCTTTGCTCACACCAGCATCGGCCGCCGAAAGACCCTTATCGAGCGATGGGGCGAGTTATTCGCCAGGCGCTGCCGGGTAGCAGGCTCAAGTCCACCCGGTGGCTCACAAGGAGAATGGGCAATGAATGCAAAAGTGTTGGTCACGGGTGGCGCGGGGTTCATCGGCTCCCATCTTTGCGAAAGGCTCCTCGCGGATGGTCACGAAGTCATTTGCCTCGACAATTTTTTCACGGGGTCTCGCCGGAACATTGCCCATCTGATGGACGATCGCCGCTTTGAGCTGATGCGGCATGACGTGACATCTCCTGTCTATGTCGACGTCGATCAGATCTACAATCTTGCTTGCCCAGCCTCCCCGGTGCATTACCAATTTGACCCGGTGCAGACGACCAAGACCAGCGTGATGGGCGCCATCAATGTGCTTGGTCTCGCAAAACGGCTGCGGATTCCTGTCCTGCAGGCATCAACTTCCGAGGTCTATGGCGATCCGCACGTTCATCCTCAGGTTGAATCGTACTGGGGCAACGTCAATCCGATCGGCCCCCGCTCTTGTTACGACGAGGGCAAGCGCTGCGCCGAAACGCTGTTCTTCGACTATCATCGAAAGCACCGGGTGCAGATCAAGGTCGTCCGGATATTCAATACCTACGGCCCAAACATGCATCCCGGCGACGGCCGCGTCGTGTCGAACTTCATCGTGCAAGCCTTGCAGGGGAAAGACATCACCGTCTATGGCGACGGGGGTCAGACCCGATCCTTCTGCTACGTTGATGATCTGGTGGGGGCGATCACCCGGATGATGGGTACCCCACCAGCGGTGACCGGGCCGCTAAACCTTGGCAACCCGGCAGAGTTTACCATCGGCCAACTGGCCAATTTGGTCGTCGAGATGGTCAATTCCGGTTCACGGGTTGTCTATTGTCCATTGCCAATGGACGATCCTCGCCAGCGGCAGCCGAACATCACAAAGGCGAAGGATATTCTTGGCTGGGAGCCCACGGTCCAGCTTCGGGACGGGTTGGATCGAACAATAAGATACTTTGAGGCGACGTTGCGAGAGATGCCCAGGGCGGAGCTCGAACAGGCATGAGCACCGCGCTGGTAACGGGAGCGGGCGGACTGATCGGCTCAGAAGCCGTGAGCTTCCTCATAGAGCAAGGCATGGACGTTGTAGGCATCGACAATGACATGCGGGCCTATTTCTTTGGTTCCGAGGCCTCGACCAAGTGGCGTATCGCCGAGCTGGTCGCACGCAACAGGCGGTTTCGCCACGAGTCCGTCGATATCCGGGATTTTAGCGCTCTTTCCAAGTTGACCAAGGAGATTGGCAACAGCTTGAGCTTGGTTGTGCATGCGGCGGCCCAGCCCTCCCATGATTGGGCTGCGCGGGAGCCTTTCACTGATTTCGGCGTAAATGCCGCCGGCACTCTGAACGTGCTTGAAGCGGTTAGGCAAAACGCCCCAGGTGCCGCCTTCCTCTTTACCTCGACGAACAAGGTGTACGGAGACACGCCAAACAGCCTTCCTTTGGTCGAGAAAGATACGCGCTGGGAAGTCGCCGAAACGCACCCGCTTTTTGAGCGCGGCATCGATGAATCGATGCGGATCGACCAATCCACGCATTCGCTGTTTGGGGCCTCGAAGGCCTCCGCCGATTTGCTGGTGCAAGAATATGGCCGCTATTTCGGCATGAACACCGCCTGTTTTCGCGGCGGTTGTCTCTCGGGCGGGGGGCACTCTGGCACGGAGCTGCACGGCTTCCTGGCCTATCTGATGAAGTGCACCGTCACCGGCCGGCCGTATACGATCCATGGCTACAAGGGCAAGCAGGTGCGAGACAACATCCATTCTCGCGATCTGGTAGCGGCCATCTGGGAATTTGCAAAGGCTCCCAAATCCGGGCGCGTCTATAACATCGGCGGGAGCCGCTTTGCCAACTGTTCAATACTTGAGGCCATACGCCTCTGTGAGCAGATCGCTGGAAAGAAACTTGCCGTCACCTATTCCGACGAGAACCGAATCGGTGACCACATCTGGTGGATCAGCGACATATCGGCATTTCGACGCGACTATCCTGCCTTTTCACTAACCTCCGACATCCATTCCACCCTGGTCGACATATACGACCAGGGGAAGCGGCGGTGGCTCGCATCCGCATGATTGATCGAGGCAAGAGACGCATTCTGGGGGTGGACGTCAGTGTCACGGATTACGCGGCGGCGGTCGATCTGATCGTGGACGCCGCCCATGAAAAGCGTCCTTTCGCCGTGACGGCGCTGGCCGTGCACGGCGTGATGACAGGTGCTCTTGATGCCGAGCAGCGCTACCGCCTCAATAGATTTGATCTCGTCACCCCCGACGGTCAGCCGGTTCGCTGGGCGCTTCGTTTATTGCATGGCGAAAGCCTGCCGGATCGCGTCTATGGCCCGCAACTAACTCAGCGTGTCTGTGAACGCGCCGCCCGGTCCGGCCTATCCGTCTATCTGTATGGTAGCACAAAGGCGGTCCTCGACAGGCTGGCATGGAGGCTTGCAACCAATTTTCCAGGCCTGACCATTGCTGGCGCGGAGCCATCCAAGTTTCGGCGGCTTTCCGCGGAGGAGAGCCGCCAGGTCGATAGGCGCATCGCGGAGTCTTGTGCCGATTTGGTCCTTGTCGGGCTCGGCTGTCCCCGGCAGGAAGTGTTCGTCTTCGAGCACGTGGACCAAATCTCGCGTCCGATGCTCGCCGTCGGCGCCGCGTTCGATTTCCACTCGGGCTTGCTCCGTCAGGCTCCTCGCTGGATGCAGGACAGCGGGCTGGAATGGATCTTCCGCTTGATGACGGAGCCCAGGCGATTGTGGCGACGCTACCTGTACCTGAACCCGCTCTATTGCGCGCTGGTTGGCGCGCAGCTGGCCGGCCTCCAACTTGCCAGGGAAACCGCAAGCGAGCCGCCAGGCAAGCTGCATTTCGGCTGATGTCATGAGCACCTCGCCTGCCGCGACTGACTTCACAATAGCCGCGTCCCCCAGGGCTGGGCACAAGTCCACCCCAATTTTGGGGGTTTTGGCCGTCATTGGGGTGATTTGGTATGCCGAGGCGTGGATATACCCCGACGACTCGCAGACGGTACTGTCTGTTACCCGCCCCTATATCGTCGGACTTCGCGCCGCTTTTTACTTAACTGCCTTGCTCACCGCCGTGAGTTACGGGTCTGCTCCCGTACTCCAATTTGCAGCGCGCCACCCGCTCCTTGTCTTCCTCGCGGGCCTCTCCTGGGCCTCTCTGCTTTGGGCGCCTGATCCCGCGTCGTCCGTCGACAACCTTCTTAATTTTTCCCTTCTTATTGTTACCTGCGCGTATCTCTGTCGCATGCCCAAGTCTCGCCTGGTGACCACCATGTGGATGACCATGGCGGCGATATTGCTTGTCTCCGCTTTTCTAGTCGCATTAGTTCCGCAGTATGGCTTAATGGCCGGAATGCACAGCGGACAGTTTCGCGGCACGTTTTCTCACAAAAGCAATTTTGGCTTGTTTCTGGCGATCTTTCTTTGTTTCACGATAGGTCACCATAGATTTATTGAAGCACCTGCTATTCTGAAGTGCGCGTTGAGCATTCTCGCGGCATTTCTAGTGGTCGGGTCAGGATCAGCAACATCGTTACTGATGTGCGCGTTTTACATGGCGCCGGCCGTCGTGCTCGGGAGGTCTTTCCGCCTGTTGCGATCAACCTGGGCACGAGGTGGCCTCGTTATATGTGTCGCGTTGGCGGTCATCTTGCTGAGTTTTTCCCTGTCCCCCGAAGTCCTCGCGGGCCTGGACCGAGACCCGACAATGACCGGACGCACCGCCGTCTGGGCCTTCTTCCTGGATCGAGCCGGCGACGCGCCCTGGGTAGGCCATGGTGCCTATTCGATATACGCGGATAACGATTTGATCATGCTTGCGGGCCAGGCCCTCTTCTTCGGCGCTCGAAGCCCTCACAACGGCTATATCGAACTATATTACAATCTCGGCATCATCGGGTTGGCCGGATTCGTCGTTATGATGGCCGGCTATGTGACCATGTCGGGCTTGGCATATGTACAGACCGAAGATGATGGTTGGAAGTTTGCGTTTCTGTTGGCTTGTGTTTTGCTAGCATACACAGTTGTTGAGAGCTATCAGTCCGGCCTTAATGCTGGGCTGCCGTTTTTGTGCCTGCTTACCTCAATTCCTTCCAGAGGATCTTGGATCGCCCGGAAGGGGAGGAGCCTGCATGGCACGGGTTAGTATTTGCCTGAATACATTCACGCGACCTGGCGTATTTGACTGCCTCCGCTCGCTGGCAAACCAAGAGCTTGACGGAATTTCAATCGAAATCGTGGTCGCGGACAATGACGTCCTCGAAAGCGGGCGCCCGTTCGTCGAGCGTTTCAAAAGCGAAAGTCTCGTTCCGCTTAGCTACGAATGCGTCCCGCAGCGCAACATCGCCATCGCCAGGAATAACACCGTTGCCCGGGCCAGCGGCGAGTGGCTGCTCTTCATCGACGACGATGAGATCGCTCCACCCAATTGGGTGGTTACCATGCTGAAGTGTGCTCGCAGATTTGAAGCAGACATTGTTCTGGGGCATGCATTGGCCACCTACCCGGAGTCCACACCGGCTTGGTTGAGAAAGGCCGATCCGCTGTCTAAGCGCTGGGGCCCCACTGGAAAACAGCTGCGGTTCGCCTCAACTTGCAACGTGCTGGTTCGGTCCGATTTGCTCAACCCCCCGTCTTCCGCATTCAATCCTCTGTTTGGGAGGACGGGCGGCGAAGATGCAGAACTCTTTCATCGACTGAGTCGTGCCGGGGCCAAAATTGTTGTTTGCGCTGACGCGCCAGTTACCGAGGCTATTCCGCTCAACCGTATCAATCTTACTTACCTGAAAGCCCGATTTTTAACAGTAGGGCAGGGGTACGCGGCCATCACCAATCGCTATCGGTCCTCTCGCCAGCGTGGGCTTTTTTTAATCTCCGCCGTGACAAGAATGATCGCATTTGGCGCTGCATATTATTGCCTACAGCCGTTCTCGCGAAGTCATGCGCTGCGGATGCGCTTGCGATATTGGAATAATACCGGAAAAATCCAGCAGACGTTATCCGGAACACATTGGGCAGCATACTAAAGGTGTGTTTGTGAAGATTTTAATGCTGCACAATAAGTATCTCCAGCGCGGTGGGGAGGATGTTTCGGTCGAGACCGAGGCCAAGGCCCTTAACGAAGCTGGTCATAGCGTCACTCTCTTCCAGTTGAGCAACATTGACCTGTCACGCAAATCAACGCTTGCAGTTGCTGCTGACGCCATCTGGTCCCGCGGCATGGCTAACCTGCTGGGGGAGCTGACGTCCGGTGAGAAGTACGACATCGTGCATGTCCAGAATTATTTTCCGCAGCTTTCACCATCGGTCCATTGGGCCGCAAGGCGGCTAAAGTTACCGACGGTGCAGCACTTACGAAATTTCCGTTTTATTTGCTCGGCCGCAACCCTCTACAGGGACGGGGCGCCGTGTCACGATTGCGTGGGAGCGATCGCGCCGTGGCGGGGAATTATCCACGCGTGCTATCGATCAAGCAGGCCGGCCAGTGCTGCAGCTGCCGCCATGGTCGGCATCCACAAAGCAGTGGGAACTTGGAAACACGCCGTAGGCCGCTATATCGCGATTTCGGACTACGTGAAACAAATCCACGTCGAGGCAGGCCTCCCCGCAGAGAAGATCTCCGTCAGGCCGAACCTCGTTCTGCAATACCCTTCGACTGATGAGGGCCGATCCGAAGAGGTCGTCGCGGCTGGCCGCTTTGTGCCAGAGAAGGGCTTTGACGTCCTGATAGCGGGTTGGCGTCGGCGAAGCCGCAAAATGTTGCTCCGTATTATTGGCAGCGGCCCCGATGAACGTCGCCTTCTCGAACTAGCGGCGGGGGATCCGTCGATTTCCTTTGAGCAGCCTGTCGCCCCCACTGAGCTTCTCTCGATATTTGCCCGTGCTCGTGCGGTTGTCGTTCCCTCGGTTTGGGCAGAGCCGTTTGGCAGGGTAGCACTTGAGGCTATGTCGGTTGGCACCCCTGTGCTGGCATCCTGGACGGGAGGCTTGCCGGGTGTGCTCGGCGAGGAGTCCGGCCTCCTTTTCGAGCCCGGCAACGCAGCTGACCTCGACGCAAGACTCACCTGGTTGACCCAAAACGAACAAGCCTGGCGTCACCACGCCACTCTCGCCGCGACTCGCTATCGCAATGAGTTTTCCGTAGCCGCGATCGTGCATAGAACTTTGCAACTCTACGAGCAGACGATCGCGGAGTGGCAGCCCCGTGGCGCGGGATGACGTATGTTCCTTGCTGAGAACAAAGCCAGGGTAATCCACCCGATGTTCGCCCCGCTCCTGGTGATGGGACTTGGAGTCGCATTCCAGGCGATCACGATGCTAGGGCTTGCAAGGTATTTCGGCCCCGGCGATTTTGGCCTTTATAGCGTCTATCTGGCGCTCATCACGGTGGCAATTGAGGTTGCGGGGCTGGGAAGCTCCGATCTCATGGTGCGTCATGTATCGGCTGACGCGAGCCTCGCACCCACCTGGCTTTCTCACTCACTAACGACCGGGATTGCGACAGGCGCCGCCCTGAGCCTTCTATGCTCGACTGCACTTGCCCTCTGGGCGCCAACGGCCTTCGCCGGTCTGGCAATTTGGCCAATCGTCTTGATCGACCTCGTCTCGGGCCGCATAAGCTTATGTATTGAGCAGGCATTTATTGCATTGGGAAAGCCATTGTTGGCCAATCTGGCCAGAGCCTTGGTTTTCGGCATTCGGTTAATAGCAGCAGTAACCTTCATCGCCTTTCAAAGCGATCGCGCGCGAAATGTCGAATCGTGGCTGATCGCTCAGGCTGGATGCAGCCTGGCGGCGTGCGGGGTTTCCCTTCTGGTGATTAACGGCATTTGTGGCCCACTCCGGCCGCGCTTCCATGCCCACGAGTTCGGAAACGGGATAGCGTTAGGGGCCGCGCAGGTCCTGCGGATCCTTCAGCAGAACAGTGACAGGCTGGTATTGGGACTTGTGCTTCCACCGGTCATGTTAGGGCAGTACGCCGCAGCCTCTCGCTTGGTCCTCATGTCATTGATGTTTGTGCAGACATATCTAAGGGTGATTGTTCCCGGTTACTATCAAGCTGAGATGGTTCAGGCAGGTGGGGCCTTGCGCTTTGCGAAAAGAATAGTTCCAGGTGCGGCGGTACTGTCCGTTGTAGCCACGATTGCTTCGATAGCCGCCCTGGCGGTAGCTGAGCACGTCCTCGGAAAACAATACGACTCGGTGTTCTGGATCGGGGTTGGACTCACCCCGCAATTGATATTGATAGCCGCGCAATATGTGGTTGGCGATGTAATGGCAGCAAGTCGAATGGGGCACGAGCGGATGTGGGCGGGCATAGCAACCGTGCCGTTATCCGCCGCTGCGCTTTATCTGGCGGCAACATGGTTCGGGCTACTTGGGGTGGTGATATCGTCGAACGTTATCTTGGCACTTAACGTTATGGCGCTGCTTAGTTTTGTGCTGCGGAAACGCCGGACAATGAGGACGACAACCGCTCTGGCCTGAGGATGAGGTAAGCGCTCCCGCGCCCAAGCGAAGAACCTCAAGGAAATCGGGCGATCCTTGACCGGCACAGAGTGTGGTAGCGGAGGAGGGATTTGAACCCCCGACACACGGATTATGATTCCGCTGCTCTAACCAACTGAGCTACTCCGCCCCGAGGCCGCCAGTTTGGTGTGGCGCTGAAGCGCGGCTTTCTTAGGTTTGCACCCCTCCCCTGTCAAGCGAAACGCTGCAGCGCCAATGGAAGTCGATTGGGGCCAAGCGGTTTCGCCAGGCAGGAAGTGAGCCTCGTGATGCAAATTGGCCGGCGAGGAGCGAACATGCGCGGCAGAGGCTTGCGTCATGCCGCGCATGGCTCAGGGATCAGGCTCGGTCACTGGTTGGTAGCGGGCGTCTGTCCGGAATCGGTCTGTCCCGGCTGGGACTGCATGGGTTGGGACTGCATTGGCTGGGATTGCTGCTTGGTCAGCTCGCTAGGACAGGTGATCGGCGTTTCCTGCCCCTGGGCTTCACGGCGGAAGCATTGCGTTGTCCCGCTTTGCGTCGACATTGAATTGCTGCCGGCCTGACCGGTCTGAGCAGTGCCAGCGGCAAAGCTCGGGACAGGAATGCCCAGGGAAGCGGCAGTCACGAGTGCCAGAATGGCTTTGGATATCGTCATGGTTCACTCCTCATTCACCAAGCCAATCGGGCAACGTCGCTTTTTGGGCATTGTTCCAGCCTCAAGCGGCGCCCGTAATTCAGAAACCTTCGGGGCCCGGAGCGAGCATTCCCTCGTACGTTCGGGTACGGTCGTGAATGCTAGTAGACTGGCCGGGCGAGACTTTCATAAGGTTGCGACGACATCGCGGGATCGTCGGGGCAGATGACCGTTCCACGCCTGTAACCGCGAAAGCAGCCGGGCGCGGGATCGGTGGCGTTGGGATTGTCACCTACGATGCCGTTGCTGCCATTGCCCGCCAGTGAATTCTTCCCGTTGCCATCGCCGGGATCGCCGGAGTTCCGGTTGTGGCCGCCTGCCAGAACGGGGGCGGGAAGGGAAAGAACAGCGAGGGTAAGCAAAGTGAGGGCGGTTCTGGGAAGGAGCATGATACAATCCTCCGTTGCACGACCCAATTTGCCAACGTCGGCTGCAAAGCGCCGTTCCGTCCTGGGCAAAATATCGGCTTCAGGGCTTCGTGCCCGGCAAATTGCCTGATGACCCCGCAATGCCGACGCGCTAAAGACTCGACCAGAAGAGGAGCGACGCGCGAGTTGTCGACGGCGGGACGATATTTCGCAGAAATCGTTCGGGCGCTTTGCGTGCTCGGGCTGCTGCTGTTTATCGTTACGCCCGGCGCCTCGCCCGCTTTGGCGCAGGATTACAGCCAGATCGGGGCCTCGCCGGCCGTGGCTACTTCCATTGCAGCGGCCAAATTGTCGCCGCTCTGTGGCGGCGGCTGGGGTGACGACCAGTCGTGCCACGGGCCCTGCCATGCCTGCCGGAGCGGCCTGCCTGCCCTGCCGCGCGCGCCCACTCTCGCCGAGCCGGTTTTCCGGTCCGCGGCGCCCGTTGTCTATGCAGATGTTTGGGCGCTACCGGTCCCGTCCCCGCTTGCCTGGTTGCCACCGTCCCACGGTCCGCCGCTCGCCTGAATTCCCTCAGCGAGCGGGTGCTCTTGCACCCTGGGCTTAATCGGCGCGGGCGTTGGCCAGCGTCCATGGGGCTATGGCAATGACCTTCCGAATCATTTTTTCAGCGGCGTTGGCCGCGATCTTCCTGACGGCCGCTCCGGTGGAGGCGGCGCTCGCTGCCTCAAGCGGCATGGCTATGGCGGCGGGCAAGCCGACCGCAACAGCCGGTGACATCGAAATCTCCGGCCCCTTCGCCCGGGCCACCCTGCCCGGCGCCCCGGCCGGGGGCGGTTATCTCACGCTCTCCAACGAGGGCCGGACGGCCGACAAGCTGGTGTCGGCCAGTTCGCCGGCGGCCGGCACGGTGTCGCTGCACGTAATGAGCATGAATGGCTCCGTGATGCAGATGCGGGCCCTGCCCGATGGGCTCGACATTCCGGCCGGCGCAACGGTCAAGCTGACCCCCGACGGCCTGCACCTGATGTTCGAGCACCTCAAGGGCCCGTTCGTTGAGGGCAAGACCGTTCCGGTTACGCTCCGCTTTCAAAAGGGCGGTGAAATTACCGTCCAACTCAGCGTGCTTGGTATTGCCGCCAAGGGCCCCGCCGCTGCCGGCGGGTCGATTGCCGGCATGAACATGTAGCCGCGCGGGTCTTTTTGCCTGCGACGCTCTTCAAGACCGCCAGGCCCGCGAGGGTTCTGGCAACCGGCTAATCGCCTTCATTCATGGCGAGCATTGTCTCGTCCCAAGGAGATCTTCATGAACCGCTTCATCCCCGCCGTGCTGTTCGCGGCCATCGCCTCGCCCGCCTTCGCGCATGCCCACCTCCTGAACGAAGTGCCGGCGGCCAAGGCTGTCGTTACCCCGGCCCCCACGTCGCTGACCCTGAGCTTTTCCGAAGCCGTCGAGCTGCACTTCACCGGCGTTGCGGTCACCGGCCCGGACAAGACGCCCGTGGCCCTTGGCGATGCGGCGCTCGATCCCAAGGACGCCAAGATCCTCGAGGTACCGCTCAAGGGCGCCCTCCCGGCCGGCGCCTATACTGTCGCCTGGCATGCGCTCTCGACCGACGGTCACAAGACCAACGGTACCTACACCTTCACCGTGAAGTAGGAAGCCCGCCATGGAGGAAGTCCTCATCGCCTGTCGCTTCCTTCATTTCTCGGCGGCGATGCTGCTGTTCGGGGCCAGCACCTTTTCGGGCTTGCTGGCCCCCTCGGGCTTCGGCGCCAGCCTTGGGAAGAAGATGGCCCCGGCAGGGACCGGCCTCGTCATTATCCTCGCGATCACGGCCGTGCTCTGGCTCTGCCTCGAGTCGGGACTGGCTGGTGACGGCTGGTCCGATACGGTCAACCCGGCGGCGCTTGGCGCGGTGTTTCAATACACGAGCTTCGGCCAGGTCTGGATCGTGCGGCTGGTGCTGATCGCGCTGCTGCTGCTGGCGGCATTGCTGCCGAAAATTCCGTTCCGCACCCCGGTTGTGCTCGTGCTTTCGGCGGCGGTGCTGGGGAGCCTCGGTTTTGTCGGCCATGCGGCGATGCAGGATGGCGCCCTGGGCTGGGCGCACGAACTCAACCACGTCGTCCATCTGCTGTCCGCCGCCTTCTGGGTGGGATGCCTGCCGCCGCTGCTGGTGACGCTGAACTATCTGCGGCAACCGGAAAACCGGCGCGATGCCGCGACAGCCCTCAGGCGGTTCTCCGGCTTCGGTCATTTTGCGGTGGCGCTGGTGATTGCGACCGGCCTGGTCAACACGTACCTGACCCTGGGCAGGGTGCCGACCGACTTCTCCTCGCCCTACCAGGGGCTCCTTGCGACAAAGATCGGGCTCGTCGCCCTGATGATGGCGCTCGCGCTGTTCAACCGCTACGTAACGGTGCCGCGGCTGGCTTCCGGCAAGCCGGATGCCCTCAGGCTGATGGCGCTAGGAACGATCGCCGAGATCGTCGTTGGAGCCGCTGCGGTTGCGCTCGTCAGCGCCTTTGCGACCTTTGATCCGGTGTAGATGGCGGCGCCCGGATGGGAGAAATTCCGCTCTTCTTCCGCCCAGTTGTTGCCGATTTCCTCCCTTAACGTCGTCCGCCAATTGGGTCGGTCGTTGCAACTGGCCAATATTGGCAGTGCGGCGTCGGTGCATCTCCCAATACTTTTTTGACAAGAGCGATGCCGTCTTGCGGACATCGGGTGCAATATTCGCAGCCGAACTTGGCTTTACGGCGTCGCGAAAGAAAGATACGGCATGAAGAAGGCTCCGTTTGTGCGCCTGGCGGTGGCGCTGCTGTTCTCCGCCACCCCTGTTGCGGCCATTGCTGCTCCGATGGGCGCGGCACCGGCCGAAATCGCCAATGCGCCCCAGATCGAGGGCGTCTGGCTAACTCAGTCGAAGTCGCAGATCACCGTCAGCCCCTGCGCGACGGATTTTTGCGGCAACATCAGCAAGATCGTCGTCCCCGACGACATCTACAAGCAGAACAAGAAGGCGATCGAATCGATCGGGGCGACCAATTTCACCGACGAGATGAACAAGGATCCAAAGCTCAAGGGCCGGCCGATCATGGGCCTGCAGATCCTGACGCTGCATCCGAGCGACAAGCCGCAGATCTACAATGGCGAGATCTATAACCCTGAGGACGGCAACACCTATTCAGGTTATGTCGAGGTGCTCGGCCCCAACAAGATCCGTCTCAATGGCTGCATTCTCTACAACATCATCTGCAAGGGCGAAGACTGGACCCGCGTGCCGCTACCCCCGGTGACCGAGCCGGGCATGGCCCCAGCCCCCAGCACCCCGGTGGCGCAGGGGACTTTTCAGTAGACCGGGGCAAACGTCGCCTACCGGTGCGTTTCCAAGCGTGATGGCGTGGGCGGAACCAGGAACACCCCCACCCCGCTGCCGCCACCCACCCCACGAGGGGAGGGGATTTTGTGGCACGGCGGTGCCGGTGGTTCCCCTCCCGGTTTAGGAGAGGGGGCAGGGGTGGGGGGGTTGTTTGGTCTCGATCGACCCGTCGGAAATGTTCTACCGCTGGTTGAACAGCACCGATTGGGCTTCTTTGTCGTTTGCGAGGTTATTTTCCTGCTCGGGCGGCACGACGATGGCGAGGGCCCGTTGGACCGCCGGACGGGCGTTCATGCGCGCGTTCCAGGCGGCAAAGTGGGGGAATTCGGCCAGCTCGATGCCATAGCGCTCATAGCCATTCGACCAGGCGATGGTGGCGATGTCGGCGATCGAATATTGGCCGGTGATGAAATCCTTGCCTTCGAGCTGCGCGTTCAGCACGCGATACAGCCGGTGCGTCTCGTCCGAATAGCGCTTGATGGCGTAGGGGACTTTTTCGGGCGCATAGCGGGAAAAGTGGTTGTTCTGCCCGAGCATCGGCCCGAACCCGGCCATCTGCCAGAACAGCCATTCATCCACCTTGACCTGCTCGCGCGGGGCGGTGGGATAGAACTGGCCGAATTTTTGCCCGAGATATTTGAGGATGGCGCCCGACTCGAAAATCGAGATGGCCGTGCCGTCCGGCCCCTCCGGGTCGACGATGGCCGGGATCTTGTTGTTCGGGGAAATCGCCAGAAATTCCGGCTTGAACTGATCGCCCCGCCCGATGCGGATGAATTTGAGCTCGTAGGGAACGCCGAGCTCCTCGAGCATGATGGTCACCTTGTGACCGTTTGGCGTGGAGGCGTAGTAGACGTCGATGGGTTTGGTCTGGGCAGGCATCAATAGTCCGATCTTAACGGGTGGGGCAGGGGGACGACAGTCTTATATCGTCATCGTGCGATGGATGACAATTCACCGGAACTTGCTGCGCCGGGGAGGGGCAGAAAGGAGGGCTATTCGGCGGCAGCGTCGATCACCGGTGCCGGGGTCAAGCCGGTCAGCCTCTCGCTCATCGCCCAGAGCTGGGCCGCGAGGGCCTCGTCATAGGCGGGGGCGCTCGCCTTGGCCGGCTGGCTCTTGACGAAGAATTCGCCGCTGGTGCTGGCGAGCTCGGGCGCGAGCGCCAGGTGCGCGATGCGGGCACCGCCCTTGTCGGCGCTCTCCATCACGAAGACCCCGAGCACCGAAAATAGCGCGCGTTTCCCCCGGCTGGCATGGCGCGTTATTGCGGTGCGCAGGAAGCCGGGCGCCAGCGCATTGGCGGTAACGCGCGACCCGGCGAGGCGCCGGGCCAGCTCAAAAGTGAAGAGAATATTGGCGAGCTTGGTCTCGCCATAGACCTCCGTGGGGCTGTACCGCTTGTTGCGGGCGAGGTCGTCGAGGCGGAGCGGCCGCTGCAGGTCGGAACTGACGGTTATTACGCGGGCGGGCGCTCCGGCCCGGAGGCGGTCAAGCAGCAGATTGGTGAGCAGGAACGGCGCCAGGTGATTGACCGCGAAGGTCAGCTCGATGCCGTCGGGGCTGAGCCTGCGTTCCGGCGAGGAAATGCCCGCATTGTTGACCAGTGCGGCGATCCCTGCGTGTTTGTCGCGAATGGCTTGGGCGACGGCGCGAATCTGGGCCTGCGACGCGAGATCGGCGGTTTCGAGCTCGACCGCCTGGTTGCCGGTCAGGCGGATGATCTCGGCATGGGCGGCGCGCGCCTTCGGCCCTTCCCGGCAAATCATCACCAGTGGCCGGTTTGTGCGGGCGAAGCGCAGCGCCGCCGCCTTGCCGATGCCGCTCGAGGCACCGGTGATGACGATGGGGAAGGCCTCGGCCATGACGCTGTTTTTCTCCTGGGTGGATGCGAGGGGCAACAACGCCAAGATATGGGCGCGGGTGCGGCGGCGCAAATGGCAGTCCGCCGCCATTTTCGCCGCCGCTAGAGTCTTGTCGCGCTTCCGAACCGGAAAAGCGGTGGCCACTTTTCCTGGAAGCGCTCCAGGCGCCTATTTGCGATCGATGAACAGCAGGCCGCCCTTGGCCTTGTTCTCCCGCGGCGCCTCGACGATCTGAATCGCGACGTTTTCGGGGGCGACGTTGAAGTTTTTCACCACCGTGTCGGTGATGTCCTTGACCACGATGCGCTTGGCGTCGACGGTGCGGCCTTCGGCCAGATAGATGATGATTTCCGGCATTTTATCCTCTGCTGAGGATGCCAAGTAAGCCCCAGCTCGAGGCGGGACGCAAGGGCAGCCGCCCCGAAACCGGCTGCCCCCGGGGGGCCACCTGCCTCAGTGCCGGATCGGAATTCGGCGCTGCTTCTCGGCGGCTTCGGCAGGGCGGTCGACGGTAAGCGTCAGCACGCCGTTGTCAAATCGCGCATCGACCTTGTCGGGATCGATATCGAAGGGCAAGGTGATCGAGCGCGAGAACCGGCCATAGATCCGCTCGCTCTGGCGCTGGTCCCCCTTGCCCGAGTCGATCTCTTCCTTCTTCTCGCCCGAGATCGTCAGCAAGTTATCGTCGACCGAGATATTGACGTCCTCTTCCTTCACCCCCGGCAGCTCGGCGGTGACGATCACTTTGTTGTCTTGCTCGTGCAAGTCTATCGAGGGGAGCAGGTTCTGTCCCATGCCACCGAACACGGCGGGAGACCGCCATCCCATGGCAAAATCGTCGAACATCCTGTCTATCTGCTGCTGAAGCAAGTCGAAGCCCGACCTGGGGCGCTCGCCACCCGTTCGCGTCTGCGGAAGCTGATTGGCCATCGCGTTATCTCCTCTGGTTGAGACGCGCGCCGGCAGTCGCGCCGGTCGCGACGGTAGGGTCAACGCGGAGGAGGGGGAATTTGATCCGGGAGCCGAGCGGAAGAGGGGTTCCGCCAGGCACCTACCTCACAATAGGCCCGTCATGCCCGGCTAGTCCGGGGCATCTGCCCGGACAAGCCGGGCAATGACGGTGTCCGTGGCGAGGGCGTCCCTCGACAGCGGAAGCCCAACGTGCCCCTCGGCCTGAGACAAACGGCCTACGCCGCGAGCGTCGCTTCCAGCGAGCCATCGGCCGCGAGCTGGTAGATGACCGGTTCACCGGTCGCGAGCTCGCGCTTCAGGATCTGCTCGGGCGTCAGCCCCTCGATCGCCATCACCAGCGCGCGCAGCGAATTGCCGTGGGCGGCGACCAGCACCGTCTGGCCGGAAACCACCATCGGCTCGATCATCGATTTGTAATAGGGCAGGGTGCGCGCCGCGGTGTCCTTGAGGCTCTCGCCGCCCGGCGGGGGCACGTCGTAGGAGCGGCGCCAGATCAGCACCTGCTCCTCGCCCCATTTCTGGCGCGCGTCATCCTTGTTGAGGCCCGAGAGGTCGCCATAGTCGCGCTCGTTCAGCGCCTGGTTGCGGGTGATCGTCATGTTGACGATTGCCATCTCGTCCAGGATCAGGTCGAGCGTGTGCTGCGCCCGTTTGAGCGCCGAGGTGAAGCAATAGTCGGGGGCGAACCCCGCGGCCTTCAGCCGATGGCCGGCTGCCTTGGCTTCCTCGATGCCTTTTTCCGTCAGGTCCGGATTTCTCCAGCCGGTGAACAGGTTCTTGAGGTTCCACTCGCTTTCGCCGTGGCGGACAAGGATCAGGGTGCGCGACATCTGTTTTATCTCTCAAGGTAATGCGATCAGCGGGAACTGGGTAGCATCGCCGCGTTTCCCGCGTGCGACAGCGGCAAAATCTAGTCGGAAAAACCGAGCACATCGGCCATGGAATATAGCCCGGCCGGCTGGGTGCGGGCCCAGAGGGCGGCGCGCATGGCGCCATTGGCAAAGATGGCGCGGCTTTCGGCCCGGTGCGTCAGTTCGATCCGCTCCGAATCGCCGGCCAGTATCACCGCATGTTCACCCACCACGGTACCGCCGCGTAGCGCCGCAAACCCGATTTCGCCCTTGGGCCGCGGCCCGGTGAGCCCATCGCGCCCGCGGATCGAATGCTCGGCGAGCGCAATCCCGCGGCCCTTCGCCGCCGCCTCGCCCAGCATCAACGCGGTGCCCGAAGGGGCATCGACCTTGCGATTGTGGTGCATCTCGACGATTTCGATGTCGAAATCCTCGCCCAGCACCTGGGCAGCTTTTTTCACTAGCCCCTGCAGCAGGTTGACGCCGAGCGAAAAATTGCCGGCTTTCACGATACGCGCCCCGTTCCGGGCTGCTGCGGCAATCGCCGCTTCATCGTCAGCCGAAAGCCCGGTGGTGCCGATCACATGTACCAGCCCCGCTTGCGCCGCGCGCTCGGCCAGCGCCACGGAGGCCGCCGGCGTGGTGAAGTCGATAATGGCCCCGGCGCCGGCGAGCGCCGCCCCGACGTCGTCGGTAACGATCACCCCGAGCGGCTCGGAGCCGGCCAGCACGCCCGCATCCTTGCCGATGGTGCCCGAACCCCCGCGAGCAAAGGCCGAATGCAGCACCAGCCCATCGGTCGCCATCACGGCCCGGATATTGGCCCCACCCATGCGCCCGCCGGCACCCGCAATCGCTATCTTCAGATCGGTCATTGTCCTGCCCCGCTACGCCAGCCGCGTTTCGCCCGCCATTTCCCTCAGCACCAGCCGCGCCGCCTCGGCCGGATCGCCAGCCGCGGTGATCGGCCGGCCGACCACCAGATGCGTCGCTCCCGCCTCGAGCGCCGCCGCCGGGGTGGTCACCCGCTTCTGGTCGCCCACTTCGCCACCGGCCAGGCGGATGCCCGGGGTGACGAGCGCCATCTTCGCCCCGACGATGGCCCGCACCATCCTGGCCTCATGGGGCGAACAGACGAGGCCGCCAATGCCGATATCGCGTGCCTGCTCGGCCCTCAGCGCGACGAGGCCCGCAACGTCCCGGCCATAGCCCGCCGCCGCCACATCGGCATCGTCCATCGAGGTCAGGACGCTGACGCCAAGGATGCTCAGCGCCGAGCCGGCCGCACCCGCCATCGCCGCCCGCAAAGCCTTGGGGTAGGCGTGGACGGTCAGCATCTGGGCACCGGTCCTGGCAATCGCCGCCACACCCTTTTCGACGGTGTTGTCGATGTCGAGCAGTTTTAGGTCAAAAAATACCCGTTTGCCGCTCGCGATCAGGGCCTTGCCTAAGGCCAACCCATCGCCGCCATAAAACAGCTGATAGCCGATCTTGTAGAAATCGACGGCATCGCCCAGCCGCTCGATCAGCATTTCCGCCTCGGCGCGGCTATCGACATCGAGCGCAACGATCAGGGTTCCGGCCATGCCTCTCTCCTTCGTTTCGGGTTCCTCGCATATGCGCAAAGGGAGGGCAACTGTCCCACACGGCGCGGCGGGGCAGCGATACGCCGCACCTCGCTAGGACGGGTGATTGGAGGTCCTCGAACGAAGGCATATCATCCCCGGCCTGTCGCCGCACACGCGGCAATGACCCAAGCAATGGTGATCATCCAACCAAAGGAGGATGCTATGACCAAGGACGAGGTAAAGCAGCTGGACGACCGGGGCATGGCGGCCTGGAACAATCACGATCCCGATGCCTTCTTGAGCCTCCTGGCCGACGATTTCGTCTGGTACGACTGGAGCAACGACAAGGCGATCCGGGACAAGGACGAGGCCCGCGAGTACTTCAATTCGTGGATGAGGGCCTTTCCCGACTTTCATGCCCAGCTGGTAAGCCAGGTCCTCGGCGAGGACGGGGTAGCAGGCGAGTACGAGCTGGACGCCACCAATGGCGGTCCCATCGAACTCGGCGGGAAGACGGTGCCGGCGACCCAAAAGAAGGTCCATCTGCACGGCGGCTACATGGCGGTGGTCCGCGATGGCCGGATCGCCGAGTTCCGCACCCATCCCGACATCGCCGGCATGATGATGCAGCTGGGGCTGACCCCGATCGTGCATTGAGGCAAAGCGGCTGCCGCCCTTTCCCCCTGCCAATCGTCATCCCCGGGCTTGACCCGGGGACCCATGCTGGCGTCCCCGTACCTTCAGCGGACTTGGAGAGGCACCATGGGTGGCCGGGTCAAGCCCGGCCATGACGAGGGAAGCGCCGTGAATGCTTCGACTCGACGGGATCGCGCTACGCGATTTCGAACTCGCACCAGTGCGAATAGGGCTGGTCCGGCGAGACGATGATGCTGGGAAAATGCGACTGGTGCAGCGCATCGGGGTACATCTGGTCCTCGAGGCAGAGGCCGGCATATTTGCGGTAGCGCTTGCCGCCGAGGCCGGGGACCGGGATTTCGGTGGTCATGTTGACGCTGTTATAGAGCTGCACCGCCGGGCGGTCGCTCCAGAGTTTCAGCGTCAGGGCGCCATCGGGGCCCTTCACGGTCGCGATCGGCTCGGCGTGGTTGCGGCCGGTCGCCAGCACCAAATTCAGGTCGCAATCGATCGGGCTGCCATCGGCGCGGCGCAAGATGTGGCCCTCGCGGAAGTCGTAGTCGGAGCCCTTGACCGGCAGGATCGCCCCGGTCGGGATCAGATCGCCGTCGACCTCGGTGCGCGCGCTGGCATTGATCGTGACGTGATGGTCGAGCACGTCATTCCCGGTACCGAGGTTGAAATATTGGTGCTGCACCAGCGAAACCGGGGTGCGGCGGTCGGGCTTGCCGGTGAGCTCGAGCTTCAGCCGGTTGCCATGAAGGCGATAGGTCGCCGCGAATTCGACCTTTCCGGGAAAACCCGCTGCGCCATCGGGGCTGGTGAAGGTGAAGCGCACCGCATTGGCCGCGTTGTCGATCTCGCCATCCCACACCTGCCGGCCCAGCCCGTGCGGGCCGCCATGGAGCGTGTTGCCACCTTCATTGGTCTCGAGCTGAAACGTCTTGCCGTCGAGTTCGAAATTGCCGGCCGTGATTCGGTTGGCGACGCGCCCGGCGATCGAGCCAAAATGCGGGCTGTGCGCCGGATAGGCGTCGAATTCCTCAAAACCGAGCACCACGGTGCGATCCGCCTCGCCCTTCACCGGTACCTTCCAGTCCCGCACGACGACGCCATAGCCGATGATGTCGACTGAAACGCCGCTATCGCTGGTGAGCGTGTATGCGTCGACGCGCTTGCCTTCGAAGTTGCCGAAATTCCGGACGGTGATGGTCATGGCAATTTTCTCCCTTTCCTTGCGGTGATAGCGCGTCGGCGGTGCGCGGAGAAGCCATCAGCAGGTCGGGAACGGCGAAACTATTGACGCGGCTCGCCAACTCCCCAAATCTTTGTGGGCGGTCCTGCTGGACCGGCAACCTTGCGAGGCGAGAATTTTGGTCGAGGAGGAAGAGAGGCGGCGCGCCACCGTGCACGATGTTGCGCGCAAGGCCGGCGTGTCGCTGGCGACCGTCGACCGCGTGCTCAACGCCCGGCCCGGCGTCCGGCCGGCGACCGCCCAAAAAGTCGAAGAGGCGATCGCCGCGCTCGATTTTCGCCGCGATCTCTCCGCCTCGCTGCTCGCCCGTTCGCGCGACCTCAATCTTTCCTTCCTCATTCCTGACGGCGCCAACGAGTTCATGGATAATCTCGAAGCCGCCCTCCGCCGCCGGATGCGCGCCGCCGCGGCCGAGCGGCTGAGGATCGAGGTTTTACGCTTGAGGGCGCTGGATGCCGGCGATCTGGCTGGCCGGCTCGACGCGCTGAGCAAAAGGACCTGCGACTGCGTGGTGATCGTCGCGACCGAGGACCCGGCCGTCGTCCGGGCCGTCGATTCGGCGCTGCGCCGCGGCATTGAGGTGATGACGCTCGTTTCCGACCTGCCGGGATCGAGCCGACGGCAATTCGTCGGCATCGACAACGTCGCCGCCGGCCGCACCGCAGCCGCGCTGATGGGCCGGTTCTGCCCGCCGGACGGCAAGGTCGCGGTAATCGCCGGCTCGCTCGGCCTCAGGGACCATCTCGAACGGCTGGAGGGCTTTTTGGCCGCAATGGCCGAGGACTTTCCTCACCTTTCGGTCATCGGCCCCTTCGAGGGGCAGGACGAGCGGATGGCCACCGAGGCGCTGACCCGCACGCTGCTGAAGAGCCACCACGACCTGTCCGGGCTCTATAATCTTGGGGCCGGCAATGCCGGGCTGCTCGCGGCGCTGGAGGGCTGTGGCCGGCGGGACCGGATCCGCGTCATCGCCCACGAGGTGACCGAGCCGACGCGGCGGGGGCTGGCCGCCGGCCTGATCGATGTCGTTCTCGACCAGAATCCGGACGCCGAAATCGGCGCCGCCATCGATGCGGCAAGGGTGCTTGCCCAGCACGGACCGGCCGCCCTCGACGGCGGGCGCATCGAGATCGGGATTTTCCTGCGCGACAATCTGCGCTAAGAATTTTGGGCTCAACCAAGCCCTTTCATACGGACGAGCGGGAGGATTCGACATGGCGTCACCCAATTCTGAGGTACGTGCCTCATGAACGCGACCTTTCTCGGCATCGACGTCGGCACGTCCGGCGTCAAGGCCATGCTGATCGATGATAACGGCAAGCCGCTGGGCGATGCCACCGCCCCTTCCAAGGAGCCGGTACGTCCGCAGCCGGGCTGGTCGGAGCAGGATCCGGCCGATTGGTGGAATGCTGTGCTCGCCGCCGTCGACCAGCTCGCCCAGTCGCATCCGGCCGAGCTTGCCGCCGTCACCGGCATCGGCCTTTCCGGCCACATGCATGGCGCAACGCTGCTCGGTAGCAATGATGAAGTCCTCCGCCCGTGCATCCTCTGGAACGATGGCCGCTCCTTTGCCGAATGCGCGGAAATGGAGGCGGCCTGCCCGGAGTTGAGAAAAATCGCCGGCAACATCGCCATGCCCGGCTTCACCGCACCAAAAATCGCCTGGGTCCGGAAGCACGAGCCCGAGATTTACGAAAAGATCAAAAAGGTGCTGCTGCCAAAGGCCTATGTGCGGCTGCTGATGACCGGCGAGCATGTGGAAGAAATGTCGGACGCCGCCGGCACGCTCTGGCTGGACGTGGGCAAACGCGACTGGTCGGATACGCTGCTGGCGGTCACGGGCCTTGCCCGTTCGCATATGCCGCGGCTGGTCGAAGGTTCCGCCGTTTCCGCCGAACTGAAGCCCGAACTCAAGCAGCGCTGGGGCATGCAGGGCCGTATCGTGGTGGCGGGCGGCGGCGGCGACAATGCCGCCTCGGCCTGCGGCATCGGCGCCATCCGGCCGGGCGAGGGCTTTGTCTCGATTGGTACTTCGGGCGTGCTGTTCGTTTCCAACGACCGGTTCCGGCCCAATACTGAAGGAGCGGTTCACGCCTTCTGCCACGCCATCCCGAATACCTGGCACCAGATGGGCGTCATCCTGTCGGCGACCGACAGCCTCAACTGGCTCTCCTCGGTCACCGGGCAGAAGCAGGCCGAACTCAGCCAGAAGGCCGAAGCCACGTACAAGGGCCCCGGCGAGGAGATTTTTCTCCCCTATCTCTCGGGCGAGCGGACGCCGCACAACAACGCCAATGCCCGAGGCGCCTTCGTCGGCCTCAGTCATCTATCTGATCCGGCCCGGCTGGCCCAGGCGGTGATGGAGGGTGTTGCCTTCGCCTTCCGCGATTGCCAGCGGGTGCTGACCGATGCCGGCACGAAAATCGACACCCTGCTCGCAGTCGGCGGCGGCTCGCGTTCGCCGCTCTGGCTGAAACTGATCGCGAGCAATCTCAACATGGAGATCGCTTTGCCCGAGGACGGCGATTTCGGCGGTGCGCTCGGCGCGGCCCGCCTCGGCCTCTGCGCTGCTACCGGCCGGTCACCCGAGGAGGTGATGACCATGCCGGGCATCAAGACCGTGATCAAGCCGGACCCGGCCCTGATCGAACCCTACAACCAACAATATGCGCGGTACCGCGCGCTCTACCCAGCCATCGAGGAGGCACGTAAGTGACTGATTTCTTCAAGGGAATTTCGCCCGTAAAATTCGAGGGGCCAACGAGCGCCAATCCGCTCGCCTATCGTCACTACAACAAGGACGAGATCGTCCTCGGCAAGCGGATGGAGGACCATATCCGCCCGGCCGTCGCCTATTGGCACTCCTTCGCCTGGGAGGGCGGCGACCCGTTCGGCGGCCGCACTTTTGACCGGCCATGGTTCGGCCCGACCATGGAGCACGCAAAGCTGAAGGCGGACGTCGCCTTCGAGCTGTTCGACCTGCTCGATGTGCCGTTCTTCGCCTTTCATGATCGCGACATTGCCCCCGAGGGCGAAACGCTCGCCGAGAGCAACCGCAACGTCCGCGCCATCGGCGAAATCTTTGCCCGGAAGATGGAAACGAGCCGCACAAAACTGCTCTGGGGCACGGCCAACCTCTTTTCCAACCGCCGCTTCATGGGGGGCGCCGCGACCAATCCGGATCCGGACGTCTTCGCCTATGCCGCCGGGCAGGTGAAGAACGTGCTCGAGCTCACCCATGAGCTGGGCGGGTCCAATTACGTGCTGTGGGGCGGGCGCGAGGGCTATGAGACGCTGCTCAACACCCGCATTAAGCAGGAGCAGGACCAGGCCGCGCGCTTCCTTGGCCTCGTCATCGAGCACGCCAAGAAGATCGGTTTTACCGGCCAGATCCTGATCGAGCCCAAGCCGCAGGAGCCGACAAAACACCAGTACGATTATGACGTCGCGACCGTATATGGTTTCCTGAAAACCTACGGCTTCGAAAAGGACGTAAAGGTCAATATCGAGGTCGGTCACGCCTTCCTCGCCGGCCACAGCTTTGAGCACGAGTTGGCGGTTGCCGGCGGCCTCGGCATCCTCGGCTCGGTCGATGCCAACCGCAACGACCTGCAGTCCGGCTGGGATACCGACCAGTTCCCCAACAATCCGGGCGAGATGACGCTGGCCTTCTACCAGATTCTCAAGGCCGGCGGCCTCGGCAAGGGCGGCTTCAACTTTGACGCAAAAGTGCGCCGTCAGTCGATCGACCCCGTCGATCTGCTCCACGGCCACGTCGGCGGCCTCGACGTTCTGGCCCGTGGCCTCAAGGGCGCCGCGGCGCTGATCGAGGACGGCACCTACGACAAGGCAATCGACGCCCGTTACGCCGGCTGGCAGACGCCCGAGGCGCGGGCCATGCTCACGGGCGAACGCTCCCTCGCCGACATCGCCGCCCGCGTGGAAAAGGAAAACCTCAACCCCGAGCCCCGCTCGGGCCAGCAGGAATACCTCGAAAACCTGGTCAATCGCTTCGTCTGAGGGGTTTTCACTCGGAGTATGGATCGGTTGAGTTGAGGCTGGTCACGACAGCATGGGGCCGCCGCTTTCAGTGCGGCGTCGGCATTTGGTCGCGCCCCTCGCCGCATCGTCATCCCCGGGCTTGACCCGGGGACCCCCATGGCGCCTTGCCAATACCTCCAGCGGACTTGGCGAGGCATCTTGGGTGGCCGGGTCAAGCCCGGCCATGACGAGGAAACGCGGTGAATGTTTCCCTAGCGGGATCGCGTCCAATGCACCCTCATCCTGAGCTTGTCGAAGGACGAGGTGGACCACCCGGCCCCGCGACCTCGTGGTTCGACAAGCTCACCATGAGGCCGCTTGAGTTTCTGCCCTGCAGGCCCAAAAAGGTGCAAAGCCGAGCCTGAATGTTGACGCCACGCCCCCTTCGTCCCCTCGCCCCTCAGGGGAGAGGGCCAGGGTGAGGGGTGAGGCGGCTGGACAAATGGTGTGGCGCGGCTGCACCCCTCATCCGGCCCTGCCGGGCACCTTCTCCCCTGAGGGGCGAGGGGACGATGGGCGCACGGCTCTGACTTCCCCTTTTCGCTAGACTAGGGAACTAACCGATATCCGCCGCCGTGATCCGCTCCACGCCTGCCGCTTCCATGTCGGCCCAGGCTTTCGCCAATGAGCCCCCGGTATCGATGCCGCGGCAGAGGTCCTCGATCACGAATACCTCAAACCCCTCGAGCCGCCCATCGAGTGCCGTCCAGTGCACGCAGAAATCGGTGGCAAGGCCGCAGAGGAACAGCCGCTCCAGCCGGCGTTCGCGCAAATATCCGGCAAGCCCGGTCACGGTCGCATGGTCGACCTCGCGAAACCCCGAATAACTGTCGACGTGTGGGTGATAACCCTTGCGGATGACGAGCTGGGCGCCGGGCAAATCGAGGCCGGGGGCGAAGGCGGCGCCGGGCGTGCCCTTGACGCAATGGTCCGGCCACAGCAGCTGCGTGCCGTAGGCCAGTTCGATGCTCTCGAATGGCTGTTTGCCCGAATGGCTGGAGGCAAAGGAGATATGGCCGGGCGGGTGCCAATCCTGCGTCATCACCAAATTGGCGAACCGTGGGGCCAGCCGGGTGATCGGGGCGGTGATCGCGTGGCCATCGGCCACGGCAAGGCTGCCGCCGGGCAGGAAATCGTTCTGCATGTCGACGACCAGAAGAACGTCGCGCGCCTGGGGAACAATCGGCAAGACCCTGCCCTCCGGGAATGTCGGCGCCGCGCGCAATTGGCGCGGCGCCCGGGACGATGCAATCGCCGCGCTTACTTTGCCGCGGGAGCCGGGGTGGCCGGAGCCGGGGTTGCCGGCGCCATCGCGCCGCCGGCCGGAGCCGAGGGAGCCGGAGCCTGCTGCATGGCCGCCGCCGCGGCGGGATCCACCAGCTGGGTGCACTCGACCACCGAGAATTCAGGGGCGCTGCCGCCGGCCAATTCCTTGCCGACCTTATCCGTATAGGTGGCCGACTGAGCCTTGATCTTGTCGTCGGCAAAGCCCGCCTTCTTCAGGCTGGCCGCGGCGACATCGTTCAAGGCCTTGGTGTATTTGTCGAAATTGTCGGCCGCTGCAGTCTGGCCCTGCGCTCTGGCCTGCGGGCTGACGAGCCCGAACGCCGATGCGCACCAGAGCGCCTTGTTGGCGTCGGCCGGCACGGCCTGGGCGAAGGCCGCCGGGGCACTGGCGCCGAGCACTACGAGCGCGGCGAGCACCGACAGGTGCGTTCGCATGGTCATTTCTAATCCTTCCATGAATGGGCGGGGTCGGTTTTTCGATCCCCTGTTGGAATATCCAAAACAGTCCCGGCAATCTTAAACGACACCGGACCCGTTTGCCAATGAATGGCGGCTTGCCGGAGCAGCTTATAGCCGGGTTTGGGGGCAGATTGAGGGCCGGCTCCCCGAAGCTGCCGCGGCCCATGCCGGCATGGGGTTAAGTAGGGGTGGCGGCGAGCTGATTCGCCGCTCCGTGCTTGCAGCGCAAAAACCCGGCCCCTATATAGCGCCCAAGGCCCGGAATCGGGTACTTCTCAACCAAGTAGGGACCCGACCCCTTTAGGGTCACGGAATTGCCTCCTCGAGGAGTTCCACGAGGGGTTCGCTGAAAGAAGAGGCTAGAGTAATGGCAAAAGTTATCGGTATCGACCTCGGCACCACCAATTCCTGCGTCGCGGTGATGGAAGGTACGGCCCCAAAAGTATTGGAAAACGCCGAAGGCGCCCGCACCACCCCCTCGATGGTGGCCTTCACTTCGTCGGGCGAGCGGCTCGTCGGCCAGCCGGCCAAGCGCCAGGCGGTCACCAATCCGGAAAAGACCATCTTCGCGGTCAAGCGCCTGATCGGGCGGCGCTACGACGATCCGATGGTCGAGAAAGACAAGAAGCTCGTCCCCTACAAGATCGCCAAGGCCTCGAACGGCGATGCCTGGGTCGAGGAGGACGGCAAGCAATATTCGCCCTCGCAGATCTCCGCCTTCATCCTGCAAAAGATGAAGGAAACGGCGGAAGCCTATCTCGGCTCCAAGGTCGAGCAGGCGGTCATCACCGTTCCCGCTTATTTCAATGACGCGCAGCGGCAAGCGACCAAAGACGCTGGCAAGATCGCCGGGCTGGAAGTTCTACGCATCATCAACGAACCGACGGCGGGCGCGCTCGCCTACGGTCTCGACAAGAACAAGACCGGCACCATCGCGGTGTACGACCTCGGCGGTGGCACGTTCGATATTTCCATTCTCGAAATTGGCGACGGCGTGTTCGAGGTGAAGTCGACCAACGGGGACACCTTCCTCGGCGGCGAAGACTTCGACATGCGACTGGTCAATTACCTCGCCGACGAATTCCAGAAGGAGCAGGGCATCGATCTGCGCCGCGACAAGCTGGCGCTGCAACGGCTCAAAGAATCCGCCGAGAAGGCCAAGATCGAGCTATCGTCGACGACGCAGACCGAAATCAATCTGCCGTTCATTACCGCCGATGCGGCGGGGCCGAAGCATCTGACGATGAAGTTGACGCGCGCCAAATTCGAGGCGCTGGTCGACGATCTCATACAAAAGACCATCGATCCGTGCCGGCAGGCGCTCAAGGATGCCGGAGTGTCCGCGGCCGAGATCAACGAGGTCGTGTTGGTCGGCGGCATGACGCGCATGCCGAAGGTGCAGGAAGTCGTCAAGCAGCTGTTCGGCAAGGAGCCGCACAAAGGCGTCAATCCCGACGAAGTGGTCGCGATCGGCGCGGCGATCCAGGCCGGCGTGCTGCAGGGCGACGTCAAGGACGTGCTGCTGCTCGACGTCACCCCGCTGTCGCTCGGCATCGAGACACTGGGCGGCGTGTTCACGCGGTTGATCGATCGCAACACCACGATCCCGACCAAGAAGAGCCAGGTGTTCTCGACCGCGGAGGACGGCCAGACCGCGGTGACGATCCGTGTGTTCCAGGGCGAGCGCGAAATGGCGGCCGACAACAAATTGCTCGGCCAGTTCGATCTGATCGGCATTCCGCCGGCGCCGCGCGGCGTGCCGCAGATCGAGGTCACATTCGATATCGACGCCAACGGCATTGTGAATGTGACTGCGCTCGACAAAGCCAGTGGCAAGAAACAGCATATCACGATCACCGCCTCGT
>DATJHO010000070.1:0-7416 GCA_035493835.1 Devosiaceae bacterium
GGCATCAGCGAGACCAGGACAGCCAGGGAGGCTGCTGCAAGGGAACGCAACATCTCAACCCCCACTGACTTGAAGGAGAAGCGCGCTGGACTTCGCCATGCCGCCGCACCCGGTTTGCTCAGCGGGTGTGAGGGCCATCGCCTGGCCGTTGTCCCCCAAGATGCCATGCGCGCTGAACCCGCAATATTCGACGGGCCGCGGCAAGCCGCAGGCTTGGCCGACGACGACGGTTCCGCCAGTCCGGTCGAAGCGCAGCATGGCCCCCTCGAACGGCCGTCCA
Organism: Devosiaceae bacterium; assembly: GCA_035493835.1. GTDB lineage: Bacteria > Pseudomonadota > Alphaproteobacteria > Rhizobiales > Devosiaceae > DASZTU01. Next base: position 281 of record DATJHO010000070.1, read on the forward strand.
TCGCCGCTCAGAAGCGGCCCGCGCTGCCCGTGGAAGTCCTGGTCGAACAACGAGGCGGCCGCCACGCCCGAAAGCTTCACGCCGACGCTATTGCCCGAAATGCGATTGTTCCCCGCCGTGAAGGTCGCGAACTCGGTGTATGGGTCCTCGACAAAATTCCGCCTCGGGCTGATCTCCTCGATGTGCGAGGTGTACCCGTTGATGCCGGTGCCACCATTGTCGGCCAGTTCATTGCCGAACACGCCGACATTCCAGCTGTTGCGGAGCTTGACCCCGTCCCGGTCATTGCCAAAGAAATGATTGTCGACGGCGAGGTTGCAGGGGCTTTCGAAGAACGTCAGGCCGTCGCCGTGATTACCGAAGGCGACATTGCCGTAGATCAGGGTATCGCTGCTGTCGCGGTCGAGCATGAAGCCCGAACCCGCGTTGTCAAACGACACATTGCCAATCATCCAGCTGCCATCGACCTGGCGCGAGATGATCATGCCGTGCTTGTACTGGGTATTGTGCATGGTATTCAACGCCAGCACCAGCCGCTTGGAGCGGTCGTGCGGGTCTACACCGTAAACAACGTTGTCCCGGTACTCATTGCCGGCAACGAGAACGTCCTCGGCTTCATAGGAATAGAAGCCGTACTCGAAATTATCGATCACATTATCCACGATGCGACCGGTGGGCGGCGGCAAATCCGGCTGCTCGGCGATGACCGACGTAGGCCCGGTGGAAAAGCCGAGTCCGAAGGATTTCGGCGCCGCGTAGCCGAGCGAGTCCAGAACCGAACCACCGACATAGAGATGCGAGCCGCTCCAGCCGATGATGAAGGGACGGTAGACCTCGCGGGTATGTGGGTTCGAGCGGCGGATGGCGCCGGCGGATTCGTCCCATGACTCGACGCGGGTATCGACGATGAAGAGCTTGCCGGCAACGGAGATGAACGAACCGGTATCTGCGCCGAGGCGATATGTGGCCGCTTCTTCCCCGCTTAAGATGAGCGTGGCGTTCTTGCCGACGAGCAACGGCGCCCGCAATGTCACAACGTCCTTGTTCCGGGTCACGAGCTGGAAGGAACCGGAGTTGGCCAGCTCCCGGGCGAGCGAGCCCAGCGTGTAGACGCCCGATTGGATCACGATGATCCGGGGCGATGGCAGTCGTTGCGCCTTTGCGGCGGCGCTCATGCCGGTGTCCCCCCCGGGCAGGTCCTCGAGGAACTTGTCGTTATAGGGGCTGAGGTTGGCCAAGGTCACGCCCACATGGCCGGCCTCCGGACCGGGCATTTCCTGGCGAATCTGCGCAACGCCGTAGCTGAGGTCGGGGTAGCCGTAGCGATGCAGAGCTCCGGGCGAGGCCTCGGCCCGATACATCGTCATGCGGCCGTCTCCGAACACTGGGCTGCCGACCTTCATGGCAGCTTCGTGCACGGCCGGGGCGGCATGCGGGGCGGAGATCGTGTAGTCGGTGCTTGCCCCCTTGCCAGTGCCTAGGCCCAAGCTATCGAGGCGACGCAACTGCTCGGTCGCAATCGAGCGAAGGGTGGCGACACGGAGGGCATCGTTCGGGAACAGTTTCGCGCGGCGAACGGCCCTCTCAACGAAGGCCGGCGCCCCGGAGACGGCAATGAGTGCGTCGGCGGCTGCCTCGTCGCGATCCGCGACAGCCGGCAACTGGTCCAGCAGCGAGAGTGCGGCCTTGGCGTCGCCGTTCTTTGCCGCATATTTGGCAATGAACCCGAGCGCCTTGGCCTTGGCCTTCGTATCGCCGATTTGGGCCGCAACAGCCTGGGCGCCCGTTAGATCCCTGGCCTTGGCAAGGCTCTCGGCAACGGACAACAGCATGCTGTCACGATCACTGCCGCTCTTGATGGATTTCGCCGTTTCAAGCGCCAGGTCATTGGCCTTGCCCACGAACTCGGGCTGCTTCTTGTCCAGCGCAACGTCGGCAATCCGAAGCATCGCCTGGACCTTATAGGTGCGGTCGTCAATGGCAGCGGCCGTCGAGAAGGCCTGCTCGAACTTGGACTGCTTGGCGTATTGCCGTGCAATCTCGGCCTGCACCCGGCCGCGATTCTGCTGGTCGGCGATCTGAGCGATGGCCGCTTCGCCCGCCTGTAAATCGCCGTCCTCCGTCTTTGCCTGTGCGATCGCGGAAAACACGTAGTCCCGGTCGTCGGCAGCGGACAGCTTCTCATAGACTGCCTGTGCGTCGGCGATCATGTCGGCGTCGGCAAGCGCCTTGCCCAGCTTCCGCAGGGCCTGCGAGGCTGAGGATGGATCGGACAGGGCGTGGAAGAATGACAGCCCATCCTGAAGCTTGCCCAAGGCGGCGGCGCCGGCGATTGCCTCGACAAGCGCCGCATCCTTCTGCCCGCCCGCAAGTTGCTGGACGACGGACGAACCGCGTTGGAAAGCCTCGTTGGCCATGGTGGCGAACCCGCCCTTCTGAAGTGCCGCGGCCAGCAGATACTCGACACGCGCCCGCACCGGCCCGACTGGCAACTCCGAGGCCAGCGCCACTGCATCCAGCGTACGATTGTTGTCGATGCGATTGCGCACCATGGCCGTGATGGCGTCCTGCTGGTCGCTGTCGTCGGCATAAGCGGAGGTCAATGGCTCGAACATACCCGTCTCACCGCGCTCGAGCGCTTTGTCGAGAACGGCGTTGAGAGCTTTCGCCCGTGTTCCTTCCGACTCCGGATCGATCGCCAAAGCGAGCTTTAAGGCTCGAGGCAAGTCATCCTGCTGAATGGCCGTGCTGACAGCCGCCCCAAGCTTGCCGCTATCGAGCTTGGCGTCATTCCCGGTCAGCTCGCCCCGGGCGATGGAATACCAGGCGAAGCCGCGCTGCCGCGAGGGCCACATGCCCGCTATGGCTTGGTTGACCAGCGGTAGGGCGGCATTGCCCTTGATGCGCGCGGCCGTCTGGGCAATGGCATTAAGTGCACTGTTCTTGCTATCCGCCTCGGTGATGGCGTCGGCATCCTTCACAGCTCGGCCGAGGTCGGCGATGGCGCCTGCCGGGTCTCGGGCCGCATCAATGTCGGCGAGCCACGAATAGGCACTGGCTCGCAAGGCGGGGCTGGTCAGCGCGATGACGAGTCCCTCGATCTCGACCCGATACCGGACCGCGGTCTGTGCATCCACCTTCCCGCCGGCGAGTATGCCCATCACCGTCGAGAGAACGTCCGAGGTCAGAATGTCGGCGGTGATGCTTTCGGCGGCGAGCCGTTTCAAGGCGGCTGCTGCGGCGAGCGCCTCCGGCGAATTCGCGCCGTCCGCCAGCTTGGTCAGAAACAGGTAGCGGCTTCGCGTGGCCTCGATGCCGGCCAATTTCTCCTCGGGCGTCGCTGCCTTTTCGCTGCTGAGCACACCCTGCTCGATTTCGAGCACGACCTGCGCAGTCGGATCGCTCGAGCTCGCCGAGACGCTCGTTCCAGCCAAGCTCGTGCCGGCCAAGCCACTCATCAGGGCAAGGGCAAGCGCCGCGGGGCGGCCAATGCGTTTGACGATGATCATCATCACTTGCCGCCCGAGGCGAATGAAGCGCCCGCAATCATCTGCTGCAGCCAGCCGAGCTTGATCTGATCCAGCTTGATCTGATCCAGCCAATGCGCCTTGAAGAGCGAGACTTGGACCGGCTGGCCCAGCGGCACGCTCGCCGCCGCGGGACCGAGATCGAGCCGCACCGACACTGTTGATCCGGTATCATCCGTTGCCGCCGCCGGCAGGGCCTCGACGTGCGCGTTGTAGATGGTCGGCCGATCGACAAACTCGATATCCGCCGTGACACCCCGATAGATGTCCATCAGCCGCGAACGGTCGACAGTTGCGAGAACAAAATTCTTGGAGTCGGGCCGATGCAGTGAGAATAGCCGCGTGCCCCCGCGAACCGTCTCCCCGACGTTCACGGCAACCTCCTCGATCGTGCAGGCGCAGGGCGAAGTCTCGGTGACGCTGCGGCCGCTGTCGGTCAGGATGGTGGCGATCTGATCGCCGACCACTACCTTGCCGCTGGCGACATTGGTGGCCGTTCCGCCGACGGACGCGTAGATCGGGGTCGTGTCCGAGGTGATGAAGGCAGAGGCCGCCGGAAACGTCACGAAGCGCTGGTAAAGGCTGCTGCCGATGAAGCCCACCAGGAGCAGGGTCACTACGCCAACGCCTGCTGTGCGGACGGCAATGCCGAGGCCGTGCCGCAGCCCGCCGCTCGGGCGCTGCGCATCACCTTCGCGCCGCGCCCCCGCCTGCACCGGGCGGCGCTGCAGGTCTAGCACTTCGCCCATGGTGAGCAATTCGCCCGAAAGGTAGGAGTCCAGCACATAGCGCATCATGCGGGTCTGCTCGGGCTGCAGCTGGATATATTGCAATCCGGTGCGTTCCGCACTGGAATGACGGACCTCCGCCTTGAGATCGAGCGCGAACTCATAGCCTTCGAAGGCAAACAACAGGCGGATCTCGGGCGTTGCCCCGACAACCAGGGGGCGTGCCCCCGGCGTCTCGATGCCTACCCCCGCAACCGACCAGTCCAGCGCCTTGCAGGTCTGACCATCGATCACGCAGCGGATCGGCAATTGGTACCGGGCGTGCTGACGCTGGACGTCGGCCTCGAACCTAATGAAATTCTCGTTCATTCAATTGCTCCGCGCTCAGGTGAGGGCAATCAGGTGACGCAGCACCTGTGCGTTGGGGATCGGCAGTTGTGCCACGATGCATGCCAGCGCCGTGAGAAAGGCCACTACGGCCAGGCCGGTCATATAGGTCGATGATGCCGCCCTCAGCCGCTGGGCGAAACCAGAGTGCCCCTGCAGGCGCGTCTTCTGCCGCGTCCAGCGTTGCTTGTTGGGGCGAAAGAAAATGTAGATCTTGATGATCGATCCGAAGATCTGATTGAAGTATATGAAGAATGGATAGAATACCGAGACGCGCGGGCGGGATGTAAGCAGCAGCAACGTCAGCAGATAACGCGTGAACAGCGTCCACACGGCGTAAGCGAAGAAGGCGCTGGGCGTCACCAACAGCCCGACGATCAAGACCATTCCGAGCCCGGCGAGGGAGGTCCACATCGAGATGCGCTGGTCGAGGATTGCAATCCAGGTAAAGAGACCCGTCCGCCAGGGCCCCAGCGCCAGCGCCCGGTTGTTGGTCCGCAACATATTGCCAAACCAGCGGGTCATCAGCTGGGCAGCTGCCGGAACGAAGTGCTTGCCGGGCGGATCCTCGATCGTGGCCACCATGACATCCGGAAGGTAGAGCATCCGGTAGTTATTCTTGAGCAGCCAGAACCAGGTGGACTTATCGTCCCCGGTCAGGAACTTGATCCGACCAAGGCGCCAATGATCGATATAGTCTGCCTCGACTTGACGGATGAAATCGGGATTGCAGGCCACCTCGGCGCGAAACATCGACATGCGGCCGGTCAGCGTCAGCACTCGACGGGCCTGCCCGTTGGACCCCATGATGATGTTTCGCTGGGCGAAGCGAAGACTGTACCAGATATGAAACAGTGCACTGCCACGCACGCGGGAAATTTCATCGGTCGTCAGCGCGCCAATCCGCGGGTCGAGCTGAAAAAATCCCAGGCATCGCTGCACGAGATCCACCGGCACGATGCTGTCGCCGTCGATCACCGCGACCAGATCGCCGCCATCCGGATTGAGCTTGGCTATCGCCCTGAAACCATGCGCCAGGGCATCCCGCTTGCCGGTCCCGGCGATGCGTACGATCACCAGATCGACGTCGCTGTCCTCTTTGCAGATCAACCGGTACATCGAGGTGACCAGGCGCTGGTCGCCCGTCTCCACCAGTGACGCCACGACAGTGGCGCGGCCCGGGGCACGAAGCGCCGCCTCGAATGCGGCCCGGTAGACCATTGCCGAGGTATCGCCGTCCTGGCGGAAGCTTGTGACCAGCAGGAACGCGCGAGGAGCCTCCCCGGCCACCTCCAGCCCGTTGACGGCCGCGTCGGCCCGCCGCCGCATGCTTGGGAACGAAAATTTCCTGTAATACAGAGCGCGGGAGTAGTTTACGGCGACCCAGCAATAGCGCCACACGGCGATCATGCCGAGGCTGAAAAAGGCGCCGGAGTTGATATTCCAAAGGCTGCGGATACTCGATGCGGGAATCGTTAGCGCCAGCGCAACGAGGCAAAGCAAAAACAACAGGTGCGCGTACCAGGTCTCGCTGGCGGACAGCAAGGACACGCCAGGAGTTAATCCCGCCTCGGCGCTTGCTGTGCGGTCATCGCGATCGGCAATTTTTGTAGTACGCATACTCGACCACTCGATCTACGAATACGATATTTGCGCGCAGTGGGCTACCGCACATTCCGTCAGCCAAAACTCAGTCCAGTTGTGACCATGGCCTTTTGAATGAGCGGCTAGTTCTGCTCGTCGAGCCGATATAACAATTTAATTAGAGCGGGACGCAAGTATACGCCGACTAGACAGCGCCATTAATCAGGCGTTAACCTTAATGGTCAAACGAGCGACGTAACGCAAGGGGGATGTGCAGATTCCATGCTTGAGCCGGCTGTCCGACGGTAATCTGGCGTGCAGACATGCCTCGCCGGTGCTTTTACCACAGCCCGGATCAACGCGGCAGAAAGCGCAGATTTCTCAGCAAACTGGGAGATACAAGCAGATCCCCTCTAATGAGGGGAGCGTATTACTGACGCGTGCCGGGAACGCCCAGATGCAGTCGCCGCTTCTTGGCGACGCCACTCGACCGGTCACTTGAGTTCCGCTTCGGAACTGTCAACAGATAGAACTTGACCTTGGCCGTCCCGACCAACTCCTTGGATGCCAAGCTGATGCCAGCATTGAAATGCAATGGCTGGCCGAACCAGGCGCGATCAGCATCCCGTTGGGCAGAATAGCTGGTTCCGTTATGGATTACCGAAACAGAGACCCCTTCAAGCGTCACCCGGACGAAGCAATCAAACCGGATGCCGAGGCCGATATCTGTCGGACGACCATCATTCGACAGGAGATCGGCACGCTCTGCCGTCCGGTCAACCGTGCCGGTCCGCTCGAAATAGAGCGTTCCCTCGTCGTAATAGAGCGCCAGGAGCTCGCCGGAAGCGCCTAAAATACGGATGATGGCCACGGGTGCCGCCCCCCCGTCAGCCGCAACTGGCGTAGCCTC
>DATJHO010000071.1:0-26303 GCA_035493835.1 Devosiaceae bacterium
CGGGATCGGCGAGATCGACCTCCTCGTCTGCAACCTCTATCCGTTCGAGCAGACCGTGGCCTCGGGCGCCGGCTATAACGACGTGATCGAAAACATCGACATCGGCGGCCCGGCGATGATCCGCTCCTCGGCCAAGAACCATGCCTTTGTCACCGTGGTGGTCGATCCTTCGGACTATGCGCCGCTACTCGAGGCCATCAAGGGCGAGGGCGTGCCCTATGCCCTGCGCCAGAAGCTGGCGGCAAAGGCCTATGCCCGCACTGCCGCCTATGATGCGGCGATCTCGAGCTGGTTCGCCGACACGCTGAATTACGACGAAATGCCGTGGCGCAGCTTTGCCGGCAGCCTGAGCGAGGTCATGCGTTATGGCGAAAACCCGCACCAATGGGCGGCCTTCTACAAGACCGGCGACAGCCGGCCGGGCGTTGCCACCGCCACGCAGCTGCAGGGCAAGAGCCTTTCCTACAACAACCTCAACGATACCGATGCGGCGTTCGAGCTGGTTTCCGAATTCGGGCCCGTGCGTGCCGCCGTCGCTATCATCAAGCACGCCAACCCGTGCGGTTTTGCCCTCGCCGACACGCTAGCGGACGCCTACCGGCTGGCGCAGCGTACCGACCCGGTTAGCGCCTTTGGCGGGATCGTTGCGCTCAATCGCGAAATCGACGCCGAAACGGCGGCCGAAATCGTGAAGATTTTCACCGAGGTGATCGTAGCCCCAGCGGCGAGCGAGGAAGCCAAGGCGATCATCGCCGCCAAGAAGAATTTGCGGCTGCTGGTGACCGGTGCGCTCGCCGATCCGAAGGCCGAGGCATTGACGGTGCGCTCGCTCGCCGGCGGCCTGCTGGTGCAGTCGCGCGACAGCAAGACCGCCCGGGACAGCGAACTGAAGGTCGTGACCAAGCGGCAGCCGACCGAAAAGGAGATGGCCGACCTCCTGGTCGCCGAAACCGTCGCCAAGCACGTAAAATCCAACGCCGTGATCTACGTGAAGGACGGGGCGACGGTGGGTATCGGCGCCGGGCAGATGTCTCGTGTCGATTCGAGCCGCATCGCCCACCGCAAGGCGCAGGACGCGGCCGAAGCGGCGGGGTTGCCGGAGGAGCTGACGGCGGGCTCGGTGGTTGCCTCCGACGCCTTCTTCCCCTTTGCCGACGGCCTGCTGGCCGCGGTCGCGGCTGGAGCCACCGCCGTGATCCAGCCCGGCGGCTCAATCAACGACGCCGAAGTGATCGCTGCCGCCGACGAGGCAGGCATCGCCATGGTGTTCACCGGGCTCAGGCATTTCAGGCATTAGAGCGCGATCGCGTTGGTTTGACATAAGGTCGCGAGAGCTTGGGCGAGGTGCTGCCAGTGCGGCGTGGGTAGCAGGTCGCACCCTTTGCCGCATCGTCATCCCCGGGCTTGACCCGGGACCCATGAAGCCCTCGACGTACCCGGGGAGGTATGGGCAAGGCATCATGGGTGGCCGGGTCAAGCCGGGCCATGACGAAGGAAGCGCGGCGAATCTGTTGACTCAACGGGCTTTTAAACGGGTTCCGGTCGTGCTGAACCAACAGAGATTCCCGCCTGCGCGGGAATGACGCCGTGGACGTCGCCCGGCTCAGCCCCTAAACCCAGGTCATTTCCGCGCAGGCGGGAATCTCCGTTTTACGGCGTGCGGAGCAAAGCTTGCTCCCGAGATTTCAAGCGCAGACAATTCCACTGGACTGGGCTGGATCGCGCGCTCTGGGGCCAAACCCTCACTTCTAGTGAGCCTGTCGAACCATAGCCCACGGGCGCAGAACACGCTTTGCGCGAACCTCACCTCGCCTGTGCCAGATCGGCCAACAGCCCCGCGGTGACGGAGAGGCGGGAGACACTGACCTCGCCTTCGGTCAATTCGCCGACAGCCCTCGCGGCCCGCTCGATGGCGGCTTCGCGCGTCCGGCGCCAGGTGGCGAGGCGGCCGGCGACCGTGACGCCGTCGGCCGCGAGCACATCGGCGGCGAGATCGCGTTCGGCGCGCGCGATATTGGCGAGGGCCCGGTCGAGGGCCATGCGGTCGAAGCGGTCGGCGGGCCGGAGGCGGCCGGCCGCCTCGGCGATTTGGCCGAGGCCGAACATTTCGATCACGGCAAAAAAGGCCCTGGCGGCATCGGCGACATTGGTGCCGGCGCGGTTCGCGACCAAGACGATGTCGCTCGCAAGCGCCACGATGGGCAGTTCGGCGAAACGACGGGCGAGGTCGCGCGGCACCCCCGCCGCTTCGAGTGCCGCGTTGCGCGTCGTGATCGCTGCGGCCAGCGGTGGTGGCAAAAATTTTTGCAGCCCGTTGCGTAGATCGGCGACCCCGAGCGCATAGCGGGCGATCAGTTCGGCGAGGCCCCCCTCAAAAGTCTCGTTGCGCAGGAACCAGAGGCTCTGCTGCTTCAGCAAGGCCTCGACGGCAGCGTAAAGATCGAGCTGGGCCGTGCCCGGAATGCGTCCGTCGAGCAGGTCGATTTGCCGGTTGAGCTCTGTGAGACCGAAGGCGTCGCGCGCGGTGACATAGGCGCGGGCCGCGGCCGCGGCGTCGGCGTTGGTGGCGCTGACGAGGCCCAGGACGAAATCCGGTCCGCCACGGTTGAGCATGGCATTGGCAAGGACCGTCGCGATCACCTCGCGCCTGAGGCGGTGCTGTTCCAGCGCTTCCCGATGCTGTTCCGCGAGCCGGGCGGGGAAGTAGGCGAAGAGTTCACGCGACAGATAGGGATCGTCCGGGGCGCCAGTGGCGGCGAGATTCCGTTTCAGCGCGATCTTGGCATAGGCGAGGAGGACCGCCAGTTCCGGCCTGGTGAAACCATGGCCCGCGGCGGCGCGCGCCCCGAGTTCAGCATCCGTCGGCAAAAATTCCACGGCCCGGCTGAGGCCGGCATTTGCTTCGAGGTGAGCGAGCAGCCCGCGTTGCTCGGCAAATCCGTCAAGACCCTGCCGCTCGGCAAGCGACAGCGCCAGCGTCTGGAGGTAGTTGTTCCTGAGGCAAAGCTCGGCGACCTCGCTGGTCATCGTCATGAGCAAGTCGTTGCGCTGGCGCTCGCTGATGCGTTTGGCAGCGACCAGCGGGCCAAGCGCGATCTTGATGTTGACCTCGAGGTCAGAAGCGTTGACGCCGGCGGAATTGTCGATGGCATCGGTGTTGAGCCGGCCGCCGGTGAGGGCGTATTCGATGCGGCCGCGCTCGGTCATGGCGAGATTGGCGCCCTCGCCGATAACGCGCGCTCGAACCTCGTGGCCGGTGACGCGGAGCTGGTCGTTGGCCTTGTCGCCGACTTCGAGGTCGGTTTCGTTTGCACCCCGCACATAGGTGCCGATGCCGCCGAACCAGAGCAGGTCGACATCGGCTGTGAGAATCGCCCGGATCACCTGCCGTGGCATCAGCGGCCCCTCGGCAAGGCCCAAGACAGCCCGCGCCTCCGCCGACAGGTCGACCGATTTGAGCTCGCGCGAAAACACCCCGCCGCCAGGCGAGATCGCTTCGCGGTCATAGTCCTGCCAGCTCGAACGGAAGCGGCCGAACAGCCGCTTGCGTTCGGCGAAAGCTGCGACCGGGTTCGGGGCGGGGTCGATGAAGATGTCGCGGTGGTCGAAGGCGGCGATCAACAGGGTATGGGGCGATAGCAGCATGCCGTTGCCGAAGACGTCGCCCGACATGTCGCCGATCCCAACGACGGTGAAGGGCACCTGCTGGATATCGCGGCCCATTTCGCGAAAATGCCGCTTTACGCCTTCCCAGGCGCCGCGGGCGGTGATCCCCATGCGCTTGTGGTCGTAGCCGACCGAACCGCCCGAGGCGAAGGCATCGCCCAACCAATAATGGCGTTCGACCGCGAGCGCATTAGCGATGTCGGAAAAGCTCGCCGTGCCCTTGTCGGCGGCCACTACCAGATAGGGATCGGCCGCGTCCCGCCGGTGAAGCTCGGGTGGCGACACGACGGATCCCCCGACAATGTTGTCGGTGAGGTCGAGAAGGGTCGAAATGAAGATGCCGTAGCAGGCGGTGCCTTCGCTTTGCACCGTCTCGCGGTCGGCGGCAAACGACACTTGCCTCGGCACGAACGCGCCCTTGGCGCCCACCGGCACGATGATGGCGTTTTTCGCCTGCTGCGCCTTGACCAGGCCCAACACCTCGGTGCGGAAGTCCTCCGGCCGGTCGGACCAGCGGATGCCACCGCGCGCCAAAGGCCCGAATCGCAGGTGCAGGCCTTCCAAGCGGGGCGAATAGACAAAAATCTCGCGAAAAGGTTTTGGTGCCGGCATTTCGGCGATGGCCGCGCAATCGAATTTGAGGCCCAGGGCGGGCCGGCGGCCGCCGAGCGAGTCCCGCTGGTAAAAATTGGTGCGGAGCGTTGCCTCGATCAGCGCCAGCACGCGCCTGAGAATCCGGTCCTCATCGAGCGACTGGGTAGTTTCGAGTGCCGCCGCAATCGCTGCGCGGGCCATTTCGGCGGCCGCGTCGCGGTCTTCGTTGAAATCTGGCCGGTTGAGGGCGTCGAACAGGTCGAAAAAGGCCGCCGCCGCGTCGGGATGGCCGCTGAGGGTCGCCGCAACATAGCGCTGGGAAAAGGTGCCGCCCAATTGCTTGAGGTAGCGGGCATAGGCCCTGAGAATCGCCACCTGGTCCCAGGCCAAGCCTGCCGAAATCGAGAGTTGGTTGAGCCGGTCGCTCTCCGCCTCGCCATGCCAGACGGCGAGCAGCGCCTCCTCGATCCGTGCAATGTCCATCGGATCGGCCGGCAGCGGCCCTTCCGGCAGGGTCAGCTCCATGGCGTGCAGGAAGCAGGCCGGCTGGCCCTCCGGCGAAATCGCGTAGGTTGCCTCGTCGATGACCCGAAAACCGAAACTCTCCAGCAGCGGCACGCGATCGCTCAGCGGTAGCGGGTTTTCGCGATGAAAGACTTTCAGGATGAAACCGCCGTCCTCGGCCGCGGGCGCCAGCCGCACCGCCACCCCTTCGCCGAGCCCGCGAAAAACCTCGATGTCGGCGAGCGCGTCGGCCGGGGTAGCGCTCGCCTGATAGGCGGGCGGAAACGCGGCGCGGAACGGCCGCACGGCGGCCTCATCGGGCGCCGCATCGAGCACCCGGTCGCCGAAATCGCGGCTTAGGTCGAGGATATCGCGTTCGAGATCCTCGCGGTCGGGGCGCGGCGTCGAGCCCTCGTCGCGCCCGATGATGAAATGGACCCGGACGAGGTCACCCTCCGGAAACTGCGGAAAATAGGCCGAAACGCCCCCTTCGTAGCGCCGGGCGAGGTAGGTGCCGATCCGGGCGCACAATTCCGAGGTGTAACGGTCGCGCGGCAGGTAGACGAGGATCGAAACGAAATTGTCGAAGCGGTCGATCCGCGGCAGCACGCGCACGCGCGGCCGGTCGGGCAGGGCAGCGACGACGGTCGCAAATTCGAGCAGGTCGTCCGCATCGATCTGGAACAGCTCGTCGCGCGGATAGGTGGCGAGCGCCTGGAGCAGGGCCTTGCCGGCGTGGCTTTCGGGCGTGGCTCTGGAGCGGGCCAGAACGGTTGCGACCTTCCGCCGGATCAGCGGCACCTCGGTATGCGGCACGGCGGCCGCAGCGGAGGTGAAGAGGCCCAGGATCCGCACTTCGCCCGAGACCTTGCCGTGCGCATCGAAGCGCTTGACCCCGATATAGTCCATGTGGGTGCGGCGATGGACGCGCGAGCGCATATTGGCCTTGGAGACCATGACCGGATCCGGGCGCTGGAGGAACGCCACGTGCTCGGGGGTGGTCTCGACGAAATTCCGGCCGCTCCTCAGGAACCGAAAATCCGGATTTTCGAGCAGGCCGATGCCCGATGTCGGCACTGGCTCGAGCCTCGGCGCAGCGGGACTGCCCGCCACCCGATATTCGCGAAGGCCCAGAAAAGTAAAATTGTGGGCGGCGAGCCAGGCGAGAAACTGGACGCTCTCGGCAACGAGCGCCGGCTCGATCGGCGGCGGGTTTTCGCGCAGGTCGTGCACGAGCCCGCGCACGCGTTCGAGCATCGGCCGCCAGCCGCGGACGACCAGCGTCACTTCGTCGAGCACCCCACGGATTTCGGCGAGCAGGGCCTTGCGGCTCGCCTCATCGGGCAGGGGATCGAGGTGGAGATGAAGAAAACTCTCCTGCCTGGTGTCGGGGCCCGCTTCGTTGAGCACGCGATGGGAGGCCGGGTCGAGCGGCAGCACCGGATGGGTCACCAGCCTGACATTGCCGCCCTTGGCCCGTATTGCGGCCAGCACCGAATCCACGATGAACGGCATGTCGGGGCAAAAGATGTCGATGATCTCGGGCGCCTCGAGCGTCAGCACGTCGGCGCGCGAAAGGTGGACGAAGTGATTGGCCGTCCCGCGCCGCTCGATCAACGCATAGGCGCGGCGGAACTCGGCATCCATGACGGCGCCGCTGAAGGGGGCGAGATCGTCGGGGTCGGTGGCGCGCGCCGCATGCAGCAGGAAGCGGGCGTAATTTGGCTCGCTCGCGACAAGGGCCTTGCCCCGCGCGATCAGTTGAGACTGGGTCCTGGCGCCACGGGAATCCCCCTCGGCTTCCATTTCACTCCGCCCCGTCGCGGCGCACCCCCCGATGCGACACCGCGACATTCGATCACGATAGTGTCAATTGCGCCGAGACGCGACAGGAAGCGCCGGCCGTCCAGCAAAAAATTGCGACCGCCGAACGGGATCGCCCCGGATCGGCTTGCAGTCCTTGTGGAGAAGCCGTTTATTGACGTTTCCATGACGAGGGGCTTATTACGCCCCTTCGGTTATCAACCAGCCTGTACGAGCAGCAAATGAGCCAAGGCCGCACACTTTACGACAAGATTTGGGACGATCATCTGGTCACCAACAATGAGGACGGCACCTCGCTCATTTATATCGACCGCCACCTCGTGCACGAAGTGACGAGCCCGCAGGCCTTTGAAGGGCTGCGCATGAACAAGCGCAGCGTGCGTGCGCCCGAGCGGACGCTGGCGGTGGTCGACCATAACGTTCCGACCAGCGACCGCAGCAAGGGCATCGACGATCCGGAGAGCCGGCTGCAGGTCGAGACCATGGCCGAGAACGCCCGCGAATTCGGCGTCGAATATTTCAACGAACTCGACCGGCGCCAGGGCATCGTCCACATCGTCGGCCCCGAGCAGGGCTTTACGCTGCCCGGCATGACCATCGTCTGCGGCGATAGCCACACTTCTACGCACGGCGCTTTTGGTGCCCTCGCGCACGGCATCGGCACCTCCGAGGTCGAGCATGTGCTGGCGACCCAGACGCTGATCCAGCAGAAGGCCAAGAACATGCGGGTGACCGTCGACGGCCAGCTGCCGCCGGGCGTCACCGCCAAGGACATCATCCTTGCCATCATCGGCGAGATCGGCACGGCGGGCGGCACCGGCCATGTGCTCGAATATGCGGGCGAAGCCATCCGCGCGCTCTCGATGGAAGGCCGCATGACGGTCTGCAACATGTCGATCGAAGGCGGCGCCCGCGCCGGCCTGATCGCCCCGGACGAAAAGACCTTCGCCTATGTGAAGGACCGTCCTCGCGCGCCGAAAGGCGAGGCCTATGACATGGCCGTCCAATACTGGAAGACGCTGTTCTCGGACGAGGGCGCCCATTTTGACCGCGAGGTCCGGCTCGACGCCGCCAAGTTGCCGCCAATCGTTTCCTGGGGCTCTTCGCCCGAGGACGTGATTTCGGTCAACGGCGTGGTGCCGAACCCGGACGACATCCAGGATCCCAGCCGCCGCGCCAGCAAGTGGCGGGCGCTTGAATATATGGGCCTCCAGCCAGGCACGAAAATCACCGATATTGCGGTCGAGCGGGTGTTCCTGGGCTCGTGCACCAATGGCCGCATCGAGGACCTGCGCGCCGCTGCGGCGGTCATCAGGGGTCATAAGGTGCGCGAGGGCGTCAACGCCATGGTCGTGCCGGGCTCGGGCCTGGTCAAGGAACAGGCCGAGGCCGAGGGGCTCGACGCGATCTTCAGGGCCGCCGGCTTCGACTGGCGCGAGCCTGGCTGCTCGATGTGCCTCGCCATGAATGCCGACAAGCTCCGGCCGCAGGAGCGCTGCGCCTCGACCAGCAACCGCAATTTCGAGGGTCGCCAGGGCTTCAAGGGCCGTACGCACCTGGTGTCGCCGGCCATGGCAGCCGCCGCGGCGATCACCGGCCATTTCGTCGACATTCGTGAGTGGCCGCAGCAATAGGCTGAGCTTGTTGCCAGGCCCCCTCACCGGGGCCTACCGGCCCCACCTCTCCCCCAAGGGAGAGGATTAGCGAGCCGTGCCGCACGGTCGCCTCTCCCCTTGGGGGAGAGGATAGGGTGAGGGGCCTTGGCCGCGAGCCCCGGGCCCGCTAGTTTAGCACTCATGTCTCAGCGCTCTGCCTCAGACTGGTCCGGCCGCCTAGCGCCTTCGCTCGACATGTTCGAGGTTTTGGCGCGGGAGGCGCTCGATGGTCTGCCCGCGCCGTTCCGCGAACTGGTCGAGGGCGTGACCTGCGTCGTGGCGGAGTTTCCGGACGACGCGGTGCTCGAAGAACTCGGCATCGAGTCCCCGTTCGACCTCCTGGGTCTCTTTACCGGGATTGGCATGGCCCAGAGCGGCGCGGTGCCGCAATCGGGACAATTGCCGAACACCGTCCACCTCTATCGCCGGCCGATCCTCGATTACTGGGCCGAGCACGAGGAAACCCTCGGCGCGGTGGTGACCCATGTGCTGGTGCACGAAATGGGCCATCACTTCGGCTATTCCGACGCGGACATGGAGGCGATCGAGGCTGCGGCCGAAAGGGGCGAGTGAAAGCTGCTGTCGTCCGGCCCCCTTCCTCGTCATGGCCGGGCTTGACCTGGGTTGACCCGGCCACCCATTGAGCCGCGCCACGACCGGCCGATCAGCTTCGGCCCCTTGGCACCGAATGCAGCTAATCGTTGCGTGGGTCGTATTCGCCCGGGCGCTGGATGCTGCCCGCGGCGGGCTGCTTGGCGGCGTCGGTGGTCTCGCCCTGCCCGTCCCGGGCGACGAATTCGAACGCCTTGTCCAGAACGCCGGCTCTCTCGTCGTTGACCTTGAGGGCAAGGTTTTGTCGGTCGAGTTCCGCCAGCCAATCCTCCCAGCCAACCAACTCGAAGCCGACGATCGGATCGGGCCCTTCGTTGTGGTCGGCATCGAGCAGGTGCTGGTCGAAAGTAAGTTGCAGCAGCACTTGCTCGCGCGTGCCGTTCGGCAGGTCCTCGAGCATGGGCGCGCCGCCGCGGGCTTCAACCCACTCGCGGATACTTTCATGTTCCTGGAGAATTCTCGACATGGCCAATCCCGTTCTCATGCCCCGTGCCAATAATCCCTTGGCCCCGCTTCGAGTTCCGGACAGCAAAACGGCCCGACAATTGCCGGGCCGATTGCCACTCGTGAACTCGATGCCGGCGGACCGGTCAATTCAGCTCCGAGTTCCTGTCGCCGCTGTCCTTGCGCTCGACGAATTCGAAGGCGGGCCCTCGTTCGCCGGTGACCTTCAGCGCCAGGTGCTGGCGGTCAAGTTCGGCCAGCCAGGCCCTCCAGGACACCGGGCTCATGCCGTCGTCCTCGGCGCCGGGTGGGGCGTCGGGCCGGCGGCTCGGGCCACCAAAGGCAAGTGCGAGGCGGGCGCGTATTTGACCGGAAGTGGTCGGTATTCGAGTAATGGCGGGCATGCCATGACGGGCGGTCACCCAGTCCTGGATGTCGCGGTGCCGAATCAAAGTCTGCGTGACGTTCATTTCAGGCTCCCCTCCTGTACTCCCAGACCAACGACTATGCAGTCGATGCGTTCCTGGGCGGCTTAAGTACTCGTTCATATTTGTGACGAGTTTTAGGTCGGAAAGCTTTGTCGGTCAAAAAACTTTGCCCAACATCGTATCAATACATCACAAGATGTAGCCTGTATGACAGTACTAGCTCACCGCGACGAGCTAAGCGCCGACCGCGACATCAAGGGCGAGGCGTACCATTTCTTCCAGTGAAGATTGCCGGTCGACGGGGCTGAGCTGCTCGCCGGTGACGAGGCTGTCCGTCATGGTGCAGATGGCGAGGCCGCGGGCGTTGAAGCGGGCGCAAAGCGTATAGAGCGCCGCCGCCTCCATCTCAACGCCGAGCACGCCATGGGCGATCACCGCTTCATAGGCCTTGAGGCCATCGGCATGATAGAAAATATCCGAGGAGAGCATGTTGCCGACATGGAAGCCGAGGCCGTTTTCGCGGGCGCGGCGGACGGCATCGGCGAGGAGGTCGAAATCGGCGATTGGGGCGAAGCCATAGGGGCCGAACGCGTCGCGGATAATGCTCGAGTCGGTCGTTGCGCCCTGGGCGAGAATAAGGTCGCGCACCTTCACCTTCGGGCTGAGCCCGCCGCAGGTGCCGACGCGGATCGCCGTTTTGACTCCATAGATATTCAGCAGTTCGTGCACATAGATCGCGAGCGAAGGCTGACCCATGCCGGTTGCCTGCACGCTTACCGGCTGCCCCTTCCATGTGCCGGTATAGCCAAGGCAGTTGCGGACCGCGTTCACCTGGCGCGCGCTGTCGAGGAAATATTCCGCAATCCACTTGGCGCGCAGCGGATCGCCGGGCAGCAGTGCAGCTTCGGCATAGTCGCCCGGCTTGGCCGAGTTGTGCGGCGTCATTTTCTTATCTCCCTGGCTTTTTGGTTGCCTACCTCCTCCCCAACCCTCCCCACAAGCGGAATGAGGGCATCAGCGCGAGGCGAACGACTTCGGGCGTGCGCGTCCTTGACCACCTCGCCCCTCTGGTTCATTACAACGCCCTGCTGAATGCGAGGTAGTTTGATGGAAAAGTTCACCCAGCTAACGGGCGTGGCGGCGCCGCTGCCGATCATCAATGTCGATACCGACATGATCATTCCCAAGCAGTACCTCAAGACCATCAAGCGGACCGGTCTTGGTTCGGCGCTGTTTTCGGAAATGCGCTATAACGAAGACGGGACCGAGAACCCGGATTTCGTGCTCAACAAGCCGGCCTACCGGCAGGCCAAGATCATCGTGGCCGGCGACAATTTCGGCTGCGGTTCGAGCCGCGAGCATGCGCCTTGGGCGCTGCTCGATTTCGGCGTCCGCTGCGTGATCTCGACCAGCTTTGCCGATATTTTCTACAACAACTGCTTCAAGAACGGCATCCTGCCCCTCGTGGTGACGCCCGAGCAGTTGAAGCTGCTGATGGACGACGCCGAGCGCGGCTCGAACGCCACGATTTCGGTCGACCTCGAAGCCCAGACGATCAAGGGTCCCGATGGCGGCACCCTCCATTTCGATATCGATCCGTCGCGCAAGCAGACGCTGCTCGAAGGCCTCGACGACATCGCCGCAACGCTCAAGGCCGACCCGGCGATTTCCGGCTTCGAGCAGAAGGTGAACGAAAGCCGGCCCTGGATCTGAGACCGCGATGGTCGGGCGCGTCTCTACCGGTTCGCCGTTTGAAGCGACCTTCGGCTATTCCCGGGCGCGACCATGTTGCTGGTCGGCATGATCGAAGAAGCCATGAAGATCGAAATCGAGGTCGAGGCGCGGATCGGCGCTTCGGCTTCCTGACGTATGCCGGACCTCGTCCTTCGACAAGCTCAGGATGAGGTCTTTGGGGTTGCGGCCTCATGGTGAGCTTGTCGAACCACGAGGGCGCCGGCACGGCGGATCAAAAATGTCCAAAAAGCTCTTTCTCCTTCCGGGCGACGGCATCGGCACCGAAATCATGGCCGAGGTCGAAAAGCTCATCGCCCATCTCAACCGTGAGGGCCTGACCGATTTTACGACCGATCGCGGGCTCGTCGGCGGCTGTGCATATGACGCCCATGGCGAGGCGATTTCGGAAGCCGACATGGAAAAGGCGCTCGCGGCCGACGCCGTGATCTTCGGCGCCGTAGGCGGCCCGAAGTGGGACAAGGTGCCGTACGACAAGCGCCCGGAAGCAGGGTTGCTGCGCCTTCGCAAGGATCTGGGCCTCTTTGCCAACCTCCGGCCCGCGATTGTTTATCCGGCACTGGCCGATGCCTCCTCGCTCAAGCGCGAAGTGGTGGAAGGCCTCGACATCCTGATTCTGCGCGAACTCACCGGCGGCGTCTATTTCGGCGAGCCCAAGGAGATCACCGATCTCGGCAACGGCCAAAAGCGCGCCGTCGATACGCAGGTCTATGAGACCTATGAGATCGAGCGCATCTGCCGGGTGGCCTTCGATCTGGCGCGGACGCGCCGCAAGTTGGTGCATTCCTCCGACAAGAAGAACGTGATGAAGTCGGGCGTGCTGTGGGACGAAGTCGCGCGGCAGGTTGCGGCGGAAAATCCGGACGTGGCGTTCCAGCACATCCTTGCCGACAATTGCGCCATGCAACTGGTGCGCAATCCCAAGCAGTTCGACGTCATCGTCACGGACAACCTCTTCGGCGACATCCTCTCGGATGCGGCGGCGATGCTCACCGGTTCGCTCGGCATGTTGCCCTCGGCCTCCCTCGGGGCGCCCGATGCCTCTGGCAAGCGCAAGGCGCTCTATGAGCCTGTGCACGGCTCGGCGCCCGATATCGCTGCCAAGGGGATCGCCAACCCAATCGCCATGATCGCGAGCTTTGCCATGGCGCTGCGTTATTCGTTCGGCCTGGTGGAAGTAGCCGATACGGTGGAAGCCGCCATCGCCGCCGTGCTGGCGGACGGGCTCCGCACCGGCGATATCGCGCAGCCGAACCAGAAGACCGTCGGCACCGTCGAAATGGGCGACGCGATTATCGCCCGCATCTGAGGGCTGTCGGCAGGTCTGGTGTCTTTGGCCAAGGCCCACTCACCAAGCCGTCTCCCCCAAAGGGAGAGGGGGCGCAGGAGGTCGGCCGTGCCACAAATACCTCTCCCCCGGGGGAGAGGGTCGGGTGAGGGGCCTTGGTCCCCAACCGCAGCGGCATTCGAGGTGCGAAAATGAGCGATCTTCGTGGGCTGCTGACGCAAGCGCTGGACCAGGCCGTCGCCTATCGCGAGGAGGTGGCCGGTAATTCGGCGGCGCCACAAATCGGCTATCACGAGTTGCGGGAGCGGGTGCTGCGGCCAGTCCCCGAGCAGGGGACCGATCCTTCGCAGGTGCTGGAGGAATTGGCGACCATCGCCGATGGCGGCCTGATGCCGATGGTCGGACCGAGGTTTTTCGGCTGGGTGATCGGCGCCTCGCATCCGGCAGGGGTAGCGGCCGATTGGCTGGTGACCGCCTGGGGGCAGAACGCTTTTCACACGGCCACGCCGGCGGTCGCCGCCATCGAGGAAGCAGCCGAGCGCTGGCTCGTGGAAATCCTCGACCTGCCGCGCGGTAGCTCGGTGGGCTTTGCGACTGGCGCAACCGTCGCCAACGGCATCTGCCTTGCCGCGGCGCGCACCGGCACGCTGCTGAAACACGGCTGGGACCCTGATGCCGACGGGCTCTTCGGCGCCCCGCCGGTAGAAGTGCTGATCGGGGCGGATGCGCATTCCTCGCTCTTTTCCTCACTGCAGCTGATCGGCTTTGGCTACAACCGGGTGAAAGGCATCGCGACCGACGGGCAGGGCCGCATGCTGCCCGAAGACCTCGCCGCCAGGATCGGCAAGGCCGGGGGGCCGAAAATCGTCATCGCCCAGGCCGGGCAGATCAATACTGGCGGCTATGATCCGTTCGCCGAGATCGTCGAGATCGGCCGCGCGCATGGCGCCTGGGTGCACGTCGACGGGGCCTTTGGACTTTGGGCGCGGGCCACGCCGAGCCACCGGCATCTGACCGAGGGGATCGAGGGCGCCGATTCATGGGTCACCGACGGGCACAAATGGCTACAGGTGCCGTATGATTCCGGCTTTGCCATCGTCCGCGACCGGGAACTGCACCAGCGGGCGATGACGCAATGGTCGAGCTATCTGCCGCATTTCGGGCAGGGGGACCGGGTCCCCTCGGCGTTCGTCCCGGAACTCTCGCGGCGCGCGCGCGGGGTCGCGGTGTGGACGATGCTCAAGACGCTCGGCCGCGACGGCATCGCGGAACTGGTCAGCCGCCATTGCGCGCTGGCCCTGCGCTTTGCCGAACGGCTGGCTCGGGAGCCAGGCATTCGCATCGTCAACGAGGTCACGATCAACCAGGTGATCGTCAATTTCGGCAGCGGCGATGCAGGCGCGCGCCGCGCCGCCACCGAGGCGGTGATCGAAAAGGTGCAGGCGGGCGGCGTCTGCTTTGCCGGCGGGGCGGAATGGCGGGGCGATTGGGTGATGCGGCTCTCGGTCAGCTCGGGCGCGACCACCGAGGCCGACATCGACCTCTCGGCCGACGCCATCATTGCGGCCTGGCGCCAGGTGCAGGCTCAGGATTGAATTGAGCCTAGCCGAAACAACCCTCATCCCTGACCGCTCCTCTCAAGGGGGAGGGGGACGATGGGGCACCGTCATGCGACAGAGCCCCTCCCCCCTGAGGGGAGGTGGCGGCAGCCGGGCGGGGGTTGTTTTGACTAGGTTAGACTGAGCCCAATATATGGGAGTGCACACCCCCTCAATGCACGTGTTTGCCCACGCAGGCATCCGCAATGGCGGCGATGTGGCGGTGGTCGGTACCGCAGCAGCCGCCGAGGACCTGCAGGTTGGGCAGCATGGCCATTAGCCGGCGATAACGCTCCGCCAGGCCGGCGGGGTCGCCCTCATCCAGTTCGGTGCTGTTGTCGAGTTCGGCGTGGCTCTTGGTCGAGGCATTGGCCCTGATGCCGCCGATGCGCGACAACCATTGCGGCTGCCGGCCTAATTCGGCCTCGAAATGGCTCGGATGGGCGCAGTTGATCATGTAAAAGAGCGGCGCCCCGTCCGTCTCGTCTTCGACCGCGGCTATGGCGTCCCCGATCGTAAACCCGCCCGGCAGCTTGCCGTCGGTTTCCACGGTGAACGAGATCACGGAGGGGATATCCGATTCGAGTGCCGCGAGCGCGATGCCGGTTGCCTCCTCGACGGTGGTCATGGTGATGGCGCTGACCCGGTCGGCTCCGGCGCGGGCAAAAATTTCGACCTGTGGCGCATGATAGACGCAAGCATCATCGATGCTCATGGTCGAGCTCTGATAGCCGTCGCCGCGAGGCCCCACGACGCCGTTGATGAGGACCTGCGCGGATTCGCTGTCGTATTCGGCGCGCAGGTCGCTGGCCAAAAGGATCGAATCCCGGTCGATGCTGGCCAGGTCCTTGGCGCCAAAACCCAGCCGCTCGCCCCAATCGGGGCTGGCGCGCCAGGTCGGGGTATCGAGGACGAAGCCGACCCCGCGGTCTCGCGCGAGCTCAAGATAGGGGCGGAAATAGCGCTCGATTTGCCCGCGCCCCTCCGCGTTGCGCATCAGCGTGAAGGCGGCGAATAGCGGCAGGTCCAATCCCTCGTGAAAAATGAGGGTGGTCTCCATGCCGCCATCGGCGAGGAATTTTGCGCGTTCGTGCCGATGCGGGGCTTTTGGCCGGGCACTCATGGCGACCTCCCTGTTCGAACTCGGCCCGGCCGTTGCGGGCCGTCGGCTCCAAACGTGGGAAGACGGGCGCTGGAAAAAAGCGCCAGTCAATCGAACTGTTTAAGCGCGGGCCAGGCGCTTCAGCCCGCCGTCAGCCCGAAGGCGGAAGCGAGCAGGCGGTACGACCTGAGCCGGTCCTCGTGGCCGAACATGGTGGTCGTGACCATCACCTCGTCGGCGCCGCCCGATTGCTCCACCTTGGCGAGAATCTCCCGCTTCACGGTTTCCGGGCTGCCCACGATCCAGAGACCCTTCTGGGTTTCGAGGAAGTCGAGCTCTTCCGGGCTGTACTTGTAGGCGGCTGCTTCCTCGGGGCTCACCAGCCGCCGGGCGCGCCCGGTGTGGAACAGCACCCAGCTCAGCGTCTGCGGGCCTGCGAGATACAGCGCCTCCTCGTCGGTGGGCGCGCAGACCACCGACAGGCAGATCAGGGCCTGCGGCCTGTCGAACCAATCGGAAGGCCGGAACGCGTCGCGATAGGCCTCGAACGCCGGCCTTGCCGGGGTGGTGCTGAAATGGGCGGCAAAGCCGTAGCCCAGGCCGAGGCCGCCCGCGAACGCCGCGCTGGCCCCGCTCGACCCCAAAAGCCAGATCGGCGGCAGCGCCACCTGGTCGGGAACCACACGCACCTGCTTGAACGGATGGCCCTCCGGGAATTCTCCCCTCTCGAAGGCCAAAAGTTCGGCCATCTGCTCGGAAAAATGCTCGCCGCCGAAGGAGCGGAGTGCATTGAGGGTGCGGCTGTCGGTGCCGCCCGCGCGCCCGATGCCGAGATCGATGCGGTTGGGATAAAGGGCCGCCAGCGTCCGAAAATCCTCGGCGACCCGAAGCGGCACGTGGTTCGGCAGCATCACCCCGCCGGAGCCGACACGAATGCGGCTTGTATGGGCGGCGGCGCTGGCGATCAGGATATCGGGCGAGGACGAGGCGATCATCGGCATGCCGTGATGCTCGGCATACCACAGGCGGGTGTAGCCGAGCTCGTCGCCAAGCTTTGCCAGCGACACGGTGCGCGCCAACGCCTCGCTGGAGGAGGTGCCGACCGGCACCGGGGCGAGATCGAGAATGGAAAGTGGCAGTTCCGGCATGACTGTGATCGCGATCGAGAAAGGGAATTTGCTTATATCGGCATTCGGCGATGGATAACAACCGGGACGACGACTTTGCCGCCGCGCCCCCTCCCGCCCCTGAAACTTAATTGCAGCCGCTTCCGTATCTGAGCGCTGACAGTGGACAAGGTGATGCTGCCGGGGGGTTAGGCTTGCGCTGGGCCCCAATTGAAATCGGGGCGCACACCCGCGTCGGCTTTTGGCGAGGAGCTGTTTGTACGACCGCTGTTCACGACCGCTGCTATTGAATCGCAACCCTCTCCGCATCGTCATCCCCGGGCTTGACCAGGGACCCAGTCGGCCTTTCGCCGCACTGGTAGCGAACGCCGCAAGGCGTCATGGGTGGCCGGGTCAAGCCCGGCCATGACGAAGGATCGCGGAGGGCGCTTAGGTTACGACCTGGCGCCTCACGCGGCCTGCCCGGCGGCCCAGCCGGAGGCCCAGGCCCACTGAAAATTGTAGCCGCCGAGCCAGCCGGTGACGTCCACCGCTTCGCCGATGAAAAATAGATTGGGCACGTTGCGTGCCATCAAAGTTTTGGCGTCGAGATCGGCCGTGTCGATGCCGCCCAGCGTCACCTCGGCGGTGCGGTAGCCCTCCGTCGACAGCGGTTTTATCGTCCAGCTTTTCAGCGCCGCCTCGACCTGTTTCAACTTGGCGTCGGAAAAATCGCCGATCATCCCCAAAAGCCCGATCCGCTCCGCCAGCATCTGGGCGAGGCGTTTGGGCAGCAACGTTGCGATCACCGTTTGCAACGCCACCTTCGGGGTTTTGGCCCGTGCTTCGCGCAGAGCGGCCAGCACATCGACCTCCGGCAGGAGGTCGATGGTGATCGCCTCGCCCTCGCGCCAATAGCTCGAGATCTGGAGGATCGCGGGGCCGGAGAGGCCGCGATGGGTAAAGAGCAGCGCCTCGGCGAAGCGCTTGCCGCCCGCGGCAATAACTGCGTCCGTTGAGACGCCGGCCAGGGGCTGCAGATATTCGAGGGCGCCGGGTTCGAACGTCAGCGGCACCAGTGCCGGGCGCGTTTCGGTGACGTTGAGGCCGAACTGGGCGGCAAGGCGATAGGCAAATCCGGTCGCCCCCATCTTGGGGATCGACTTGCCGCCGGTGGCGACGATCAGGGAATTTGCCCGCACCCGTCCGGACGAGAGGGCTATTTCGAAGCTCCCCTCGGCGTTGAGTTCGACGCCTTCGATGCTGGTGCCGAGCTTCAGCGTTGCCCCGACCTTTTGCATCTCGCTCAGGAGCAGATTGACGATCTGCGTCGCCGAGCCGTCGCAGAACAATTGGCCCAGGGCCTTCTCATGGAAGGCAATCCCATAGGACCTGACCAGCGAAATGAAATTTTCCGGCGTGTAGCGGCTGAGGGCGGAGAGGACAAAATGCGGATTGGCGGAGATAAAGCGCTCGCGGGCGAACCTGCTCGTGGCGTTGATGTTGGTGAAGTTGCAGCGGCCGCCACCGGAAATGCGGATCTTTTCGCCCGGCGCTTGGGCATGGTCGACAACGAGCACGGACCGGCCGCGCCGGCCGGCCTCGATGGCCGCCATCATGCCGGCGGCCCCGGCCCCCAGGACGACAACGTCAAAATCATTGGACATGCAGTCAGGAACGCCCGGGGCCTAGTTGAAGTGCCAGAGCGTGCCGACGCTGAACTTGGTGGCGCTGATGCCGGCATTGTCGTTGAAGCCACCGACGCCCAGCAGCTCGGCGCGCAGGGTGTTCTGGCCCCAGAGCGCATATTCGACGCCGCCGCCCACGGCGTAGGCGCCCTTGCCCGCAAGCGTGCCGACGCCGGCGGCGGCGTACGGCATCAGGCCGGCCAGCGGCACGACGCCGGCATGCGCGAGCAGGAACCCGTCCACCCCGCCATCGCCGGACGAATCGAAATCGGGACCGCCCTGGACCTCGGCGCCGACCCGCAGATAATCGGAGAGCGGCATGTTCCAGCCGGCGATGCCGCCAAAGCTGACCCGGCTCAGATGCTGGTCGAGACGGTCATTGCGGAAGAAATTATAGCTGGGGTTGGCCCATGCGCCCGAATAGAGCCCGGCATAGGCGCCGGAAAAGTCCGTCACCGGTCCCTGCGGCTCGGGGTCGTCGCCCTGCGACTGGCCGTTGAAGTGCCAGATGGCGCCCGTGGTCAACCGAACGGCAGAAACGCCGGGGATGTTATTGCCGTTGGGGACGTCACCGATCTGGCCGATGCCGACGCCTTCCAGGCGCAGCGACAGATTGTTGCTCGCCATCCACTCATAGCCCATGCCGGCTTCCCACGCCGGAGCATCGGCGAAATAGCCGACGCCGCCGATGGCATAGGTCATGAAGCGGCTATCCGAGAGGAAGCCGACCCGGCCGAGGGCCATGACGTCGAAATCGCTGGCATCGAAGAAATCGGTCGAGACCGAGCCCTGCAGCTCGCCCGAGGCGACGATATTGGGCGTCAGCGCCCAGCCCCAGCCCGCGACGGCCGAGGCATCGATACGCAAGGGGGCGCCGGTAGTGAAGAAATTGTCGTGCCGGGCCGAGGATACGCCGGTGAGGAGCCCGGCATAAAAACCTTCGAAATAGCTGGGCTTGGTCAGCGTCGAGGAGAGCTGCGGGTCGTAATAGAGAGATTGATCCTGGGCGAAAGCCGGCGCGCAGCCGAGCATGGCCAACCCGGCCGCCACAAAGGAGGAACGCAGAAGATTCATTGATACTGACCCCTAAGCCTTAACCGGATGCTATCGGAAACGGCCCGTCGGGAACAGCCTTTTCCGGCCGCCTGCCGCGACGATAGGTGCTTTGTGATCCGCCACACGGCCCTCCCGAACATGCCTGCTCGAGTCTGTGTTCTGATCCGACGGGGCGCCGCCGCCGGAATTCATTGACTCTTTGCCATTTGGGCGTAGAAGCCTCCCCGATTGCACTGGCGCGGGCTTGATCTAATGGCCTTTCAGACCATTATCGATCTGGAATTGATGGTTCGCTCCTCGGGGCGAACTGCTGCTGCGCCCCTGCCGCTCAAAGCCAAAACCAAAACCGTTTGAGCCGCTCCCCGGGTCCGCTCCCGCCGGGGAGAGGCCGATAAACCGTTGACCGCGGCGCCGGTGCCGCGCGGGGCGAAACGGGTAAGAGGACTTTTCATGACCTATCGCGTCGCCGTCGTCGGGGCCACGGGCAATGTGGGCCGCGAGATGCTGAATGTGCTCGATGAGCGCAAGTTTCCGGCCCGCGAGGTGGTGGCGCTCGCCTCCGCCCGCTCGGTGGGCACCGAAATCTCCTATGGCGACAAGCGCCTCAAGATCAAAGCCCTCGATAATTTCGATTTTTCCGGGGTCGACTTCGTGCTGATGAGCGCCGGCTCATCCGTCGCCCGCGAGTGGGGCGAGCGGATCGGGGCGACCGGGGCGATGGTCATCGATAATTCCAGCTTCTGGCGCTATCACTCCGATGTGCCGCTGGTGGTGCCCGAGGTGAACGCCCACGTGCTCGACGCCTATATGGCGCAGTCGAACCGCAAGAACATCATCGCCAACCCGAACTGCTCGACGGCGCAGATGGTGGTGGCGCTGAAGCCCCTGCACGATTTCGCGACGATCAAGCGGGTCGTGGTTTCGACCTATCAGTCGGTCTCGGGCGCCGGCAAGGAAGGCATCGACGAGCTCTACGACCAGACCAAGGGCATCTTCGTCAACGACAAGCCGACGCCCCGGAAGTTCCCCAAGCAGATCGCCTTCAACGTCATCCCGCACATCGATGTGTTCATGGAGGATGGCTACACGAAGGAAGAATGGAAGATGCTGGCCGAGACCAAGAAGATCCTCGATCCCAAGATCAGGGTTTCGGCTACTTGCGTGCGCGTGCCGGTGTTCGTCGGCCACTCCGAGGCGGTTAATCTCGAATTCGACAAGCCGATCACGGCCGACGAGGCCCGCGAAATCCTGCGCGAGGCGCCGGGCGTCTCGGTGGTCGATAAGCGCGAGGCCGGGGGCTACATCACCCCGATCGAGAGCGTGGGCGATTACGACACTTTCGTCTCGCGCATCCGCGAGGACGTGACCGTCGAGAACGGGCTCGCGATGTGGATCGTTTCCGACAATCTCCGCAAGGGTGCCGCCCTCAACGCGATCCAGATCGCCGAAGCGCTGATCGAACGCGGGCTCGTGGCGAAGAAGGCCACCTGAAATAAGGGTCGCGTAAAATGAAGGCCGCCTTCCGGCGGCCTTCACGCGATCAAGGAAAAAATGTCTCCACCGCTCACTTGGCGGCGGGGGCCATCGTAGCGGACATGCCGCCAAACTCGGTCTGGCTTAGGCCGCCGCTTTTGTCCATGTCGGCGGTGTTGAATTGATCCTGCGTAGCGGTCGGCACGACGATCACCAGCTCGGAGTAGGACACCTGGCCGTCCTTGTTAGCGTCGGCGCTCGCAAAGTCGGGAGCTTTCTGCTGGGCAAGAGCGCCCGTCGCCAGCGAGGCGACAACGAGGGTGAAGGCAACAAGTGAAACAGCAATCCTGTGCATCGGTAATCTCCATTGGGGAAAATCACGCCGGATAGCCGGCGCCGGGGACTGCCACCGCAACCAATGATCTACAAACGACGGCTGAAAACTAAGGTTCCGTCGGGGCTTTCGGTCCGATCTTGCCCAGAACGGAAAGGCCGTCCAGGGGGACGGCCTCGAGACAATGAGTTCTGGCCTGACAGGCAGGCCTTTGTCACTTCGTGGTGCTGCCCGAGGCATTGCCGGACATGGCGCCGCCACTGTTATTGGCGGGAGCCGGGGTGGTCAGGGACTGGGTGCCGGCCGCGGTGATCGAAGCAAGCTCGGTCGGGTTCAGGCCACCGCTCTTGTCGGCGTCGGCCGAATTGAACTGCTCCTGCGTGGCGTTGGGGAGCGCGATCTGCAACTCGCTGAACGACACTTCGCCGTTCTTGTCGGAATCGATGGTCTGAAAGTCAGGGGTTGGCGACTGCTGCGCGAGCGCGCCGGTCGTCAGCGAGCCGGCGGCAAGCGCCAGGCCAAAAAGCGAATAAGAAAGTTTTGACATCTTTGGTCTCCGTTTGGGCGGAAGTCCGGCTAAATAGACCGGGCTTTAGAACCGACTGCAGAAAAGCAATCGACGATCAACAAACGATTCTCCAAAGTATCAGTTCCGACGTGATCTCCAGTGGTGCCCTGAGTGGACCAGCCCGTTCCGCTGCATTGCACACCTTTACTGGCGAGGGCTGGATGAGACCCGGATCGGCCGAATGCTCTGAAATTCCTGCCTGTGCCGCGAGTTTTTTCTGCGTCGGGAACCCTGGATTGGCGTGAACCGTTCCTGAATGCCTGCTTCAGTCGAGGTTCTGTTTTGCTCGACTAAGACATGGCCCCATATGCAACAAAAACTACACAAGAGTTGTTGCGGCAATCGGGGGTGGATGAGATGAAGAGTTCATATATATTTGCCGGGACACTGGTCGCGTTGTTCGCCTTGCCGGGCACGGCCAGCCAGCTGATGACACGTGGCTCCATGTCCAGCTCGCTGCTGGCACCGCCGCTGGCCGCTCATACGGCCGGGCTGTTCAATGATCCCAATTATAAGCCGCGGCTTTCGATCACGCTGCCGAAGCGGTTTCGGGCGCTCGATATAGGCACGCACCTGGTGGACAGTTTTCGCTAAACGGGTCGTGGGGGCATCGCCGCCCGGCGTCAGCTGCGGACCGGATGCAGCGCCAGGTATTGCAGCAGCAGGATGGTCTTGGCGTCGGTGATTTCGCCGGCATCGATCCGGCACAGCGCGTCGGCCAGTTCCAGTTCCACCACTTCGATATCTTCGCCCTCGTGGTGGAGCCCGCCGCCGTTGGATATTTTCGAATCCGGGCCGTAAGTGCCGATGAAGCAGGAAACCGTTTCGATGATCGAGCCGGGGCTCATCTCGGCATCGAAGGCCTTGCGAAGCGACTTCAGGCGATAGCCTGATTCTTCTTCCGCCTCGCGCCGCGCGCAGGTCTCGGGATCGTCGCCATCGAGGAAGCCGGCGCAGGCCTCCAGGATCCAGGCTTGCTTGCCCTTGACGAACAGTGGGAAGCGGAACTGGCGGACAAGGATGATCTTGCCGGTCTCCGGGCAATAAGGCAGCACGGCCGCTGCGGGGCCGCGGTCATAGGTCTCGCGCACCTGACGCTGCCAGGTGCCATCGCGCCGCTGGAACTCGAAGCTCGTGCGTTTGAGGATGCCCCAATCGCGCGACAAAACCTCCTCGCCCACGATTTTGATCCGATCAACCATGCGTCGGCTCCCGTACTGATTGCCGGCCGAACGCAGGGGGTTCACCGGAATTGGATGAGGGTGCCTAGCATGCCGCGGAGCGCTTGGGGAGATCGCAACCACCAGGCCGTCCGCGCCATGATCCAGCGATCGGCTGAAACGAAAAAGGGGTGATTTCGAGCTTTGACGTAACGGCCGACCGGGGCTAGAAGTCTCCCTGCATTTCGGACTAAAGGTGCCATCAATCGGTTCGCACCCAGCGAGGCTTCTAATGCCGACCCACTCCCGGCCGCTTTCGCCGCATCTTTCCATCTACCGTTTTACCATCACCATGGCGATGTCGATCGCGCATCGCGTGACCGGCATCGGGCTTTATCTCGGCACGCTGCTCCTGGCGCTGTGGTTCGTTTCGGCCGCTTTCGGCGACGGATCGCTCTCGGTCGTGCACGCGATCTTTGGCAGCTGGATCGGGCAGATCATCCTGTTCCTCGCCACTTGGGCGTTGTTTCACCACCTGCTGGGCGGCATCCGCCACTTCATCTGGGACAGCGGCAATGGCTTTTCGCGCGAGGCGCGGTTCGGCCTGGCATGGGCCAATATTGTCGCCAGCATCCTGCTCACGCTGATCGCGTGGGCCATATTCGTGTGGTTCTGATGTCTGAAATCAGCGAAAAGATCATCGCCACGCCGTCCACCCATTACGGCGCCGGCAAGCCCTCGACCTGGAACTTTATCGTGCAGCGCGCCACGGGGGCGCTGAACATCGCGTTTGCGCTGTTCTTCATCTATCTGGTGGTGCGGCTCGCCCGCGCCGATGCCGGCACTATGAGCGACCTGCTCTCCAATCCGATCGTTGCGATCGTTACCGCGCTGATGATCATTTCGGCCACCATGCACATGCGCATCGGCATGCGCGAGGTGATCGAGGACTATGTGCATGACGAAAAGCTCAACCGCTTCTGCCTCATGCTCAACTGGCTGGTGGCGATCGCGATCGCGGTGGTAACGCTCGCCGCACTGGCAAAACTCGTATTCTGGGGATAGGCGCATGGCCGCATATGAACTCATCGACCACGAATTCGACGTAGTGGTCGTGGGCGCGGGCGGCGCCGGCCTGCGCGCCACTCTCGGCATGGCAGAGCAGGGGCTGAAGACCGCCTGCATTACAAAAGTGTTCCCGACCCGCTCGCATACCGTCGCGGCGCAGGGCGGCATCGCCGCCAGCCTCAAGAACATGGGCCCCGACAATTGGCAGTGGCACATGTACGACACTATCAAGGGGTCGGACTGGCTGGGCGACAACGACGCCATGGAATATCTGGCGCGCCAGGCGCCGGCGGCCGTGTACGAACTCGAGCACTATGGCGTGCCGTTTTCGCGCACTGATGACGGCAAGATCTATCAGCGGCCGTTCGGCGGCCACATGACCGAATTCGGCGATGGCCCCCCGGTGCAGCGCACCTGCGCGGCCGCCGACCGTACCGGCCATGCGATCCTCCATACCCTCTATGGCCAGTCGGTCCGCCATAATGCCGAATTCTACATCGAGTATTTCGCCCTCGACCTGATCATGGGGGATGACGGCACCTGCCAGGGCGTCATCGCCTGGAAGCTCGACGACGGGACGCTTCACCGCTTCCGCGCCAAGCTCACGGTTCTAGCGACCGGCGGCTATGGCCGCGCCTATTTCTCGGCGACCTCTGCCCATACCTGTACCGGCGACGGCAATGGCATGGTGGCGCGCACCGGCCTGCCGCTGCAGGACATGGAGTTCGTGCAGTTCCATCCCACCGGCGTCTATGGCGCGGGCGTCTTGATCACCGAGGGCGCGCGCGGCGAGGGCGGCTATCTCACCAATTCCGAGGGGGAGCGCTTCATGGAGCGCTATGCCCCCAATGCCAAGGATCTGGCGTCGCGCGACGTGGTTTCGCGCTGCATGACGATTGAAATCCGCGAGGGCCGCGGGGTCGGGCCGAAGAAGGATCACATCTTCCTTCACCTCGACCATCTCGATCCAAAAGTGCTGCATGAGCGCCTGCCGGGCATCACGGAAAGCGCGAAGATCTTCGCCGGCGTCGACCTGACGCGCGAGCCGATCCCGGTGCTGCCGACCGTCCACTACAACATGGGCGGCATCCCCACGAACTATCACGGCGAGGTGCTGAACCCGACCGCTGAAAATCCCGGCGCGACCGTCCCCGGCCTGATGGCGGTGGGCGAGGCGGCCTGTGCATCGGTCCATGGCGCCAACCGGCTCGGCTCCAACTCGCTGACCGACCTGGTGGTGTTCGGCCGCGCCGCGGCGCTGCGGGCCGGCGAGACGCTGGACCGCAAGGCGGCCGTGCCCGGCATCAACAAGGCGCAGGACGAAAAAATCCTCGCCCGCTTCGATCGGCTGCGCCATGCCAATGGCGGCTCGCCGACCGCCCAGGTGCGCGACCGTATGCAGCGGACGATGCAGGAGGAGGCGGCCGTGTTCCGCACCAGCGAGTCGCTGAAGAGCGGCGTCAAGCGGATGAGCGATCTCTGGGGCGCTTTGTCGGACCTCAGAGTTTCCGACCGGTCGATGATCTGGAATTCGGACCTGGTCGAAACCCTCGAGCTCGAAAATCTCATGGCCTGCGCCTTGAACACGGTGGTTTCGGCCGAGGCGCGGCACGAAAGCCGCGGCGCCCATGCCCACGAGGATTTCCCCGACCGCGATGACGTCAACTGGCGCAAGCACACGCTGAGCTGGATCGATCTCACGACCGGTGAGGTGCGGCTGGATTACCGGCCGGTCCATACGGAGCCGCTGACGCCGGAATCGGAAGGCGGCATTTCGCTGAAGAAGATCGCGCCCAAGGCGCGCGTCTATTAAGGAGAATCGGGCGATGCGGACCATCCTGATCGCCGGCTTCACCATTTCCGCGCTGGCGGCGAGCCTGCCAGCGCTCGCGGCCCCGCCCGCGGGGCTCGCCGGACTCATGCATTCGTGCCAGACACAGATGTACATGTCGGTGGCGGCATGTTCCTGCCTCCTTGCGAAGGCGCAGGCCCAGCTCGACGACAAGCAGATCGCCTATCTCTCCATTCCCGGCGACAACGGGCCGATGGCCGTCGCCGCCACCAGGGGAATGCGGGCCTCGGAAATCGCCCAGATCGACAAGTTCATGCGTACCGTCCCGGAGCAATGCCAGAAGGCTCAATAGCTGATGTCCCAGGCGCCAGACCCGATCGAGGAGGCAATCGCCGCAACCGCGGCGCTCTGGGATTGGCGGCGCCGGGTTCAGGATCTCTTCCACCAGATCCGCGCCTCCAGCGATCCGGCCGCCGCCTGGCGGTTGTGGCGGGATACCAGGGCCGAGCTTTTCGCCCATCATCCGCAGACGCCGCTCGATCCGGGCGGGGAGATGCCGGAGTATTTCGACTACGATCCGGGCCTGCGCTT
>DATJHO010000072.1:0-20891 GCA_035493835.1 Devosiaceae bacterium
TCCACCCGGGCGGCGGCAAAGCCCTTTTCGATGAAGAGATCGAGCGCGGCGTCGAGCACCTCGTCCGGCCGCGCCTCCGCCCGCCGGCGAAATTTCGGCGTCCGCTGCTGGGCGTGGGCGTTGCGCTCGCTCGGTCTGGCCCGCCTTTCCATGGCCCCTCCAAAGGCTGCTGACTGCCGGGTCAGTTGTTTATACATAAACAGCCGGTCAGTTAGCTGCAAGTGGAAATGGCGGGTTTCGTGTTTGCGTATGCTTGGGCACACACCGCAACTGGAGCTCACGTCTGCCCGCGACTACGGCTGTCATCCCGACGAACGTCGGGATGACAGCCGTGGAGGGGCGAGGGTGGGGCAATCGGGGACGATCACTTGGAGCTCGCCCGTCATCTCGACGTCGCCCCGCCCCGTGACTTCCGCCCCGGCAACCCACGTCGGACAGCAATTCTTTCGGTGCATTCGCCGCAAATTCCCGGCTATTTTGCGCGATGCCGGTTGGCTAACGGCCGCAACGAATCACCATGGGGGACGCCCTAGACTCATGCTCGTGTCCAACGAACCGCTGACCGAGGCCGCGCCCTGGTGGCAGCCAAAGCCTCCCTCGCGCCTGCTGGTGACCGGCGGCCAGCCTCTTGTGGGCACCTATCGGATCAGCGGCGCCAAGAACTCGGTGCTGCCCCTGATGGTCGCCGCCCTGCTGACGCCGCATCGCGTCACGCTGCAGAATGCGCCGGCGAGCCTTGACGTCGCGGTTCTGGCCGCCCTACTCAGGCGGCTCGGCGCCCGGCTCGAATGGCGCCAGGACGACGCGGGCCTCTCGGTTGAAATCGTCGCCGAACGCATACACGCCGCCCATATCGACCGGGACCTCGTCGCCCGCATGCGGGCCTCGGTGCTGCTGCTGAGCGCCCTGTTGGTGCGGTGCGGGGAAGCGGGCCTGCCCCTCCCCGGCGGCGATGCCATCGGCCTGCGCGGCATCGATTTTCACGTCGCCGGCCTTGAGGCCATGGGGGCCGAGGTCGAGATCAGCGGCAGCACCATTTACGCCAAGGCGCCCTCGGGCCTGCACGGCGCCGATTTCACCCTGCCGTTCCCCTCGGTCGGCGCCACCGAAAACCTGATGATCGCCGCCGTCGGGGCTTCCGGCGTTTCCATCATCCGCAATGCCGCCCGCGAGCCCGAGATCGACGATCTGGCCCACTGCCTCGTGGCCATGGGCGCAACCATTACCGGCATCGGCACCAGCACCATCACCATTGAGGGCGGCGCGGAGTTGCGCCCGACCGTGCACGCCATCGTCCCCGACCGGATCGAGATGGGGACGCTTGCCTGCGCCGCCGCGCTGACGGACGGCGAATTGCTGCTCGCCAATGCGCGCATCGAGCTTTTGGGCTCGGCTGGCGAGGTTTTCCGCCGGGCGGGCGTCGACCTGCAGCCGGTCGAGGGCGGTGTCCTGGCGCGGCGTGCCGCGGGCGGCCTCCGCGCCACGGACGTGTTGACAGGACCATTTCCCGGCTTTGCCACCGACCTGCAGGCGCCGGCCATGGCCCTGCTCGCCCTCGCGACGGGAACCAGCGTGATCGAGGAGACAATCTTCGAACAGCGTTTCAGGCACGCCGAGGAACTGCGGCGGATGGGGGCGCAGATCGAAGTCGACGGCCGCCGCGCCAGGATCACCGGTGTCAGCGCCCTGAGCGGGGCAAGTGTTGCCGGCACCGACGTCCGGGCAGCGGCCGCGCTGGTCATCGCGGCCCTCGCCGCCGACGGTCAATCGGAAATCGGTGGCCTCGACCATCTCGATCGCGGCTATGACGGCATGGCGGAAAAGTTGCGGCGCTGCGGCGCGGATATTGTTCGGGTGGGCGAGGCATAAGCCGGGGCTCATACTATTTGCCCGAACAGTTTCGCGACCGGCCCGGTTGCCTGTTCATGCTCGCCGGTCTACCACTACGGCGGAACCTAGGAGGAGGCGAAGATGGCAGGCAACAAGGTCAGGTGGGGAATCATCTCGACGGCCAAGATCGGCACGGAGAAGGTGATCCCGGGGATCATGAAGTCGCCCCATTCGGAGGTCGTCGCGATCGCCTCGCGCGACCTGCACCAGGCCAAGGTTGCGGCCGACCGCCTCGGGATCCCGAAGGCGTATGGCTCCTATGAGGAGCTGCTGGCCAACCCGGATATCGACGCCGTCTACAATCCGCTGCCC
Source organism: Devosiaceae bacterium (assembly GCA_035493835.1). Classification (GTDB taxonomy): domain Bacteria; phylum Pseudomonadota; class Alphaproteobacteria; order Rhizobiales; family Devosiaceae; genus DASZTU01. The sequence goes on from DATJHO010000072.1 coordinate 2,203, forward strand.
AACCATTTGCACGTGCCGCTGACCGTCGCGGCGGCCAAGGCCGGCAAGCACGTACTGTGCGAAAAGCCGATGGGCCTCAATGCGGCCGACGCGGAAAAGCTGCGCGAGTGCCCCAAGGACATCATCGTGATGGAAGCCTTCATGGTGCGCTTCCACCCGCAATGGCTGCGGGCCCGCGAGATCGTGCGCTCCGGTGAACTGGGAGAGGTCCGGGCAATCCGCGCCGCCTTCTGCTATTTCAATGTCGATCCGAACAATGTGCGCAACATGGCCGAGATCGGCGGCGGCGGCATTCTCGATATTGGCTGCTATCCCGTCGTCGGCAGCCGCTTCCTGTTCGAAGCCGAGCCCAAGCGCGTGGTGTCGCTGATCGAGCGCGACCCCGATTTCAAGACCGACATTCTTGCCAGCGTCATCGCCGATTTTGGCGGCGGCAAGCAAATGACCTTCACCTGCTCGACCCAATCAGTCGGCCACCAGAAAGTGGAAGTGATCGGCACCAAGGCGCGGCTCGAAATCCAGATTCCGTTCAACGCCCCTGCCGACATGCCAACCGCGATCACCATCGACTCCGGCAAGACCATGGACGGGAGCCTTTCGCGCCGGGAAATCCTGCCGGCCTGCGATCAGTATGCGGAAGAAGCGGAAGCCTTCGCCCTCGCCGTGCTGGGCGAAAAGCCCCTGGCCTATGGGATCGACGACGCGATCCAGAACATGCGCATCCTCGACGCGATTTTCGAGAGCGAGCGGACCAAGGGCTGGGTTTCGATCTAGGTCCCAGGCCCGAAGGCACAGCCTTTGGGCAAAAGCCCTCACCCTACCCTCTCCCCCAAAGGGGGAGGGTTCGTTGTGGCACGGCCTCGAACTCCCTCTTCCTCTGGGGGAGAGGTGGGGCCGGTGGGCCCCGGTGAGGCTCGGCTGCAAATCCGGAGCTTTAACGCCCCGGCGATATCCATCGGCTAGGTTCCCGCGCTAAAATTCCCGCGAGCAAACGGAGCTTTTGCGCATGGCCGACAAGGTCCTCGTCACCGGCATTTCGGGCTTTCTCGGCGGCCATGTTGCGCTGGCGCTGCTCGATTCCGGCTATGCCGTGCGCGGCAGCGTGCGCGATCTTGCCAGGGCCGACAAGGTTCGCGCGGCGCTGAAGAAGCACTCCGCCAGCGGCAGGCTCGATCGCCTCGAAATCGTGTCTCTCGATCTCACCCGCGACGAGGGCTGGCGCGAGGCCGCCGAAGGCTGCCGCTTCGTGCAGCACGTCGCCTCGCCCCTCGCCCTCAAGGCGCCGAAGGACCGCGACGAGTTGATTGGTCCGGCTGTCGGCGGCACCCGCCGCGCGCTGGCGGCAGGACTTGCCGCGGACGTGGAGCGGATCGTCCTGACCTCGTCGATCGCCGCCATCGTCTACGGCCATGACCGCAATCAGCCCACCCCCTTTACCGAGGCCGACTGGAGCAATCCGCAGGGGCAAGGGGTCACCGCCTATTCCGAGTCCAAGACGCGGGCCGAACTCGAGGCCTGGACGATCATGGAATCGCTGGGGCGGCGCAGCGACCTCGCGGTCATCAACCCAACCGTCATTCTCGGCCCCCTGCTCGACGCGGACCCTGGCTTTTCCGGCGTCATGGTCCAGCGCCTGCTGAACGGCAGCGTGCCGGCGGCCGCAAGATTTTATTTCGGCGTCGTCGATGTGCGCAACGTCGCCGAAATGCATGTCAGGGCCATGGAGATCGACACGGCGGGCGGCAGGCGCTTCATCGCCTCGGCGGGAACCCTTTCCCTGCTCGAGGGCGCCAAGGCGCTGCGCCAGGCGTTTCCGGAGCGGGCCGCCAAGATTCCCGGCTTCGAGCTGCCCGACTGGGCCGTCAGGCTCTATGCCCCGTTCGACTCCGACCTCAGGGAGAATATCGATTCGCTCGGCGTCGTGCGGCAGGTCGACAATCGAGCGGGCGCGGCGCTGCTCGGCCACCCCTATATTTCGCCGGCCGAAGCCGCCATCGCCATGGGCAGCAGCTTGATAATGCACCAGCTTGTCTGAATCTGCGGCCGAACGTGAAAAAAGGGGCTAGGCCAAAGCCGCGCAATTCGTTACATAGCTGCCGCATCGGCGAGGGGCTGTAGCTCAGTTGGGAGAGCGCATCGTTCGCAATGATGAGGTCAGCGGTTCGATCCCGCTCAGCTCCACCAAGCCGATGAATTCTGAAAAGTGGTGATTTTCTACGGGCCGGGCCGCCATGCTGGGCGGCTCATGATGAGGCCACCGTCCCGATCTTTCGGGGCGTGAACGCCGCGCCTAGGGAGCGACATCGGAAGCGTGAGTGGTGGGGGGAATTGCCCGCTGCGCGTGCCGAGTATCCGGCACACGCGGAGCTATCGATTGGCTCGCCTGGAACGTGTTCAATCCAGGCGCAGCACGTCTTAGTGCATGGTCACCGCGGCCAGATTGGCTTCTTCGAGCCACTCATTGGCCGATTCCATGCTGTCGGTCACCAGCAGGGGCGAACCGTCGGCGGAAACGATGAGTTGGAAGGTCTGCTCGCTCTCGAACTCGGGATCCGAAAGCAGGATAGCCAGCTGGCTGCCCTTGAGCGCACGGATATAGACCAGGGCATTGGCACCGAGGACGGTGAACTCAGCCAGCGTCATCTCCTTCCAGGTGCGCAACGCATGTGACTTGACGACTTCTTCTGGATGGTAGTCATACGGGTCTTGCATCTTACTCTCCATACTCAGAACGTTGTTGCCCGGAACTCGCGGGGAGGAGCGAGTTGACCCCGGAATGACGAGCCAGTGCGATGTGTCTTTCTCGCTCGTCTATGGTCATCAAGATAGCCCCCCGTGGCTACCGTCTCCATTGTACGGGTGTTCGGTGGCGTAGGGTGTTAGGCTAGTGAGCCCATACATTGGTTTATGAATCTGCTTGCCGGGCGCATTTTTCCGGGGGCCGCAGTGCCCACGGCCCGGTTCAAGGTTCTGAATTCCGCTGATATCGGGAATTAAGGCTGCTTGCCGGCCCCTGCCTGCAGCACCTGCGCCAGGCAATCGATCAGGGTCTGGCCATCAAAGGGTTTGGCCAGCACGCAGGCTGCTCCCCCCTCCATGGCTTTCGCCTTGTTGGCTTCGTCGGGAAACGCCGTGATGAAGATGATCGGCATCCGGCTGCCCAGACCGATCAGGTGGCGCTGCAGGTCGAGCCCACTCATGCCACCCATCTTGACGTCCGTGATCAGGCAGGAGGTATCTTCCACCCGCGGCGACTGAAGGAATTCTTCAGCCGACGAGAAAACATGCGCGGTGAACCCGTTCAGACGCACGAGTCTGGCGGTGGCGCCGCGAATCGATGCATCGTCGTCAACAATCGAAATAACCGGAGTCTCTGACAATCTAGTTTCCCTGCAGAAGGTGCCACGCGCCTATGCCGCGTAGCATTTAGCCCAAAGCAGAAATAAGCCTTGGGAGCCAACAATAAAATCATACATAGGTTTGCGAAAATTAATGTTTCGCAGAAGCAAGCTCCAGGATCTCGGCCATGCGAACCAGATCCGCCAACGAGCCCGCGCCCATTTTGCGCATGACATTGCCGCGGTGAATCTTCACGGTTATTTCGCTAAGGCCGACCTCCGCCGCCACCTGCTTGTTCATGAGCCCCGTGGTGACCAGGGTCATCACCTCGCGCTCACGGGGGCTCAGCGAATCAAATTGAGCGCGCACCTGTAAAACCTCTCGCTCATGCTCGCGCCGCAGCCGATCCCGCTCGATCGCCCCCGCCACGGCGTCCAGCATGTCCTGGTCGCGGAACGGCTTGGTGAGGAAATCGACGGCGCCCGCTTTCATCGCGCGGACCGACATGGGGATGTCGCCATGGCCGGTCATGAAAATGATGGGCGTGCGGACATTGGCGCTCGCCAGGTTGGACTGGATATCGAGGCCGCTGAGACCGGGCAGCCGCACATCGAGGACAAGGCACCCGGGAACATCCGGCAGCCGGCGCTGCAGCAATTCGGCGGCCGAGGCAAAAACTTCGGTCTTGAGCCCCACGCTCCGGAAAAGCCGGACCAGGGAATCGCGGAACGAGGCATCGTCCTCCACGATGAAAACGGTCGGCTCCTCGTCGGCGCCGCCAGGCCTTGAAAGGTCGGGCACTGTCATGATCGTTTCCCCGTATCTGCGGGCAGGGTAAACTGCAGCGTTGCGCCCGGTCCACTATTACACGAAGCCCAGATTGATCCACCATGACTCTCCACGATCGAGCGGCAGATTGAGAGCCCCATCCCCATTCCCGTCGGCTTGGTGGTGAAGAAGGCGTCGAACAATTCCCGGGCGCCTTGCGGATCGATGCCAACGCCCGAATCTTGCACCGCAACCAGCACCTGATCGCCACGATACCACTGCGAACGAATGATCAGTTCGCGCGGCCTGCCCTCGACCGTCGCCATTGCGTCCATGGCGTTGACGAGGAGGTTGATGAGGACTTGCTGCAACTGGATGCGGTCGCCGAGGACGGGCGGCAGCGCCGGGGTCAGTTGCAGTTTCAGCGATGCCCCGTTCGCCAGCACCTCCTGGCGCACCAGCGGCAGCACCTCGCGGATCACCTCGTTGATATTGAGCGGCGCCTTCTGCAACTCCGCCTTGGTGGTGAGGGTGCGAAGCCGCTGGATGACCTCGCTCGCCCGCCTGCCATCGCCGACCATTGCGCGCAGGGCGTCGCGCACCTCGGCAAGATCGGGGTCTTCCCGCTCGAGCAGGCTGAGACTGACCTCGCCATTGGTGACCACCGCAGCCAGCGGCTGGTTGACTTCATGCGCAATCGAGGCGGTGAGTTCGCCCAGCGTGGTCACGCGCGTAACATGGGCGAGATCGGTCTGCGCCTTGAGCAGGGCCTCTTCGGCAAGCTTGCGGTCATGGATGTCGGTCTCGCTCCCATACCAGCCCAGCACGCTGCCGGCATGGTCAAGCAAGGGAAGGGCCCGACTGAGCGACCAGCGATATTGCCCGTCGAACCGCCTGATCCGAACCTCGGCCTCGAATGGCGCGCCCTCTGCCAAGGCCGTGAGCCACTTGCTGTGCGCCAGAGGGAAATCATCCGGGTGAATTTGACCGCCCCAGCCCGAATCGAGAACTTCCTGCAGCGTCAATCCGTCGAAATCCAGATAGCGCTTGTTCAGAAAAGTCGTCTTGCCATCCGGACCGGCGGTCCAGATCAGGGCCGGGACCGTGTCGATGATTTGCCTGATCCGGCTTTGGGCCTGCCTGGCCGCGGTGACGTCCATCATCGCGCCGACATATTCGGTGGCGCCGGCCGTGTCCTGGGTGACGGCAGCAACCGTACGGACATATTTGATGGCGCCCCCAGGCATCAGCAGCCGGCACTCGTAATCGAGACCGGTCCCTTCGCTGAGCGCCTTGTCGAGGACGCCCAGCACCCGTGGCTTGTCTTCAGGATGAATGCGCTCGGTCGCCGCCTCGAATGTGGGCAAAACATCCTTGTCGAATTCGAGTATCCTGAAGGTCTCCTCCGACCAGATGATCTCGCCGGTCGCGGTATTCCAGCCAAAACTGCCCGTCAGGCTCAGCCGCTGGGCTTCCGCCAGATAGGCTTCGTTGCGCCGCAGCAGGTCCTGGTTGCGCCGGCGCTCGGTAATGTCCTCGCACGCGATCAGCACAATGAGCTCATTGCCGGGCCGGCGCACGGCCTTGGCGATCTCCCGCACCCACAACACCGAGCCGTCCTTGCGGATTTTGCGGGTTTCCCAGGCATGCGACTGACCCGGCGTTTCGAGACAGGCATCGAGATTTCGGGCGATGACGTCACGATCTTCCCGGCTGAAAACGGCCAGCACCGATTTCCCCAGCAATTCTGCGGGCGAATAGCCGAGCTGGTTGGCCCCGAAAGTGTTGACGGAAACCACCTTGCCGGCGGAATCGACCATGAAATACATCACCGGATTGTGCTCGAAGATCTCCCGCCATTGCTCCTCGCTCTGGCGCAAGGCCTCGATGGCACGCTTGCGTTCGGTGATATCGTTGTTGGTTTCCAGGATCGCGACCGGACGCTGCTGTCGGTCGCGCTGCAGCGACCATCGGCTCGCAACGGATATCACCGAGCCGTTCGCCCGGGTGTGGGAAAGCTCGCCCTCCCACCGGCCGGTGCGCAGCAGCTCTGCTTCAATGTCCTCGAACGGCGCAGGAAAGACCGTGTGCAGCAGCTCGTGCGGCGAAACCTTGCCCACGACCTCCTCGGCAGTCCAGCCATAGGTCTTTTCGGCACCCCGGCTCCAATAGGTAAGGACGTTGTTGATGTCGCGAACGAAGATCGTATCGTGCGTAAGGTCGAGCAATTGCGCGTATTCGCGCAGCGCCCCGTTGATCGCCCGATCCTCGAGGGCAAGGAACGCTGTCGCCCCGATTGCGGCGAGGCTGATCGGCAGCAGAGGCCAGAAAACGGCCTCATCGTGCCCTGAGGGGAGGTAGCTCAGGAGAGCGAGGGCCGCGCAGCCCAACGCCACCATCAGCACGCCGGCCCGATTGAGAAACCGGGAGGACAGCAGGACGACGACGACGTAAAGCGTCGCCGTAGCGCTGGGGACCAAAACCAGGGAATCGAAGACAAAGATCACGATCGCCAGCAAGAACGTGACGACGGGCAGTAGCAGCGATGAGGATAGATTTGCCCGCAGCGATGTCGCACGCACCATCGCAGTAGAACCTTTCTGCCCGCCCTTGCCCCATTCCCTGCATTCAGCTTGGCCGTCCCGCAGATTCGGAGAGTGCCGAGCAATACCGTTGCACCAGTTTACTACGGCCGTTTCGAGACACCAAGTCTCCACCGGACCAAACCGAGATGTCCGGAAGCCCCATGATGTCTTTAGATTATTGGTCGCGTTGCAAATGCCGCAACCCCGGCCGGCGGGGCGCACGCCTCAGTCGACGAAGACTTTTACCGAATCCGAACGCCCCTCGGCATCGACTATGGACAAGGTTACGAAGCCCGGCCCATCGGGCTTCCAAGCCCCCTGGCGCGAAAACTCGGACCGGTCGAACGGCGCGCCATTAGCAAAAAAGGTAAAGGGTGGCACCCCGTTGCGGACCTTTATCACCAGTGGCTGTTCGGCCCCGGCGGCAAGGCCGAGGTCGAGATCGACGCCATCGCTGGGGAAGGCGATCTGCGGGGCGGGATCGGCGGCCACCTTCTCGGCGTCCGGATTGCGGAAGCGCTTGAGCGGCGCCGGCAGCTGCGCGTTGTCGGCTATCAGCACCCCCGGGGGGGCCGGACGCAGCGGCACGGCCGGACCGCCGAGCCGGTCGAAGCTTTCGAACAGGATCGGGGCCGCCGACCCGATGCCGGATAGCCCCGGCACCGGCGTGCCGTCGGGGCGGCCGACCCAGACGCCGATCACGGTCTTGCCGTCATAGCCGATCGACCAGGCATCACGATAGCCATAGGAGGTGCCGGTCTTGTAGGCGATGCGGCCGGGCGACCCGTTGGCTGGCGGCGGCACGTCGGCAAGGATGTCGGAAACATACCAGGCGGCGACGGGATCGAGTACGGGGGCGGCATTGGCCGGCTCCGGCGGCGCCGCGGTGACGCCGTCCGTGAGGTGGACAGGCGAGCCGCCGCGGGCGATAGCGGCATAGAGCGAGACCAGTTCGCGCAGCGTCACCCCAACGCCGCCAAGGCCAACGGCCAGGCTGGGCGCGGTATCCTGGGGCAGAACTGGCGCGGCGTCGGCGCGGCGCATGCGCGCAACGAGCGGCGCGGTGCCGACGGCATCGAGCACCACGATGGCCGGCACGTTGAGCGACTGTGTCAAGGCCTGGCGGATGGTCACCGTGCCGCGGTTTCGGCGGTCGAAATTGTTCGGCACATAGTCGCTGAACGCGGTCGGCCGGTCCTCGATCAGGCTCTCGGGGTGCGCAAGCCCCAGCTCGAAGGCAAGCCCGTAAATCAGCGGCTTCAGGGTCGAGCCGGGTGATCGCACCGCCTCGGTCATATCGACAAAGCCCTGGCGCTGGGCATTGAACAGGCCGGCCGAACCGACGGAGGCGAGGATGTTGCCGGAGGTCTCGTCCGCGACAACGATGGCGACCGAGGCCTGGGGCCCGATTCTTTGCGCACGGGCAGCGGCCAGGGTTTCGAGCGAGGCCTGGAGGCGGGCATCCACCGTGAGCTCGAGGCGCCTTGCGTGGGGATGGGCGTCGACCGCCTCCTGGGCGAGATGGGCGGCCAGCATCGGGAATTGGCGCCGGGCGGTCGGGATGGGTTCGCGCTTGGCCGCTGCGGCATCGTCGGCAGTCAGCACGCCTTCGCCGACCATGCGGTCGAGCACGGTGTCACGCGCGACCTTGGCGGCAGCCGGATGGAGGTCGGGCCGGCGCGCCTCGGGCGATTGCGGCAGCGCCACCAAAAGCGCCGATTCGGCTGTGGTCAGCCGCGTCGGCTCCTTGCCGAAATAGGCGAGGCTCGCGGCCCTGATGCCTTCAATGTTGCCGCCATAGGGGGCGAGCGTCAGGTAGAGGGAGAGGATTTGCTCCTTGGTGAGCTGGTGTTCCAGGGCGTCGGCATGGACCATCTGCCGGAGCTTGGCATGAAGGCTGCGCGTCGGCTCGTCCTCGATCAGCCGCGCAACCTGCATGGTGAGGGTCGAGCCGCCCGAGACGATGTGACCTCCTGCCCCCGCGAACTGACCGGCGGCGCGCAGCATCGAGCTCCAGTCGATGCCGTGGTGCTCTTCGAAATGCTGGTCCTCATAGGCGATCAGCATTTTGAGGAAGCCGCGATCGACATCGGCTGGGGTGGCCGGCAGCCGCCAGCGGCCCCCGTCGGTGGTGAAGGGCCGCAGCAATTGCCCATGCCGGTCGACCACTTCGATCGAAACCGGCAGGCTGGCCAAATCGGGCGTTTGCGGCAGCGACGCTACGACCCCGGTAAAGAGGGCGTGCGCATAGAGCGCAACGCTCAGCGCGCCGGCCGCCAAAACACCCAAGATGGCGCCTCGCGAGCGCCGCTCTTTCTTGTGCGCCGCCATGGTCACGGCCCGGGCGGGCCGATCTCGATGCGGCCCGCATCCGTATTGCCGCGCAGCTCCGGCCGGTACATGTCCTCCACCGTCGCGCCGGGGAGCACGAAGGCGCCGGGCGACACGGCCCGGACCATGTAGGCCGTCGAAAAGCTCGGCGTCTGCGAGCCATACTGGAACGCCGCTACATACTGGTCGGTGCGCGCCTCGGTGTGCTTTGGCGCATCAACCTTGAGCCACGACATGTCCGAAGTGTCGCCGCTCGCCGCCAGATCCGGATTTTCGATTTCAAAGCCGCCGGGCAACGGATCGGCCACGACATATTGGCCGGAGCCGAGCGCGGTCGAGTTGATGCTGAGCACCACCACAAAACGGTCGTTCTGATGCACCTCGGTCAGGTCGGCCTTGCTGCCATCCGGCTTGAAATAGGCGCGGGTGATAACAAAACCCTGGCTGCTGGCCGGCGGCGGCACGGCGGGAATGCCGGTCAGCGAGACCGAAGCCTCGGTCGGCGTGTTGCCGTTGTTGACGATGGTGACCGGCGCGGTATCGAAATGCTCCTGGTCGTAGCGGCGATAGACGGAACCGGTAAGTGCCTGGCCATCGATGGTGACCGAGCCCTTGCCCGCCTCGCGGGCAAGGGAAGAGGCAGCCACCAGCGTCCAGGCATCTTCTTGCGTGGAAGTGTATTTGGCGAGGTCCCGCAATCCGGCGAGCTTTTGCGTCAGGGCCGCAACATCGATCCCCGAAGGCGAGAACTCCGCGGCGAGCGCTACCACCCCGGCCATATCGCGCAGCCGGCTGCCATAATCGGTGCGGTAGCCATGGGGATCATCCGGGGCATTCAGCCCCTCGACTGCCGCGGCAAAGGCTGAAGCCGAGCGGGTGCGGTCGCCGTAAAGGGCGAGCGCCGCGCCGAGCTGGGCCTTTGCCAGGGGCGAGCCGAAATTGTTGAGCCGTGCCTCGAAATAATAGCGCAGGTCGCCGATGGCGGCGCGGCCGCCGCGGGCGAGGTCGTAAAGCGCATAGGCGATGTCCTCTCCGCCATCGCTGAAGTCGGGGGCGGACGAGACGCGGTTGCCGAGATTGTCGAGCGCCATGTCGAGCGCCGTCTTGGGGACGTCATAGCCCTCTTTCTTGGCGCGCAGCAGGAACTCGGTGACGTAGGAATCGAGCCAGAGATCGTCATCCCCGTCGTCTTCCGGTCCCCAGAGGCCGAACGCGCCGCTGGAAGTCTGCTTGGAGAGGAGATCGGCGATGGCGTCCTTCACCCGCTGGCGCAGCGCGTCGTCGGTGCCGAGCCCGACCATCTGCGCCACCTCGTTGAGGTAGAGCAGCGGCAGCGCCCGGCTCGTCACCTGCTCGGCGCAGCCATAGGGGTAACGGTCGAGCGCGTAGAGCAGCCCCGGTACATCGAGCCGGGCGATCGGCCCCACCGCCAGCATCAGTGTCGCCGAGTGCGGCACCAGACCGGCAAAGCGGCTCTTGTCGAGCCTTATCGTTGCGCCGGGCGGGATCGAGATCAGGCTCTTGGTGGTCACGGCCGCGCTCGCGGCACGGACCCCGAGCGTCAGCTGCTTGACCAGCGCATTGCCGGTCGGCCCGGTGACTGTCAGTTTTAGCGGCTGGTCGCCAATGGCGGCGCCGGTGAGACTGAGATCGAGCGATTTTCGCCCGCCCGCGGGCAGATCGAAGCTGGTCTCGGGGGCATCGGTGGAAAGCCCCGTACCGGGATCGAGGGAGACCCGATAGGTGCCAGCCGGACCCGAGACATTGTTGATCTCGACCAGAAGCCGCGACTTGTCACCCAGGCGCAGGAAGCGCGGCGGGCTGAGATTGACCACCACCGGGTCGTGGACGATGACGTCCGCCGAGGCATGGCCCACGGCACTGTCGGTCCAGGCCATCGCCATCAGCCGGACGGTGCCGTTGAAATCCGGCATATCGAAGCTGACGGTCGCGGTGCCGTCCGGGCCGACATCAACAATGCCGGAATCGAGCGCCACCAGCACCGAAGTCGCGGGCGGCGTGCCGAGCCGCGCCGCCGCCTCATCGCCGCCCGAGCGCAACGCCCCCGGCATGCCCTGCGTCGGATCGATCAGCTTGCCGTAGAGATCGCGCAGGTCGACGCCGATCTGGCGCTGCCCGAAATACCAGCCGTCCGGGTCCGGCGTCTTGAAATTGGTGAGGTTCAGGATGCCGAGATCGACGGCCGCCACGGCGACATAGGCCTTCTGCCCGGCTGCGACATTGCCGAGGTTGATCTTTGCCGTGAAGACCTGCCGCGGCAGCGTCTCCTTGGGCGCGTCGAGCCCGACATCGAGCTTGAGATTGCCCGGATCGACATCGGCGAAAGCCAGGCCCAACGCTCGCGACGGCATGCGCTTTTCGGCGGCGCTTGCCGGGCGGTAGAGCGTCGCCGTGACATAGGCGCCGGGCGACCATTGATCTGTGACGGGCAAATCGACCGTGGTCCCGCCCGCCGGCACATCGACGGCTTTCATGTCGATGATGCGGTCGTCGACGACCATCACCAGCGCGGTGCCGGCAAATTGCGGATCGAGACGGAGATGGGCGGTATCGCCGGCGCGATAGGCCTTCTTGTCGAGCGCCACGGTCAGCTTGTCGGGTGTATCGGTGCCGGCATCGGGATAATAGTAGCCGGCATAGAACTCATAGGTGGTGGAGCTGGGCTTGTCGCCGGCGCTATCCACTTCGAGCCGGTAGCGGCCCGATCGTACCGTCGCCGAAACCGTTGCCGGCCCGCTGGCGAGCGCGTCCACGGTGCCGTTCGCGACCTTGCTCGTGGTGGTCACCGCCTCCCATTTCCAGGCGCTGCCCTCCCTGAACCACTGGTAGTTGGTCTCGACGCGCGACAGCGTCCAGCTCAGGCCGGGCTTTGCGATGGTCTTGCCGGACGGATCGACCGCGATCACGTTAAAGCCGGCTTCGCTCCCCTCGGGGAGGCCATCCGCGCTGAAATTCGGCTTGATGCCGATCCGGTCGACATCGGCCAGCACCGGCCGCGTCAGGCTGTGCTCGACGGTACGGCCATTGGTATCGACGAGGCTGAGCAGGATGTCGGCCTCGAGCGGGCGGGTGGTTTCCGTCGGTTGCGGCAGCACCACATCGGCGGTGGCATTGCCCTGCTCATCGGTGGTGCCGATGGTGCCGAGCGACTCGCGATCATTGGCAAAATCGTCGTCGAGGCGGCCAAAGCTGTAGCCCGGATAGCCTGCAAGAGAGCTGGTCGCCCGCACCACCGTATCCGCCTGTATCGCCAAATTCGGCGCGGTCGCCCCGTAAAGATACTTTGCGGCGACCGTGATTGGCATTGCCGTGCCGACAGCGATCGGGCCATCCGGGGCGGTGACGTCAAAGGCCAGCCGCTGCGGCTCGAAATCCTCGACGAGAAAGCTCGTGTCCGAAAGCGGCGCGGCCTTGGGATCGGCATAGAGCTTGACGTGCCAGGCCCCCCGCATCGCCTCCTTGAGCAGCAGCACGGCGGCAAAATAACCGCCTGCGCCCTTGTCCTTCAGCACCTCATGGGTGCTCACGACACCATCCGGCCGCTCGATGTTCATGGTGAGCGGCAGGCCGGCCACCGCCTTGGCGTGGGTGTCGCGCAGGAGCGCGGTCAGGAACACGGTTTCGCCCGGCCGGTAGACGCCGCGTTCGGTGGTCGCGAACAGGTCGAGAGGCCCCGGCGAGGCGCGGCCGTCGACGCCGCGATCCGTCAGGTCAAAGGCGGGCTTTGAGATATCGAGGAAGGCGTAGTCGCCCTTGTTCGTCTCGGCCACGAGCAGCTGTGGGCCACGGCCGCCCTCGCCGCGCGCGAGCCCCGGCGCAAAGCTCGCTTCGCCGCTTGCGTCGGTGGTCGCCTCGCCGAGAATTTCGTTATCGACGGCGACGAGCCGGAGATGCGCCCCTTCGACAGGCTTGGCGCTGGTGAGCGACCGGACGAAGGCGTGGATGCCGTCATCGCCCGAAACCGTGCTGAGGCCCAGATCGGTGACGATGAACCACTGCGTCGCGAGACTGTCGGACGAGTCCGCGTTGCTTCCCGAAACCTTGGCTGTCGCCACATAGGCGCCGGGCTGCATGCTGGGCAGAACCTGGCCGACCGGAATGGCAGTGATCAAGGTGGCGTTCGGCGCGCCCTGCGCCAAATCGACCTGCCCGGCCCAGACCTTTTCGCCCTGTGTATCGGCTACGTCCTGCGCCGAATATTGGTCGAGCGTGCCGCCAAAAGTGCCATTGCGCACGGCGGTTGCGATCGAGCGGTCCCCGATCCGGTAGATCACGACATCGGCGGTCTTGGCGTTGACCGAGCTGATCGGAAGCCCGCCGCCGAGGCCGGCGGGCATCACATAGGCGTTGTTGGCGAAGGCAACGAACGGCTTGCGGTCGGGAACGTAGAGATTGAGATCGACGTCCTTGATCAGCTTTTCGCCGTCGGCGGAGGGGAGCCCCGCCCGCAGCCGGACATGGTAGCGGCGGCCGTGCTCGACCCCGGTGATGCAGATCTGGCTCTGCTCGGTTTCGACCGCGATCTGCGGCGCACCCTCGACCGCGACATAGGCCGAAAGATCGTTGCCGCCGGCCGGCAGGGCATCGGAAAACGTGGCGCAGATGCGCGGGCTCGCCGCATCGGCATCCACCGAGTTCGCGGTGACGCGGAAACCGTGCTGCGCCACCGCCGCATCGAGCCGGGCCTCGAGCGCGGCGTCATCGACGAGCGACAGGCTGGTGCGGTAGGTCGCGATCGCTTCCTTCCACATCTGCCGCAGCTCCAGCGCATGCGCCAGCGCACCCAGGTCACGCGCCCGGTCCGCCGGGGTTTCCGCCATGAGGAAGGCGTTGAGCGAGGCGTCGGTCGCCGTTTGCGCCAGGTTGGAGAGGGTACTCGAATCGGGCTTCTTCGCCTCGGCATCGCCCTGCGCAAGCGCCACGCCGGCGAGCTTCATCCAGACAGCCGGATCGGTCTGAACGAGGGCGAGGGCCTGCCGATAAGAGGTCATCGCGCCAGCCGGGTTGGCCCTAGCCGCCGACGCATCACCGGAAGCGACGAGATCGGCAAAGACGGCGCCCGAGGGCGGGGTATCGCTCTGCGGCAGGCCGGCGGCGAACTCGCGCGCTTCCTGCAGCAGGGTATCGGGCGGGAATGGCAGCTCGGCCTTGCGCGCATCGGCAATTGCTTCGGGGCTCGGCGACATGCTGATCTTGCCGGAGGAGGCGCCGGCAAAAGGCGCGGGCTGGCCGACACCGCTCTTGAGAAAGCACCAGCGCGCCTTGGTGTTGAAGGTGAAGGCGCGGCAGATATTGTCGCCCTGGCACGCCGCCTCGCAGTTCTGCAGCGTTGTGCCCTTCAGCACCGAATAGTCGAAGCCCGGCAGGTCGGTCCCCGGCAGCGGGGTGATCCCCCGCTCGGCAGCGGCCGATGCGCCTACCCCCAGCACCAGCGCAACGCAAAGCGCCAAGACGAACCGGACCAGCCCCGTCATGATCTTCTCCCCCCAAGCCCCCAGGCTTTGCGACGCATCCTATGGGGCCGCCATGTCGGGGTAAAGACGGGCAATTGCAGAGAAAAATACAATGTCGGCCCGGCATTCAACCGCTATTCAGCTAGACCTCGACGGCGCCGCCTCGGCGTAACAGCGCCAGTGCGGCGAGCGGCAGCATGGTCGTGACCAGGATTGCAATAAAAGCCATCGCCATGCCGAGCCCGATCGAGCCCTGCTCGAACTGCTGCCAGATGAAGGTCGAGATCGTCTGCATGCCAACCGGGGCGATAACGATGGAGGCCACCAGTTCGCGCGAGGCGACGGCAAACACCAGGAGCATCGAGGCGGCAAGGCTCGGCCCGATCAGCGGCAGCACGATGCGCACGAAGGCGACTAGCCCGTTGGCGCCGGAGACGCGCGCCGCGGCCTCGAGGTTGTCGCCGATCTGCTGTAGGGCCGCCGTAGCATAGCGCACCGGCTGGGGCAAAAGGATGCAACAATAGGCGAGAAGCAGGATGAGCGGCGTGTTGTAGGGCGTGATCGGCAGGCCCGGAAAGTTCCACGCAAGGATCAGCCCCACCGCGACGACGATACCCGGCAGCGCGTTGGGCAAAACCGTCAGCGCATCGAGCAGGAAGCGGCCGCGGGCCCGAGTTTTTACCACCACATAGGAGGCGGTGGCGCCGAGCAGGCCCGTGACCAGCGCGGTCGCAATGCCCAAAAGCAGCGAATTGACCAGCGCCTCGAGTGCCCCGGCGCCGTCATTGAGGATCGCGCGGAAATTGTCGAAGCCGAAATTGCCGGGCGCCAATCCGCCCGAAAGGGTTTTTGACAGCGCCGTCAGCACGATGGCGAGGAGCGGCGCGACCGTTGCGAGGACCGCAACCAGCGCAAAGCCAGCAACAACCGGCACCGCCCATCGGCCGAGCGGGCGCTTGTCCTTGGCCTGCGGCTTGCCGCCCGTCGTCACGTAGGAGCCTCGCTTCAGCACCTGGCGCTGCAGCAGGAAGGCGATGAAGGAGAGGCACACCAGGAGCAGCGACAGGATCGCCGCGCCGGGCAGGTCGATCGGCCAATCGGAAATACGCAGGTCAATGCCGGTCACCAACACCTGGAACCCCGCGGTGCGGCCGAGGGCCGCGGGCGTGCCATATTCCTCGATGGCCATGGCGAAAACGAGCAGCAGGCTCCCCGCTAGCCCGGGCGTTGCCAACGGCAGAGTGAGACGCCAGAACGCCTTGGCCGGTGAAGCGCCGAACACCCGCCCGACATCGGCATAGCGAGCCCCCACGGCCTCGACGGTCCGCGACACGGCGAAATAGACCACCGGCAGTGTGTTGAAGGTCATCACGAAGACCATGCCGGCGGGCGAAAACAGGAACGAGGCGAGATTGAACCCCGCGATCTGCTGCAGATACCCGTGCGGCTGCAGCGTCATGATCCAGCCGAGGGTCGCGATATAGGGCGGGATCATGAACGGAACGAGCAGGATCGCGTCCCAGAGCACGGCGAGCGGCACGCGGAACAGCGCCCGGCAGACGGCCAGCGGCACCGCGACCATGGCCGAAAGCACCACCACGCCGGCGCCCAGCAGCACCGTATTGATCGCCATGCCGACCAGCGCCCCATCGCCGAGTGTCGCGGCGAATTCGCTGAACGGGGCGGCGAGTGAGCCGCTTCCCAATTGCGGAAATATGGCTTGCAGGATGATGAAGACGAAGGGTACCGCGACGACGAGCACAAGTCCCGCCGCCGCGCCCCAAACTGCCGGCGTTGCCCCGCCGACGCGACCCTTCGTCTTCATCGTTTCAACCGATCACTTGAAGGTGTCGGCGAAGGCGGCGAGCGTGTCCTTGCGTGAGGCATAGACCGACTTGACGTCGTACTTGAGCAGCGAGAGCTGGCTGATGAGCGGCCGGTTGGCCTTCACATCGGTACGGGCCGGCATCAGGTAGTCGGCGGCGACCGCGGCCTGGCCTTCGTCCGACAACATGTAGTCGATGAACTGCTTGGCCTGGTCCTGGTTCTTCGACCACTTGAGGATCATGGCCGGACGCGGCGCGATCACGGTGCCCGACTTGGGGAAGATCACCTTGATCGACTCGCCCTTGGCCTCGCTGGCGAGCGAAATGTAGTCGACTGCGCCGAACACGGCAGCCTTGGCGCCCTGCATCACCGGGTTGAGGGCGTCGGCATTGGCACCGGCGACGATCGCGCCGTTGCTCTTGAGGCCCTTGAACAGCTTCCAGCCGTCCTTGCCTTCGAGCGCGGCGACGAGCTCAAAGCTGGAGCCGGACTGCGCCGGATCGGGAACGGTCACCAGATCCTTATACGCCGGCTTGGTGAGATCGGCCCACTCGACCGGCTCGGGGGTGTTGCTCTTGGGGTTCCAGGCGATGCCCAGCGCCGAGACGCCCTGCGCGACGGCGTCCTTGGTCTTGAGGAAATCCGGAACATTGGCCGCATTCGGGCTGGTGTAGTCGACGAGCCAGCCGCGCTTGTCGAAGGAAGTTGCGGTGTCCCAGGACGCCGAGATCAGCACGTCAACCTTGGGGTTCGACGCCTCGGCCTCGATGCGGGCCATGACCTTGCCGGTGGTCGCCTGGAAGACGTTGACCTTGATACCAGTCTTGGCGGTAAAGCCCTTGGAGAGCGTATCGATCAGGTCCTGCGGACCTGCGGTATAGACGGTGATGTCGGCATAGGCGGCGGAGGTCGCGAAAATGCTCGCTGCGGCGAGCATACCGACACCGATGATTGACTTGAGCATGCGGAAACTCCCTGGGATCGATGCTTAATCGGCTGTGAACCAGCGTAAACGCCGGGGCTCGATCCTCACCCCCACGTGTTCTCCCGCCTCTAAGCGGACGTCGCTGAGCAATTGCAGCTCGAGCGGCGAAATTTCATTGCCGACGCGGACGGTGGCGAGGTGCCCGTCGCCGCGGAACTGCGAGCGCATCACGCGCCCGGGCACGGCGTCTGCGCCCGGCCCGACCAGCCGCACGGCGCCGCGCGCCAACAGGACCTTTGCGGCGTTGGCCGGCGGCGGGGCATCGGCGTCGGCATCGAGCCGGACGCCCGCGCCCGCAATCCAGAAGGCGCCGTCGCGATATTCGAGCGGCGCCACCGCGCCGAGCTTGAGGAATTCGGCGATTCCTGGGCTTGCAGGGCTATCGACCAGCATCTCGGGCGAGGCTAGTTGCACGATCTCGCCCCGGCGCATCACCGCGACCTCGTCGGCCAGGGTAAACGCCTCGCTGTGGTCGTGCGTCACATAGATCGCGGTCAGCCCGAGCCGCGACAGCAGCAAGGCAAGTTCTTCGACCATGGTTTCGCGCAGTTCGCGGTCGAGATTGGAAAGCGGCTCGTCGAACAGCACCAGCGCCGGTTCGCCCACGATGGCGCGCGCGATCGCGACGCGCTGCTGCTGCCCGCCGGAGAGCTCACCCGGGTTGCGCCCACCAAAACCGGCAAGCCCGACCCGATCGAGTGCCCGGGCGACCCGTTCGTCGCGCTCGGCCCGGCCGACCCCGCGCATCTCGAGCGGGAAGGCGACATTGCGCCCGACGCTCAGATGCGGCCAGAGCGCATAATCCTGAAATACCATGCCGAGGCCGCGCTTTTCCGGCGGCACGAAAGTCCCGGTCGCGGCATCCGCCACGACGCGCCCGTCCAAAGTAATCGATCCGGTATCGGGGGCGAGCAAACCTGCGACCAGGCGCAATAGTGTGGTCTTGCCGCAGCCCGAAGGCCCAAGCAGCGCCAGCGTTTTGCCCCTGGCCAGCGACAGATCGATCCCGCTCAGAATCGATACTTTATTATAGCTGAGCCCGAGCCCAGCCGTGTCGACGGCGGCAATCGCCGTTCGGCCAGAAGATGCCTTCATCAGGATGGGTGCCCGGGTGGAACTATGGCGCGACCACTATTAGAGCCGGGCGACACTTTTATGACGCAATTCGACGCGTCGCAGAGACAGAATACGGCTTCAGTTCTAAACGAGATTTCATGCTCTGCAGGCATTCCGACGATGCCTTTTTGCTGCTCGGTTTCCGCCCGAATTGTCGGAGACGGCGACGCCAACAGGCCTTGCAACAGCATCCGCCGCGTCAATAGATTGCGGACGCCAGCTACGGCTTAAAGCCCGATTTTACGGAACTCGCATGCACGACCC
>DATJHO010000073.1:0-17178 GCA_035493835.1 Devosiaceae bacterium
GTATCCACCTTGCGCAGATCCGGGAAAAGCCGGGTCCACAGCAACACCACCAAAAGCGTGCCGATGCCGCCGACCACGCAGGCCGGCACAGCGCCGATCAGCCCGGCGACGATGCCGGATTCAAACTCGCCGAGCTGGTTCGAGGTGCCGATGAACAACGAGTTCACGGCGTTGACCCGCCCGCGCATAGCGTCGGGCGTGAGCAGTTGCACCAGCGAACTGCGGATGACGACGCTGACCGTGTCGGATGCGCCGAGCGTGAACAACGCCACGATCGAAAGCGCGATGTTGGTCGAGAGCGCAAAGACGATGGTGGCGAGGCCGAACATCGCGACGGCGCCCAGCATTCTCTTGCCCACCCCGTGCCGCATGGGAAACCTCGCCAGGACCAGCGACATCAACACCGCGCCCACGGCGGGCGAGGCGCGCAGCAGACCCAGGCTCTCCGGCCCGGCGTGCAAAATGTCGCGCGCATAGATCGGCAGCAGCGCCGTGGCGCCACCGAGGAGCACCGCGAAGAGATCGAGCGAAATCGTGCCCAGGATCACCGGCTTGCCGCGGATGAAGGAGACGCCGGCGAACACTGATTTCAGGCTGACCGGCTCTCGGCGCCCGATCGGCGCCGGCCGCTCCACGGCCATCACGGCAATGCTGGCGATGATGAAGAGCACCGCTGCGACCGCAAACGGCGCCACGGGCGAGATGCCGTAAAGCAGGCCCCCGAGCGAGGGGCCGAGCACCAGCGCGGACTGCATGAACGAGGTCGAGGTGGCGATCGCTGGCTGCAGCAGAGGCGCCGGCACGATCGCCGGCAGCAAGGCGGCCATAGTCGGCCGCTCGAATGCCTGCGCCGCGCCAAGAAGCGCTACCGAGCCGAAGATCAGCGGAACTGAGAGCCAGCCCCCGATGACGCCGGCAGCAAGGAACGCAACGGTTGCCGCTTCGACGACCTGACACACGAGCCCGATGCGCCGCCGGTCGAACCGGTCCGCCACGTGCCCCACCACGAAGGTCAACACGACCATCGGCAGAAACTGGCTCAGCCCGATGAAACCGAGGTCAAAAGCATTGTGCGTGCGGTCATAGACGAGCCAGCCGAGGGCGATCGCCACGCTCTGGAAGGCCAGCGAGGATAGCACACGCGAGGTGGTGAACTTGACATAGCCCGACTGCCGCAGCAGCTTGTCGGGCGGGTTTAGAGCGTCGGCCATTTCTCTCGGAGGCAATTGGCGCCGAGCGGCGCCGGGTGACGTCGAATGGTGTCGCTATATAGCACGCAGTCCCCTCGTGCTATCGCCTTCAATGCCCTTCGAAATCGATGAGCTTGAAGATATTCACCCCCATCTCCCGCAGCTTCTCGGCGCCGCCGAGATCGAAAAGGTCGATGGCGAAGCCCGCGTTTTCGACGGTTGCCCCCGTGCGCCGCAACAGCGCCACCGCGGCAAGCGCCGTGCCGCCTGTTGCGATCAGGTCATCGATCAGCAGCACCTTGTCACCGGGGCCGAGCACATCGGCGTGGACCTCGATGGTGTCGACGCCATATTCCAGCGCGTAATTCTGCCCCAGCGTCTGCCCGGGCAGCTTGCCGTGTTTGCGGATCGGCACGAACCCGACGCCGAGTGCAATCGCAACCCCTGCCCCGAAGATGAAGCCGCGCGCCTCGATCCCCGCGACATGGGTGATGCCGATATTCCGATGTGCTTCTGCCAGCCGCTCGATGCTTTCGCGGAATCCGGCCGGATTCTCGATCAGCGTAGTGATGTCGCGAAACAGGATCCCCTTCTTGGGATAGTCCTGGATCGAACGGACAAGA
Source organism: Devosiaceae bacterium (assembly GCA_035493835.1). GTDB lineage: Bacteria > Pseudomonadota > Alphaproteobacteria > Rhizobiales > Devosiaceae > DASZTU01. Next base: position 1,814 of record DATJHO010000073.1, read on the forward strand.
AGTTTCAGATCGGTCGCCATGGGAGCCTTCGGCAGAGGAAGAAGCGACCAGACAATCGCCACAGGATCGCGATGGGTGCAAGCCCGTTTTGGCCGAGGGCCTCAGTCTCCTGGAGCGTTGTCAGGAAAAGCGGCTACCACTTTTGGTGTTCGGAAGCGCAACACAACAAGGACACAGGGGCCGTTCAGCATTTCGTTAAAACGATGAACGGCTCTAGTCGATCAGGCTGCGCGGTACGATCCGGCGCACAAGGGTCCCGGCGCCGTAGGCGGCATCCAGCGCCGCCATTGCCGCCGCCCGCTTCATCGCCGGCGTCATCAGGTGCGGCGCCGCCTTGATCCCGGCCCGGACCAGCGGATGCCGGCTGAGCGTGATGGCAACGCCCACCGCGGCGACCGCCAACTCGGCGGCGGCGATGGCGGTTCTGGCTGCGGACATGGCTGGTCTCCCCGATGGCTCGAGTCGAAATTACCAACGTTGAGGCGTGAATCTAGCCCACATCATGCCCAAATGATGACGCCCCTTCCAAAACGCAGAAGGACCCCGCAGGGCCCTTCCAAATTCGGCGGCTGGTCGCTTAGTGACCTGCCACATTGCTCCAGATGCGGCGTTTGACCAGCCACAAGATCACCGCGAACAGCAACAGGAACGCGATCACGCGGAAGCCGGTCTCCTTGCGCTGGTCCAGCTTTGGTTCGGCGAGCCACATCATGAAGGCGCTGACGTCGCGCGAATACTGGTCCACGGTCAGGGGCACCGTGCTGCCGTCCGCGGCCTTCTGATACTGGACGGAGCCATCGCTCAGCGGCGGCGGCATGCCGATCGCGTGACTCGGGAAGTAATCATTGTAGAATTTGCCGTCGGGCAGGGTGAAGCCGGCCGGCGGGTTGTCGCGATACCCGGTCAACAGCGCGTGGAGATAATCCGGGCCGCCTTCCTGGTAGGCCGTGAAGAAATCCAGGATCCACCACGGGAACGGGCGCGAGATGCTCCGGGCCTTGGCCAACACGGACCAGTCGGGCGGAACCAGACCGCCATTTGCGTCGCGCGCGTCCTGATCGGTGGCAAAGGGCGAAGGGAAGCTGTCCGAAGGCAGGCCGGGACGTTTCCCCCCGGGCGCATCGGGATCGTTGATCGTATAGGTGGCGGCGAGCGCCTTCACCTGGGCTTGCGAGTATTCTGGGCCGCCTGGCTCAGAAAGGTTGCGGAACGAGAGCAGGTGAGCCGCATGGCAATTCGAGCAGACTTCCTTGAAGACCTGGAAACCGCGCCGTAGCTGGTTCTGGTCGTAGCGGCCGAAGATACCGCCGAAGGACCAGCTTTGCGGCTGGATTTCGGGGACCTCCATGGCCGCTGGCTGTGCCGCCGGTGCAGCAGCTTGCTTAGCGTTGTCGGCCGAGGGCGAAGACGCGCTGGCGGCGGGGGCCGAAGGCTGCGTCGCGGCCGGCGGCGTGGTGCCCTGCGCCAATGCCCCGGATGCGAGCATCAGGCTCGTCAGGATGGCGGCCAGAATGTTCTTGTGATGGATCATTTGGGCTGTTGTCCTGATGGTCACGAGCGCGCCGGGGTGAGAACGCTCTCCGAGATGCTGGCTGGAAGGGGCCGAGGCACTTCGAAACGCGATAGGAGCGGCAGGATGATGAGGAAATAGGCGAAGTAGTAGGCCACGCCGACCTTGCTGAGGACGACGTAAATGCCCTGCGCCGGCTGGGCACCAAGATAAGTCAGCATGATGAAGTTCAAAACGAACAGCCAGAAGAATGGCTTGAACAGCGGCCGGAACGTCCCCGAGCGAACCTTGGACCGATCGAGCCATGGCACGAAGAACAGGATCAGGATGGAACCGCCGAAGAAGATGACGCCAAGCAGCTTGCTGTTGATGAACAGGATCGAAAAATCGATCGAACGCAGGATCGCGTAGAAGGGCAGGAAGTACCATTCCGGCACGATTTCGGGCGGCGTCACCAGCGGGTTGGCCGGAATGTAGTTATCCGGATGCCCAAGCAGATCGGGGGCGAAGAACACCAACCAGGCAAACGGAATGAAGAACACGATGGTGGCGAACAGGTCCTTCATCGTGAAGTACGGGTGGAAGGACACCGTATCGCGGCTGGACTTCACGTCCACGCCCACCGGGTTGTTGTTGCCCGGCACGTGGAGCGCCCAGATGTGGAGCACCACGACCGCGGCAATGATGAACGGCGTCAGGTAGTGCAGCGAGAAGAAGCGGTTCAGCGTCGGATTGTCGACCGCAAAGCCGCCACGAAGCAGTTGCAACAAGGGATCGCCGACGACCGGAATCGCGGCAAAAATGTTGGTGATGACGGTGGCCGCCCAGTAGCTCATCTGCCCCCAGGGCAGCACGTAGCCGAAGAAGGCCGCAGCCATCGTCAGCAGCAGCAGCAGGACGCCGAGCATCCACAGGATTTCGCGGGGTGCCTTGTACGAGCCATAATAGAGGCCGCGGAAGAGATGGATGTATATGGCGACGAAGAACATCGAGGCGCCGGTGGCGTGGATCGCCTGAAGCATGCGCCCGCCCGCAACGTCGCGCCGGATCAGTTCGACCGAGTCGAAGGCCATGCTCGCCTCAGGCACGTAGTGCATGGCGAGAACAATGCCGGTGACGATCTGGATCGCCAGCATCGCCGTCAGGATCGCGCCGAACGTCCACCAGTAGTTGAGGTTCTTGGGGGTGGGGTAATCCCACAGCTGTTCCTTTGTGAACCTGATGATTGGCAGCCGTTCGTCCACCCACTTTCCCAGCGGGCTCGACGGCGTATAACTTCCTTGATGCTCGGCCATGCGCTTTGCCCCTTAACCGATCGTGATCTTCGTGTCGGACACGAATTTGTATGGCGGGATCACCAGATTGAGCGGAGCGGGTCCCTGCCGGATGCGCCCGGAGGCATCGTATTGGGAACCATGACACGGGCAGAACCAGCCATCCCGGAACATGCCCTGGTCGAATAACGGCACGCAGCCAAGGTGCGTGCAAATGCCGATCATCACCAGATACTGCTCATGGCCCTGCTTGACCCGGTCAGAATCGGGCACGGGGTCCTTGAGTTCGCTAAGCGGCACCGCCTCCATCGACTTGATGTCTTCAGGCGTCCGATGCCGGATGAAGATGGGCTGGCCCCGCCACTTGATGGTGACCACCTGCCCGGGCGCGAGCGAGGAGAGGTCGAAATCGACCGAGGCCAACGCCAGCACCGAGGCATCGGGACTGAGCTGGTTGATCAGCGGCCAGACGGCAGCCCCAACCGCAACAGCGCCCACGGCGCCGGCCGCGACATAAAGAAAATCCCGCCGCTTGGCATGCGGCGTCGGGTTAGTAGTTGCATCAGTTGCCAAGGCTGGCCCCCATCCGATCAATCCATCAGCGCGTCGGCCAAACAAGGCTGGTCAAGGAAAACGTGACCCGCCGCCGCTCGCCCTTCCTAGGTTGCGTGATTCACGGTCTTTTCGCACCCCGGGACCTGACTTGTCCAGCCTAGCAGGGCGTGACTCTGCAGTTGTCCGCCAGTATACCGACCGCAAGCTCAATGCCCCGTTTCAACCGACCCCGACACCATCAGGAATGCCCGTCGAACTCGCCCTTTACCAGCCCGATATCCCGCAGAATACAGGTACACTATTGCGCCTGGGCGCCTGCCTCGGGGTAAGGCTCCATATCATCCATCCCACGGGTTTTGCATTCTCCGAAAGGACCCTGAAGCGGGGGGCGCTCGACTATCTCGATCATTCCGAGTTCCTGGAGCACAGCAGCTATGGCGATTTTGATGTCTGGCGGCGTCAGGCGGGGCGTCGGCTTGTGCTGCTTACCACCAGGGCCAGCCAATCGGCCTATGAAGCCGAGTACCGGCCGGAGGATATATTGATGGTCGGACGTGAGAGCGCCGGCGTGCCGGAATCGGTCGCGGCGCAGGCCGATGTGAGGATACGCATTCCGATGCAGGAGGGTTTGCGCTCGATCAATGTCGCCCTCGCGGCGACCCTGATTCTGGGAGAAGCCAAACGCCAGACAGACCAATTCAAGGGCTTGATATGAACGATACTGCCGATAACGCCGCCGACGCCCTCATGGAAGCGCGCAAGGCCCGAGCCAACGCCTGGTTTCGCGACCTGCGCGACCAGATCGTCGCCGAACTCGAAGCGCTGGAAGACAGGCTGACCGGCCCCCTCGCCGACCGTCCTGCCGGCCGCTTCGAGCGCGAACCCTGGACGCGACCCGAGGGCGGCGGCGGCGAGATGTCGATGCTGCACGGCCGCGTCTTTGAGAAGATGGGCGTCCACATCTCGACCGTGCATGGCCATTTCTCCGCCGATTTCGCCAAGAACATGCCGGGCACCGAGGAAAATGCCGCCTTTTGGAGTTCCGGCATTTCCATTATCGGCCACCCCTGGAACCCCCATGTGCCAGCCGTGCACATGAACACCCGCATGATCGTCACGCAGAAATGGTGGTTCGGCGGCGGCGCCGATTTGACGCCGGTGCTCGATCGGCGGCGGACCCAGACGGATCCGGACACGATCGATTTTCACGCCGCCATGCAGGCGACCTGCGACGCCCATCCCGGCGTTGATTACGCCCGCTACAAGCAGTGGTGCGACGAGTATTTCTATCTTCCCCACCGCAAGGAACCGCGGGGCATCGGCGGCATCTTCTACGACCACCACAACTCGGGCGATTGGGACGCCGACTTTGCCTTCACGCAGGACGTGGGCAAGGCGTTTCGCGACGTCTACCCCAAACTGGTGAGCCGCAATTTTGAAACGCCCTGGACCGAAGCCGACCGCAACGAGCAGCTGGTCCGCCGCGGCCGCTATGTGGAATTCAACCTGCTCTACGACCGTGGCACCACCTTTGGTCTCAAGACCGGCGGCAATGTGAGGTCGATCCTTTCCTCCATGCCGCCCGAGGTCAGGTGGCCCTGACCACCAGTTCGGCGGAACCCCGCCCTTGCGCTGGCGTTTGGACTTCCACCGCCACCGCAAGGGAGGAACTGATGCATCGCTATGATTGCCTCGTGCCGGGCTGCAATTGGCACACCGAGGCGGAAAACAATGCCGAAATCGTGCGGCGCGCCGCGGACCACCTGCGGACGGTGCACGACGAGACGGTGGTTCGCCCGGAAATGATCGAGCGGATCAAGCAACGGATCGTGGACGATCAGCCGGCCCGCCAGCATTAGCGACAGGTTAAGGTCAGACCTGCCGCTTCAGCTTTTTCAGCAGCGCCTCGCGATCGAGGGCAAAGCCGCTCTCGATCCATAGGCGCTCGAGCCGCCCCAGTTCGGCACCGATCTCTGGCCCCGGCGTGAAGCCGCGCGCCAACAGATCGCCGCCGTTGATGGGGAACGGCTGGAGCGTCACCCCCGCAAGCTGATCAAATACGGCCGATTTGCCCGCCTCGGTCCAGCCCGCCAGCACCGCCGCCAATTCAACCCCGTCGGCAAGCGCGGCGGGATAGCGATAGGCTGCCTCATGAACCCGCAACTCCTCGAGCAAGCGCGCCACCGTCAGAATGTCCTGGGCCCGCGCCATCTCCTCATTGGAGAGGCGCCAGCGTGCCTGCATCTCGGCTGCGTCTTCGACTGCGAGGATGAGCGCCAGCCGGGCCGGAAAATTCGGCCGCATCACCTTGATCCCATAGGATCGCAACCGGTCCAGCGTCAGGTCATCGAACTTGGCGATGCCGGCGTCGCGCATCGTCCGCAGCGTCGTCACCACCTTGGGTAGAGCCAGCAGGCGCCGCATTTCGGCCCCTACCCGCTCGGCGGAAAGCCCCCCCAGGGTTCCGGCTGCCCGCTGGGCCGCCGCAAGCCCATCGGGGTCGAACCGCTCCCCCCCATGGCTGGCCGAGAAGCGGAAGAAGCGATAGACGCGCAGGCGATCCTCGGCGATGCGGCGATCCGGATCACCGATGAAGCGGATGACCGGTTCGGTGAGATCGGCGGCACCCTCCAGCGGATCGAACAGATCGCCAAACATGTCCGCGTAAAGCGCGTTGATGGTGAAGTCGCGGCGCTCGGCGTCCCGCGCCCAATCGGTGCCGAACCTTACCACCGCGTGGCGGCCATCGGTCTCGACATCCTCGCGCAGGGTCGTCACCTCGGCGAGCCGATCGTTGAGTTTCAACGTGACGGTGCCGTGCGCAATGCCAGTGGGATAGGCGGCAACACCGCGCCGCTCGGCGCGGGCCATCACTTCCTCGGGCAACAGTTCGGTTGCGAAATCGACCTCGCTGTCATCGCGCGGCACCCCGAGCAGGGTGTCGCGAACGATGCCGCCGACCGCCCGAGTTCGCTGCCCCTCGCCATCGAGCAGTGAAAACAGAGCCTGCGTATCGGCATCGGCGAGCCAGGAGGCGCTCTTGAGCCGTCGCGCCATTTGCCCCCGACTCACCATCGGCGATCTCCGGCCAACGCAAGTTCGTAGAAGCGCCGCGTCAAATTGGCGGTAATGCCCCAAATCCGGTGTCCCGCATGATCGATCTGCCAAGTGGTGTGTTCGATGCCGCCCCGCCAGATGCGCATGGTGAGGTAGGTCTCGGGCCTCGCCAGCCGTTCGAGCGGCACCTCGAACACCATTTCGACCTCGCCGGGATTGGGGAGGAACGGGCGCGATGGCCGCACCTCCGCCACGACGGGGGTGATCAGGTAATTGGTGCCGGTGAAATAGTTCGGCAAAAAGCCGAGGACCCGCGCTTCGGCCGGCAGCATCGCCACTTCCTCGGCCGCCTCGCGCAAGGCCGCGGCCGCAGCATCGGTATCGCTCGCATCGATCTTGCCCCCGGGGAAGGCAACCTGGCCGGAATGACTCCGGAGCCCCGCCGACCGCTCGGTATAGAGCACGGAAATTCCGGCAGGGCGATCAACCAGGGCAATCAGCACCGCCGCCGGAACGGGCGGGCGATTTGGCGGCTCGTCCGGCATCCAATCGGGCGTGAACGAATCCTCCTCGTCCACCGCTTCGGGAAGGGCGAGCAGCCGCTTGCTGATTCGTGCAATCAGGTCGTCACCGAAGGCCAGCATGAGTCCCCAGATGCATTCGGAAACAATTAAATGCTACAATCACGACAAAATGACGCGCCTGCAAGGTTCAATTGCAGGAGCGTCTATCTGTTTTCACCTAAGTAGCTATTGGGCAGCAGCCGGTTTACGGAATGCGGCGATCGGCCCGCTGAGCGTTGACGCCAGCGCGGGATCGGCCGCGTGGAGCAGCACCCGCTCTGGATCGACTGGGCCGGGGAACTGGATGGCGCCGTGCGTGGTCTTGGCGAAGCCGAGCGGCCCGTAATAGGGCTCGTCGCCGACCAGTAGCACGAAGCTGCCTTCATTGCGCTCGAGGGCGATGCGGCAGGCCTCATGCACCAGGAGCTTGCCCGCGCCCTGCCCGCGAAATTTTGGATCGGTCGCCAGCGGGCCTAGCAGATAGCCATTGGTGCCGCCCACGCTGACCGGCGTCATCCATACTGAGGATACCGGCACCCCGCCGATCTCGGCAATGAGGCTGAGACTTGTGTCGATGGGGAAGCGCTCACGCACGCGAAACGCGGTGCGGGCGAAACGGCCGGGACCAAAGGCAAGCGCCTGCAAGTCCTCGACGAATTGATCGTCTTCAGGAGTAGCGAAACGTGCAACGGCTTGGCCGCGTTGGGGAGGCTCCAGCGGGGTGGCGCTGTTTTCAGATGGCATGATCATGTGACGTGTCCCGGTAACAATAGAGAGGACGAACCAAAACGACGAACTAGTGTCGTCGTGTCACGTGAAAAACCTTTGCCATCCTGGGCGCCTCCACGCCTGAAAGCGGCATTAGCACCATGGGGGTAACGCGTCCAGAAAAACTGCGTATTGATCCCGGTTTTTTCAAGAGACCGTTCACAGTGAGAGGGATTGGCTTTTTGGTCTCAACCGCTAGCTTGCCGGGGCGCTCGGCATCGCTCCGGGCCGGCAGCGCAGGCAAGACCGCCTCGCACAAGGCGGAAAGGACAAAACCATGGGACAACTAGTGGACGGCAAGTGGTCGACCGACTGGTACGACACGAAGAAGACCGGGGGCCGGTTCGTCCGTGGGCAGTCCGGCTTCCGCAACTGGATCACCCCGGACGGCAGCGCGGGCCCCTCCGGCGAAGGTGGCTTTGCCGCCGAGGCCGGGCGCTATCACCTGTACGTGTCCTACGCCTGTCCGTGGGCGCACCGCACGTTGATTTTTCGCGCGCTAAAAAACCTCGAAGATCTGGTTTCGGTCTCGGTCACCGACACCAAGATGCCCGACGAGACCGGCTGGGGCTTTACCGGCACGAGCGGGTCGACCGGCGATGCGGTTAACCACAAGGACTTTCTCTGGCAGGTCTACGCGCTCGCCGACCCCAGCTACACCGGCCGGGTCACCGTGCCTGTGCTTTGGGACAAGAAGCGGCAGGTGATCGTCAACAACGAAAGTTCGGAGATCATCCGCATCCTCAACTCGGCCTTCAACGAGCTGACCGGCAATGACGATGACTACTACCCGGAGCCCCTGCGGGAGCAGATCGATGCCATCAACGCCCGCGTCTATGACACGGTGAACAACGGCGTCTACAAGGCTGGCTTCGCTACGACGCAAGAGGCCTACGAGGAGGCCTTCAACGTCCTGTTCGACTCGCTCGACTGGATCGAGGGCATCCTTGGCCAGACTGCCTACCTCGCAGGCGACCAGATTACCGAGGCCGACTGGCGGCTCTTCACCACCCTCGTCCGGTTCGACGCCGTCTATGTCGGCCACTTCAAGTGCAACAAGCGGCGCATCGCCGATTACCCCAACCTGTCGCACTACCTGAAGGCGCTCTACGAGGTGCCGGGTGTCAAGGAAACGGTCCACTTCGACCACATCAAGACGCACTATTATTGGAGCCACGTCTCGATCAACCCGACCCGCATCATCCCTGCCGGGCCGGAGCTGGAGTTCTTGAAGTAGGGCACAGCCAGGTTCCCGCGAAGGCGGGAATCTCTGTTTTCGTGCCCGATGCTTCGGCCCAACAACGGAGATCCCCGCCTTCGCGGGGATGACACCGGGGACGGGGGCATTGACGGTTTCGCGGGAATGAAGTGGTGGTATTGGCACTGGGTGGCACAACACGACGTGCGCGCTCACCAATGCGCCTCCTTGCCGGCGCCATAAAACACCTCGGCCAGGCGGCGGCGCGTGCCGTCGCTGGTCTCCGGCGGCAGCGCGTCGAGCGCGAACCAGCCGCACTCGGCGATCTCCAGATCGCCCGTGTACGCCCGGGCCTCCTCGAACTCGCGGCAGACAAAGAGCGCCACGTGGTCGCGGTTCGTGGCAAAGTTGTTGAGATAGATGCCGAAGAGTTCCATGCTGCCCGTAACCCGGTAGCCGCTTTCCTCGGACACCTCGCGCGCCGCCGCCGCCTCGATCGTCTCCCCCGGCTCCACGCCGCCGCCCGGCAAATGCCAGCCCGGCGAATAGGTATGGCGAATGAGGTAGATGCGATCGCCGTCGATGAGCATGGTCCGGGTCCCGAGCGTCATCCGCCGCTTGAGACCCATGAGATTGAGATAGAGCCGCAAACGACGCCGGTGCCAGCGATACTTGTCCATTGAATGCCCTCGCGGTAACCGGGTCGAAACAGGGTCCGTGGAATATGCGCGGCCGACAGTAGTTTCGCCACCCTAATGCCAGACCGGATAGCGCCTCGCGCCTGTAATGATCACGCTCGCACACCTTTCTGACATTCATCTGGCGCCGCTTCCACCCGTGAGGCCGCGCGAACTCATGAACAAGCGGCTGACGGGCTACCTCAACTGGCGCCTCAACCGGCATTCCGCGCTCGGCGGCGAAGCATTGGCGGCGCTGGTTTCACACCTTCACGAGCAGGCGCCCGATTTCACCTGCATCACCGGCGACCTGCTGAACCTGGGACTCGACGACGAAATCACCGCCGCCGGCGAATGGCTGGAGGAGATCGGGCCGCCCGAGCAGGTCTGCGTTTCGCCCGGCAATCACGATGCCTATCTGCGCGGCACGCTGACCCGCGCCTGCGCCGGCTGGCGCGACTATGTTTCCGGCGAGACTTTGGATGAGCATCCGTTCCCGTTCGTGCGCCGGGTCGAGGACGTCGCGATCGTCTCCTGTTCGAGCGCCATCGCCACCCCGCCCTTCATCTCCGCCGGCCGGTTCGATGCCTCCCAGGCCGCCCGGCTCAGGCGTATTCTCAAGCTGCTGGGCGAGGGCGGCTACTTCCGCGTGGTGATGATCCACCATCCCCCGACCCTCGAGGCAAAAGGTTTTCGCAAGGGGCTTTGGGGTGCGGAACTCTTTCGCGACGCGATCGCCACCAGCGGGGCGGAAATGGTGCTCCATGGCCACACGCACCGCTCCACCATCCACTCCATCCCAGGGCCAAAGGGCGACGTGCCGGTGATCGGCGTCGCCGCAGCCGGCGCAGCCCAGCACAACAAGCCCTCCAGCGATCCGGCCCGCTACAATCTCTTCCGCATCGAGCGGCTCGGGAATGCCTGGTCGTGCAGCATGGGCGAATTCGGCTTCCAGCGCCTCGGCACGGAAATCACTCTTCGCCTGCAGGTGCGGATTTATTGAGCTTCGAGGCAGAACACCCCCTCCCCAACCCTCCCCGCAAGGGGGGAGGGTGTCCGGCTTAGCTTGGGTCCAATCCGGTGTTTTGCCACCGGCACTGACGCCACCCTCCCCTTGCGGGGAGGGTTGCGGAGGGGGGAGGCAACACACTCGCCCCTCATGTCCGCCGCCGGTTCCCAAACCGCCCCGAACGCCCTATTTCTAGGGTGCCCCGCGACTCACGCCGTCAGAGCCAACATGAGCGTTTCGACTTTCCACATCGACAGTCCGGCGTTCGACGCAACCGGCGGCATCGCCCGGTTCGCCTACCGGCTGGGTGAATTGCAGTTCGTTGAAACGCTGCAGTTTCCAGAGTTATCCGTTAAGGAAGCGGTGAACCTGCCTGCCTTCCGGAAACTGCTCGACCTCACCGCGTTCGTGCTCGGCGTCAGCTATTTCAAGCTCCTGGCCCCGTTTCGCATCGAGGCGCCCGAGCTTCCCCTCACCGAGGCGGAGCGCAGCTTCGTTCTCGACGTCTACGAAAACGGCCTCGGCGAGTTCTATGCCCGTAACGATTTGAAGCGCTTCGGCCGGCTTGCCGTGACGGCGCCCGACGACACGGCACCGCCCGCCTCCCCCCTCCCCCTGCCCGATCGCGCGCTGCTGCCGATCGGCGGCGGCAAGGACTCCTTGGTCTCGGTCGAGCTGCTGGGACAGGCCGGCATCGGCTTCACGCCGTTTGCAGTGAACCCAAAAGGGCCGATCCTCACCTCGATCGAAAAGATCGAGCGGCCACCGCTCTACGTCACCCGCACGCTCGATGCCGAAATGATCCTCCTCGGTCAGCAGCCCGGTTTTTACAACGGCCACGTCCCCTCGACGGCGATCAATTCGATGATCGCCGCGCTGTGCGCGGTGCTCTTTGGTTACAACAGTATCGTGCTCTCCAACGAGCGCTCGGCCAGCGAGGGCAATGTCGCTTTCGACGGCCGCGAGGCGAACCACCAATATTCGAAATCGCTGGAGTTCGAAGCCCGGATCGCTGCGGTGCTCGCGTCGGCGACCGGCGGCGGCCTCGGCTATTTCTCTCTTCTGCGCCCCTATTCCGAGGCGAAGATCGCCAAACTCTTTGCGCGCGAAACCCGCTTCGACCGCGTGTTTTCGAGCTGCAACCGCAATTTCCGGCTTTCCGGCCATGACGGCCCGCTCTGGTGCGGGGAATGCCCCAAATGCCATTTTGTGTTTTTGATCTTCGCGCCAGTGATGGCAAAGGATCGGCTCATCGGCATTTTTGGCGCCGACCTGCTGGATAACCCGCATCATGAGGGTTCCTATCGCGAGCTGACCGGCCTTGCCGGGCAAAAGCCGTGGGAGTGCGTCGGGGAAATCCTCGAAGCCGCCGCCTGCCTCTACGAACTGACGAAGCGCGCCGAATGGGCGGATGCCGCGATTGTTTCGAGACTAAAACCCGAGCTCATCGAGCAGTACGGTGCTGACCGGCTCGAGCAGGCGGTCGACGAGCTCATGACCGACAGCGCCGAACACCATATCCCCGCCGACATTGAGACGAGGCTTGCGCATGCGTTTTGATGCACCCGTGCTGCTTTATGGCGCCGGCCGCGAGGCGCACTCGACCCGCACCTTTCTCAAGGAGCGCTCGCCCGCAACCAAGGTCTACGTCACCGTCGATTCCGGCGAAGTCGACCTTCCGGACGCCGAAGTGATCGCCCCCGCCGACCTCGTGGAAGCGGTCAGGTCCAAAAAGTTCGCCACCATCGTGAAGAGCCCCGGCGTCTCGCGCTATCGGCCGATCTTTGCCATGGCGCGCGAGGCGGGCATTGTCGTCACCTCCAACCTCAATCTCTGGGGCGAGGTTTTTCGCGAGGGCACAAAAGTCATCGCCATCACCGGCACCAAGGGCAAATCGACGACGGCAACCCTCGTCCACCTGATGCTGGTTCATTCCGGGATCGATGCGGGGCTTGCCGGCAATGTCGGCCTTGCACCTCTCGACATCGGGGCGTTGCACCAGACCGTCGTGTTCGAGCTCTCCTCGTATCAGACCGCCGACATGGCCTTTACGCCCGATATTGCCGGCGTGACCAATCTCTATCCCGAGCACGTCGACTGGCACCGCGACGTTGAGCACTACTATGCCGACAAGCTCAACCTCATCGACCGCGACCGCGACTTTCCCGTAGGGTTGGGTGAAGGCGCCAAACACAATCCGCTGGTGCTCGAGGCCGTGCGAAACAAGGCCCGCATCCTCCCCGAGCCCGCGCCCTTCATTGCCGATCGCATCGCTTCGGTGGTCGGAAAGTCGCGCCTAAAGGGCGAGCACAACCTCGACAATGCCCGGCTCGCCACCAAACTGGCGCTCGCTGCCGGGGCAAATATCGACGGCATCATCAAGGGCATCAACGAGTTCCGCCCCCTGCCGCACCGGCTCGAAGAACACGAGATCGGCGGCAAGCTCTTCATTGACGATTCGATCTCGACGACGCCCGAGGCGACCAAGGCCGCGCTCGCTGCCTACCCCAACCAGCGCATCGCCCTCATCGCCGGCGGCCACGAGCGCAACCAGGATTATGCCGAACTCGCCGGCCTGCTCGCGAGCCGCGGCGTCAAGCTGCTGGTGACGCTCCCCGTCACCGGCGACCGGCTGGCCACCGCCACCTACGCTGCCGCCCCCGAGATCGAAGTGCTGGAAGCCCCCGATCTAGAGGCGGCCATGGAAGCCCTCGCCTCGAGGAAAAACCGCTTCGACACCGTGCTACTGTCGCCCGCCGCGCCCAGCTACAACCAGTTCAAGAATTTCGAGGAGCGCGGCAAGGCTTTCATCCAGCTGGCGGAGAAGCTGTTCGGCTGAAGTGCTAGAGCATTATCCGTTTCGCTGAACACACAGAGATTCCCGCCTTCGCGGGAATAACGTCGTGTATCCGGAATGACGCGGTGGAATCGCACGGTCTCTCCACAAACCCACTTAATCCGCGCGAAAAGCCCCTCATTCCGGCGAAGGCGGGAATCTCGGTTTGTTGCGTTTCAGCAAAGCCGCGCCCGCGTGGACATGGGCCGCACCATCCATCGAACTGGATCACGGTCTGGATTATCCGCCGAGTGCCTCGCCAATCCTGCGCACGGTGTTCCAATTGCGCAGCGTGCCGATGCCGAGACGCCTGGGGGTCATGGCGCGCAGCAACCGCGTCGTCGACCTCTGGACCGGAAAGCTGGCCCAGAGGTTTCCATCGACCACTTGGATCTCTTCGCCCGTCTCCAACAAAGGCATGAGTTGCTCGACCGCTTCTGCCTTCAGCCGATCGCGCTGTACGCGGACCGCGACCAGCTTGCCGTCACGCGTTGAGGCCTCGGGAAACGGATTGCCCGCAACCAGCGTCAGCCAATCGTCGGCCCGTCGTACGATGATCGGCACCGGCTTTGCGAACCGCGCCTCGAACGCCGCCTCCAGCTTCCGCTCAAGGGTCGACTCGTCCTGATCCGGCGCTTCGAACAGCAAATTGCCGGTGGCGAGCAATGTCTTGGGCGTAGAAAACCCTGCTGCATCGGCAATGCCAACAAGATCGGCGGTCGAGACACGCTTCTCCGGGGTGAGGACGATGCTGTAGAGCAACGCGACATAACGCGTCATCGTCAGACCGGCTCGAACTCTGGCTTGACCTCTTCCAGCTCAATCAGCGCGCCGTCGAAATCCTTCGGATGAAGGAACAGCACCGGCAGCCCATGCGCGCCGATCTTTGCCTCGCCCAGCACCCGCGCCCCTCCCTTGACCAGCGTTTCTGCCGCGCCCTGAAGGTCGTTCACCTCGAAACAGAGGTGATGGATTGCCCCGCCCGGGTTCTTTTCCAGAAATTTGCCGATAGGCGATTGCTCACCAAAGGGCTGCATCAGCTCGATCTTGCTGTTGGGAAGCAGCACGAACACCACCGTGACGCCATGCTGCGCCAACACCTGCGGCTCACTCACCTCGGCGCCGAGCAGGTCGCGATATTTCGCTGCGGCCGAGGCTAGGTCCGGGACGGCGATGGCGACGTGGTTGAGGCGGCCGATCATGGCTCCCCCCTCATCCGGCGCTGCGCGCCACCTTCTCCCATAAGGGGAGAAGGAAGAAAGAGCCCAGACCGCGCGGCGGCTTCCCTCTCCCTTCGTGAGAGAGGGTGCCGGGAGGCGGGTGAGGGGGCTTTGGCCAAGAACATCATCTGTTGGAAATCCTCCCCTCGATCTGGTTCAGCACCGAGAACGCCGCTTCGAGCACATTGGTCCCCGGCCCGAAAATCTCGGCCACCCCGGCCTCGCGCAAGAACTCATAATCCTGCTCGGGAATGACGCCGCCGACGACGACCGTCACTTCGCCGAGCCCCAGCGCCCGCAACTCCCCGATCAACTCCGGCACAAGCGTCTTGTGCCCGGCCGCCAGCGAGGAAACCCCTACCGCATCGACCTTCAACTCGCCCGCATGCGCCGCCACTTCCGGCGCAGTCTCGAACAGATCGCCCATGGTGACGTCGAAACCGAGATCGGCGAAGGCAGTCGCGATCACCTTGGCGCCGCGGTCATGCCCGTCCTGCCCCATCTTGGCGATAAAGAGCGAGGGGGCACGGTCGTGCCGCGCCCTGAAGGCGCCGAGCCGCTCCTGCATGGCGACATATTGCGGGTCGCCCGCATAGTTTTCGGCATAGACGCCGGAAATCACCCGCGTCACGGCTGAGTGGCGACCGAACACGTCCTCCATCGCCGCCGAAATTTCGCCCAGGCTCGCCCGCGCCCGC
>DATJHO010000074.1:0-24305 GCA_035493835.1 Devosiaceae bacterium
GCTAGGCGATCAACTGTCTAACCTGCAAAGCCCTTGCCATGACTTCTCTGCCAGAGCTTTATCCACATGGATGGGGCTACTCCCCCTTCGCCTCCAGCGTATCCAGCTCCATCTCCCTCAACCGCTTGATCTCGTCCCTCAGCTTCGCCGCGCGCTCGAATTCCAGATTCGTCGCGGCCTCGCGCATTTCGCGCTCAAGGTCCTTGATCACCGCGGCCAGATTGGCGCCGACTTCGATCTTTTCCTTGCCGTCGCGGCCCTTGCCAATGGAGACGGTGACGTGGTCCTTCTCGTAGACGGAATCCACGATGTCCTTGATGTTGGACTTTACGCTTTGCGGCGTGATGCCATGCTCGGTGTTGTAGGCAACCTGCTTTTCGCGGCGGCGGCTGGTTTCGGCCAAAGCGCGTTCCATCGAGCCGGTGATGGTGTCGGCATAGAGCACCACCCGGCCATCGACGTTTCGCGCGGCGCGGCCGATGGTCTGGATCAATGAGGTTTCTGAGCGCAAAAAACCTTCCTTGTCGGCATCGAGGATGGCGACGAGGGCGCATTCGGGAATATCGAGACCTTCGCGGAGGAGGTTGATGCCGATGAGGACGTCAAACGCACCTAAACGCAAATCGCGAATAATTTCGATGCGCTCGAGAGTATCGACGTCGGAGTGCATGTAGCGGACGCGAACCCCCTGCTCGTGCATGTATTCGGTGAGGTCCTCGGCCATCTTCTTGGTGAGGACGGTCACCAGCGTGCGGTAGCCGGCCTTGGTGACGCTGCGGATCTCGTCCACCACGTCGTCGACCTGCGTCTTGGCCGGGCGTATTTCGACCGGCGGGTCGATGAGGCCGGTGGGGCGGATCACCTGCTCGGCAAACACGCCGCCGGCCGCTTCCATCTCCCATTTGCCGGGGGTGGCCGAGACATAGACCGATTGCGGGCGCATGGCGTTCCACTCCTCGAAGCGGAGCGGGCGGTTATCCATGGCCGAGGGGAGGCGGAACCCGTATTCGGCGAGGGTGGCCTTGCGGCGCAAATCGCCGCGATACATGGCGCCGAGCTGGCCGATGGTGACGTGGCTTTCGTCGACGAAGACCAGCGCGTTGTCGGGCAGGTATTCGAACAGCGTCGGCGGCGGCTCGCCGGGGTTTCTGCCGGTGAAGTAACGCGAATAATTTTCGATGCCGGCGCAGGAGCCGGTGGCTTCCATCATTTCGAGATCGAACAGGCAGCGCTGCTCCAGCCGCTGCGCCTCGAGGAAGCGGCCGGCGCCGTTGAGCTCCTGCAGGCGGGCGGCGAGCTCCTGGCGGATGAGCTTTATCGCGCCGGTCATGGTGGTGCGCGGCGTCACATAGTGCGAATTGGCGAAGACGCGGATGGAGAGCAGGTCGCCGGATTTTTTTCCCGTGAGAGGGTCAAATTCGGCGATGGATTCGATCTCGTTGCCGAACAGGGTTATCCGCCAGGCCGCGTCTTCGTAGTGAGCAGGGAAGAGTTCGACTGTGTCTCCGCGAACGCGAAAAGTGCCGCGGACGAAGCCGGCGTCGCCGCGCTTGTATTGCAGCTGGGTGAGCGAGCGGAGCAGTTCGCGCTGGTCGACCTTCTGGCCTTTGCGCAGGTCGAAGGTCATGGCGGTGTAGTCTTCGACCGAGCCGATACCGTAGATGCAGGACACCGAGGCGACGATGATGACGTCGTCGCGTTCGAGCAGCGCGCGCGTGGCCGAGTGGCGCATGCGGTCGATCTGCTCGTTGATGGTGGATTCCTTCTCGATATAGGTGTCGGTGCGCGGCACGTAGGCTTCCGGCTGGTAGTAGTCGTAGTAGGAGACGAAATATTCCACCGCATTGTCGGGGAAGAAGGATTTCATCTCGCCATAGAGCTGGGCGGCCAGCGTCTTGTTGGGGGCAAGGATCAGGGCCGGGCGCTGGGTGCGGTCGATCACCTGCGCGGCCGTGTAGGTCTTGCCCGAGCCGGTGACGCCGAGCAGCACCTGGTCGGTCTCGCCGTTCGCGATGCCCTCCACGAGGTCGGCGATGGCGGTGGGCTGGTCGCCAGCGGGCTGGTAGGCGGTCTCGAGCCGGAACGGGATGCCGCCCTCGGATTTTGCCGGGCGGATCGGGCGGTGGGGCTTCCAGGCCTCGTTCCCCTCCACCTCCTTGCGGCCGTGCATGATGATGTCTTCGAGCGCCTTGACGGTGGCCGAGATGCCGACATTGCCGACCTCGGTGCCGATCGTCGCCGGCTGCTGGGTCTGGCCGCGACGCGGATCGGCGGCAAGATTCGAGCGGCCGGTGGAGGGCACGTGCCCGAACCCGGCCTGCTGCGCCTCGCCAAACCCATCGAGATTGGTGGGGCGGACGACCGAATTGGCCTTCGATTTCGGCGCCTTCAGCGACATGCCGGTCGCGGCCGAGCGTTTTCCCTTGGCGGCCGTGCGCTGGGTGACGGAGGCCTTGGCCGGAACGATGGAGTCGCCCTCCTGGCTCTCCGGCGGCGGCGCGGTGAGATCGGCGCCGAAGCCGCGCGATTCCTGCTCGGCGGCGCGACGGGCGGCGTTATCGAGGGCGCGCTTGTTCTTCAGCCGCTCCTGCGGCAGGCGCTTGCCGAGCGTCTCGGCTTCGGCCTTCTCGATCTCGCCGATGAAATCGTCGATCGAGAATTCGCTCTTGCCCGGTCGTTTCGCTTCTGAGGCCATGGATCGAACTGTCTGTGCTGGGAGGGGCGCGCCGCAGGGCGGCACGGCAAGCCAATACATAGGCACGCCGTCAATAAATGTCAGCAGCCTGCCACCAGACTCAAGCCTAGCATGGCGGGAACGGAGACGGAACGGCGAAGCGCCATAATGGGCAGCTTGCGGGCGCGCCGAAAGCGCGTAGCCTTCCCTGGCGGCGGCATTCCGGCCGGCCGAAACGGGAGGAGGCGACCATGGGACGGCTTGAACGGAAACGGGCACTGATCACCGGCGGCACCAGTGGCATCGGGCTCGCCACTGCCAAACGTTTTGTCGAGGAGGGGGCGCTGGTGGCGATCACCGGCCGCAAGCCGGCCGATATCGCGGCCGCCCGCGCCGAACTCAGCACGAGCGTCACGGTGATCGAGGCCGATGCCGGCAATGCGGCGGCGCAGGCGCAGGTAGCGGCGGAAGTGCACCAGACGCTGGGCGGGCTCGATGTGCTGTTCGTCAACGCCGGGATCATTGACATGCGGCCGCTGGAGGATTGGGACGAGGCCGGCTTCGACCGGCTCATCGATATCGACCTCAAGGGCCCGTATTTCCTGATCCAGGCGCTGCTGCCTTTGTTCGGCAATCCCGCCTCGATCATCCTTTCGGGATCGGTCAACGCGCGGCTCGGCGCGCCGACCACGCATGTCTATTCCATCGCCAAGGCCGGCATGGCGTCGCTGGCGCGCACGCTTTCGGGCGAACTGATCGGACGCGGCATCCGCGCCAACGTCATCTGTCCGGGCCCCATCGCCACCCCGCTGCAGTTCAACCGGGGGGGCGCCGATGCCGCGGCCCGCGAGGCGGTCGCCAAGGCGACGGTCGCCCAGGTCCCCGCCGGCCGTTTCGGCGAGCCGGGAGAGGTTGCCAACACGGTGGTTTTTCTCGCCTCGGACGAGGCCCGCTTCATCGTCGGCAGCGAAATCGTCATCGATGGCGGGATGAGCGTGGTGTAACCCGGCTGCCACCAATATTTGGTCGGTGTTGGGGGGCGATGTCCGTCGCCAATGACGAACGCAGGCAGGGGAACCCGCTCAAATTGTTACAATTAGCGACGTTTTTCCCGGTAAGAATTTGCGTGTTATTAGCCTGACCTGTTCTCCATGTGCTTATTGATTTTTGCAATTTTGACTTCAGTCGGCTGTACGGCCCGAAGTCGCGGGCCGGAGCGTTCGAGAAATGCAAGGCAGTCACCTCGCCCCCGAGGTAACGGGCGGGACTCGGCAGGCATATGCAACCCTGGTTGCGAACCTGAAGGGGCGTTACCTTCTTGAAAAGTGGGCTAGCCCTAACGGGCGGCGACCAGCCAAGGCCGCGTCGCTAACCACCCAGCGCATCACCTCCGACACCATCGTGTTCCTCGGATTGGGCGGTGGCGAAAAGGGCGATGCCGCAGCGGTGAACGTCGAGCACTTTGGCCTGCTGCGCGGTCGCGTTGGACGAAAAATCGGTGCGGTCCTGATGATGGACATCGACGTTTCCGAGGGGGAACGCCGTGTGTTGTCGGCAAGGATCGATTGGCTCAGCCGCAAGAAGGCGTATGGCATTACCGACCACCGGTCCGCCGCGCGTTTCAAGCCCAGGAACCCGACATCGGCGTTGTTGACTGAAGCGGGGAGCAGGCACGATTGCTACGTGCTGAACGTCTCGAAAACAGGAGCCGCCATTGCTTCCGACCTCGAGCCCGATCTCGGCACCGTGCTGGCGCTGGGCAGCATCATCGGCAGGGTCGTCCGACATGTACCCGGCGGCTTCGCCATGCATTTCGTGGCGCCCCAGGATTTGGAAACCCTGGAAGTCATGCTGCATGGCGGCGCCGTCATCAAGATCTAAGAGCCTCGTTGTCGCGCGCCGGTTCCCCTGATGGACCGAATGCCGATGCCACTGCTGGCCGCCAGGCAATAACCCCTTCAGTGCGAGCCCGCACCTGGGGAGAAGCAAGGCAAGTCGCGACGGCCTCATAGCCGGGGGCGCCCATGAAGGGGACGACGAGCATCGGCGAGCTGTGATTGGCCGGACATAGGATGATTGCTTCATCGCCAGTGACGGCCGTGAGATCCAGGATCGCGCTGGAGCGGGTGAGCAGAAACAACGGTCGAGCGGCGGGACCCCGTCGGCGCAGATGGGCTGCCAGGGCCTCCTGCGTTGCCTGCTCCAGCCCCTGCTCGATCATGTCTACGACAATAGGGCCTGACCCTTTGGATTCCAACTTAGCAAGCAGGGTAAGCAAAGCTGGCGATGCGGTCGCCCCATCCTCGACAAGCCAGGCCAGCGCCCGGTCGATCCGCGATCCGAGTACCGGATCGTTGTCGATGAGAACCCGCGCAGCGGCACCGCCGTCAGTCAATCGGTCGAGGCCGGCAAAGGTGGCGCCGGGCAGGGTTTCGGCCAGGCGCTGCGCCAATCGGGTCTTGCCGCTGCCGAGCGGGCCGACAATGTAATTCAGCGGCCGGACCTGCCTCAGTTCGAAGCGCTCGCCGCCCCAAGGCCAGGGAAGCTCGAACGCCACGCAAAGCTCCGCGGGCGCGCTCGCAAGATGCGCCAGCTCCCCGGCCGTGGGCGCCTTGCCGCGACCGAGCGCTTCCTTCAGCTCATGCAGTTTCTCTATCGTGCCAAAGAGTTGCCGCACCCGGCTCTCGAGGACACCCTGGTGTGCCGCCAGCGCGGGTTCGAGGCCCTTGAGATCGCCGTTCAGCACCCGCGCCACCTGGGCGAGGCTGAAGCCCAGCTCGCGCAGCGCCGCGATTTCGGCGGCGCGCGCCATCTGGTCAGGTCCGTAGGTTCGCCAGCCCGCCGCGGTGCGGATGGGGTCGAGCAGCCCGCGCTGCTCGTAAAGGCGCAGTGCTTTGGCAGAAACTCCGAGCCGACCAGCGGCTTCGGAGGCGCTAAGAAATTGGGCGGAAGTCATCACGAATCGCCTCGCTGCGGTTACCGCCTCCTCTATCGGACCTGACCCAAGGGCCGGGTCAAGGCCGTTGCACCCGATGGACGCTCGGTGGCGACTTCTTGGCAAAACTGGTGCGGTCGGCAGATTTGGTGCGGCGCCAAGTTTAGCGGTCGCCCGCGTACCGGATCGGGACTTCGCAACCGTCCAGTGCGGAATTTGTCATTCGGCGACGGCATTATTGGCGCGAACCTGTCCGCACGGCGTCGGCTGCCTGGCCTCGCGCGCCAGCGGCAGGTGCGCCCACGTCCGCGAGCAGCCGGAACTGGAAGATGGCGCCCTCCGGGACATTGGGGGTGGCCCACCGCCGGCCGTCATGGGCCTCGATGATCGAGCGGCAGATCGTCAGGCCCATGCCCATGCCGCCCGTCTTGGTGGTGAACAGCGGATTGAAGATCCGCTCCAGCTGGTGCTCTGCAATCCGGCGACGAGCAGGCCGTTCGGTGCGAACACCCCCGGAAAGGTCAGTAGCCACGGAATGACGATTACCGCGGTGAAGAGGTATCCGCTGGCGAGCAGCAGCAGCGCCCAGGACCGCAGGATGGTGAACTGGGAGCACCACCGCAGTGATGGCGTCGATCACGAGCATCGCGGTGACGCAAGCCGGGATGAAAGCGTCTATCCGCTTTGGCGGCAGGATGGAGAGCGGCCCGACGATATGAAAAAGGTGATGACGAAGCCAAGAACGACAGCGGCGGCAAGCCGCTTCTGGCCGGCGCTGGGCGGCAGCGTGGAGAGGACGAAATGCGGTTCGTCGGAGGCAGCGGCCTCGGTCTTTACTGTCGGAGCAGGAGCTCCTGTGCTGACCGCATAGTCGGATGCCTCAAGCTCACAAGCACGGTACCGACAAAGAATATTAAGAGTCCCGACGGCACCTGAGAAGCGGATTTCAGGCGGGCCGCCGACGACCTCTGTAATGGCGGCGCCGCCGGTTGCGGCGCGCGCCTTACTGCAGCAGCGGCTTTTTCAGAAAGCTGTTGCGGTCGGCGGATTTGATGCGGAGCCAGCTTTCGCGGCCGTCGCGCACGATGCGGATCGGGACTTCGGACCCGGCCGGCCCGCTCATCCAGACCTTGCGGTAAAAGTCGGCAAGGCTTTCCACTTCGCGATCCCTGATGTCGGAGATGATGTCGCCCCGGCGCAGGCCCGCCTTGGCCGCGGGGCCGTTTTCAGCGACGCTCATGACCACCACTTCGCCGTCGCTTTCGGCGGAGAATACCCCGAGCCAGGGACGCGGCGGCTTGCTGACCTGGCCACGGGTGAGCAGGTCGTCGAGGATCGGCGGCAGCAGGTTGATCGGCACGACCATGTTGATGTCCGCGACCTCGCCGCTGCTGATCATCTGCAGCCGCAGTGACCCGATGCCGAGGAGCTTGCCATTCTCACCGACAAGGGCGGCGCCGCCCCACGAGGGATGGGCGGGTGCAATGAAGATGGCTTCGTCGAGGAGATATTCCCAGTAACCGGCGAACTCCTGCTTGGCCACGATCTCCGACTCGACATAGCGGCCGGTGCCATCGGCAAACACGACGTCATCGCCGATTTCGGCCTCGCTGGCGTCGCCCAACTCCAAGGGCGTGAGGTCCAACTCGCCGAGCGCCTGGGCGAGGCCGAATCCAGTTTCCTGATCGTAGGCCAGGGCATAAGCCGGCACGGAACGGCCATCATGGGTCGTCAGCCAGATCTGCTGCGCCTCGGTGATGAGATAGCCGATGGTCAATATCAGCCCGTCCCGGATCACCACCCCGCTGCCCTCCCGCAACGTCCCGAGCGTCTGGGCAGTGAAGGCATCCTCGGGGATGGATGCGCGCACGGTCACCAGGGACCGCAAAATCGGATCAATATTCATAGCTGTCTGTCCCTGCGGGGCGGCAGGGGCTCGGAAAAACGCGCCACCCTTCGCCGCCACCTAACAGGTATGAAACCGTAAGGGGAGCCGCAAGGGTGGGCCGGCCTGGAAGCGTAGCCTTTCCACGCCGGCGCGCACGATCTTTCCCGCAAAGGCGGGAAGGACGGCTAGAGCCGTTCACCGTTTCGTGGAAACACTGAACGTTCTCTAACTCTTTGTTGTGTCGCGTTTCCGAAACGGAAAAGTGGTGGCCACTTTTCCTGGAAACGCTCTATTGGGGAAAAGCTATCTTCCCAGCGCGTCCTGCTCCTCGGCGATGCGGTCGTTAAGGGCATCGACCTCGTTAGCCTGGTGCGGCGTGGCCTTGAGCCGGGCCTGGACGCGCGCCAGCGGCTCGGCAAGAATTTCGGCCAGATCTTCCGAGCAGGTGAACGGCCCGGCGACTGACTTGACCTTCGAATTGTCGAACAGCGCTGCGCGGCTCTTGTCGCCCGTCAGCGGACCTTCCCACGCCTTGTTGTAGCGCACGAGGGTGTCGGTCGGCACATGCACGATCTTGGCTTCGACCCCGAGCCCGGCGGCGATCGCGGCGTAGATGTCGTCCCAGGTGTAGCCGCGATCCGAGGTGATGTGGAAATCGGTGCCGAGGGCTGCTTCCTTGCCGAAGAGATTGATGAAGGGCGCGGCAAAATCGATTGAGCGCGTCAGCGTCCAGGGCGAGGCGCCATCGCCGGCGACCAGCACCTTGCGGCCGGCAAGCAGGCGCGCCGCCAGTTCATCGCCCGAACCTACCATGGTCGGCAGCCCGGTCCTGACGGTGTGGCTGGGGCGGACGATGGTCCAGGGCAGGCGCGTTTCGGCCTTCAGCATCGCCTCGCAGGCGATCTTCTTCTGGCTGTACTCCCAATAGGGATTAACCGTCGGCGTCTTTTCGGTGATGACGTAGTGGCGCGGCGGCTTTTCGTAGACGGAGGCGGAGGAAATGAAGATGTACTGGCCGGTACGGCCGGCGAAGGTTGCAATGTCCTCGGCCATCTGCTCGGGCGTGAACACCATGAACTGGCAGACCACGTCGTAGCGGTTCTCGGCGAGGGCGCGATAGGCGGCGGGGTCCTTCATGTCGCCGACAATGGAGGTGACGCCGGCCGGCAGCGGCACGTCGGTGTGGCCGCGGTTGAAAACTGTGACCTTGTGGCCCGCCGCCACCGATTTTTCGACGCAGGGCAGGGAGATCTGGCCGGTTCCACCGACATACAAAACGCTGAGCGACATGGGAAATTCCTCCGAGGCCGGCTGGTCCACCGGCTCTATGGCCGCCAGATTGCGGCAGCGGCGGTGAACTGGCAAGAGGGGCTATGCGCCCCCCGGCAGGAAAGTACCCGGCGGGATCTTGATCGCCTCCTCCGGCTTGCCGGTGGGTCGATTTCCGGGTTACGGTAAATCCGTACCAGCCCAACCGTGCCGAAATAATCCGAGCATCAGCCCTGCCGGCTTGCACGGTTTCGGCCTTGCAGCAGCTTCATTGCGAAGTGGTCCAGCGGGCAAAGCCTGCGGCTGGGTAGAGCATTTACGAGGCCGGATGGCCGCATATTGGGAGAGGATCTATGCAGTATCGGAAACTGGGCAATACCGGCGCGGTGGTGGCCAACTATTGCCTCGGCACGATGACGTTCGGCGCCGAATCGGACGAGACGACATCGCACAAGATCCTCGATGATTATTTTGCCTGGGGCGGCAATTTCATCGACACGGCCGACGTCTATAGCAACGGCGTTTCAGAGGAGATCGTCGGTCGCTGGCTCAAGAGCCATCCGACCGAGGCGCGGCAGGCGATCGTTGCCACCAAGGGCCGGTTCCCGATGGGCGATGGGCCGAACGAGTTGGGCCTGTCGCGGCGGCACCTCAACCAGGCGCTGAACGACTCTCTGAAGCGTCTGGGCGTCGAGCAGATCGATCTCTACCAGATGCACGCCTGGGACGCGCTGACCCCGCTCGAGGAGACCCTGCGCTTCCTCGACGACGCCGTAAGCGCCGGCAAGATCGCCTATTACGGCTTTTCCAACTATCTCGGCTGGCACATCACCAAGGCCGTGCACGTCGCCAAGGCTGCGGGCTTTGCCCCGCCGGTGACGCTGCAGCCGCAATACAACCTGCTCGTGCGCGAGATCGAACTCGAGACCATACCGGCGTGCATGGATGCGGGGATCGGGCTGTTGCCGTGGTCGCCGCTCGGCGGCGGCTGGCTGACGGGCAAGTACAAGCGCGACGTCGCCCCGACAGGCGCGACCCGGCTGGGCGAAAATCCCAAGCGCGGCAGCGAGGCCTACGCGCCGCGCAACGATCAGGAGCGCACCTGGAGCATCATCGATGCGGTCGGCGAGGTGGCGGAGGTCCATGGCGCCAGCAAGGCGCAGGTGGCGCTGGCCTGGGTGGACGCACAGCCGGCGGTGACCTCGGTCATCCTCGGCATTCGCACGCCGGAGCAACTGGCCGACAACCTCGGCGCCGCCAAGCTGCAGCTCACGCCGGAGGACTTGGCCAAGCTCAATGCCGCCAGTGCGCCGCAGATCGGGCAATATCCCTACGGCCAGAGCGGCACCAACCAGCGCTTCCGCAAGATCGGCGGCGGGCGCTAAAGGGGCGGCGGGTGCATGGGGCGCTTAAGGGGCGCCCCATGCATGAACGTCATCCCGACGAACGTCGGGATCCATCTCCGGGCAACATTCACGTGGTTGAGGGGAGATGGATTCCGGCGTGCGCCGGAATGACGCCATGGTTGGGAGGGGGCGGAGCACTGCCGCAAAGGGCGGCTCCGCTCGCCCGGTTCCTGCTCGCCCCTTGTCAATTTGCCGACCTGGGTCGCCTCAGCGATTGCTCATCGCGGTGGTGATGGCCTTAGCGAGTTGGTGCTCGAAGAAGGGCTTGTCGAGCTTGTTGAAGCGCATGCCGCCGACCGGGAGTTCGGCGTAGCCGGTCGCGAGAATGATTGGCAGCTCGGGCCGGCGGGCGCGGATTTCTTCGGCCAGCTGCAGGCCGGTCATGTTCGGCATGGCCTGGTCGGTAATCACCAGATCGATGTGCTCGCGCTCGAAAATCTCGAGCGCGCGCAGGCCCGAATTGGCCTCGAAGACTTTATGGCCAAGATCCTCGAGCATGGCGCCGGTATTCATCAAGACCAGCCCGTCATCGTCCACGGCGAGGACGTTGAGCGCGGTGGCGGATGGCTCCTGGCCCGGGGGTTCGGCGACTTTCTTCGCTGCGGCCGTCGTTTCCGGCTGCGCCGCCGGCAGCCAGATCTCGACAGTGGTCCCCCCGCCCGGCTGGCTTTGCAGCCTGAGGCGTCCGGAGAGCTGTTCGGCCATGCCGTGCACCATGGAGAGGCCGAGCCCGGTGCCCTTGCCCACGCCCTTGGTGGTGAAGAACGGCTCCGTGGCCCGGGCGAGGGTTTCGGCATCCATGCCCTCGCCGGTATCGGTCACGAAGAGGCGCAGGTACCGCCCGGGGGCGAGGCCGATCGGGTGACCGGGGCCGATGGTTTCGGCGCTGCAGCCGATGATGATCGTTCCGCCCTCTTCCATTGCGTCCCGCGCGTTGACAGCAAGGTTGAGCAGCGCGAGCTCAAGCTGGTTGGGATCGGCCAGTACCAGATCTAGGTCGCAGGTGAACCGGGTCTCGATGGCATATTGCGGGCCGAGCGAGCGCTGCAATAGGGGGTTCATGCCGTGCACCAGCTCGGGGACGTGCACCGGTTGGGCCGTCAGGTCCTGCCGGCGCGCGAAGGCGAGCATGCGCTGGGTCAGCGCGGCGCCGCGCTCGGCGCCCTGCATCGCGTTGCCGATAAGCTGCAACGCCCTTGGGTCGTCGGGCACGCGCTTGCGCAACAATTCGAGGCTGCCGATCACCGCCATCAGCAAATTGTTGAAGTCATGGGCGATGCCGCCGGTGAGTTGCCCGATCGCTTCCATCTTCTGGGACTGGAAAAAGGCTTCGCGCGCCTGCTCCAGGGCCTTCTGCGTTTCGTTGCGCTCGGTCATGTCGCGCGTCACCTTGGCGAAGCCGAGCAGCTTGCCGTCGGGATCGCGAATGGGGTCGATCACGACGTTGGCCCAGAAGCGGCTGCCATCCTTGCGGATGCGCCAACTTTCCTTTTCGAACCGGCCGTCCTTCAAGGCGGTCGCCAGCGCCAACGCGGGCTCGCCGCGGGCCCGATCCTCCTCGGTATAGAATTTGGAGAAGTGCTGGCCGACGATTTCGTCCGGCATATAGCCCTTGATGCGCTGGGCGCCGAGGTTCCAATTGGTGACGCGGCCCTCGGGGTCCAGCATGTAGATGGCGTAGTCCGATACGCCCTGCACCAGCAGCCGGAACTGCTGTTCGCTGCGCCGCAGCGCCTCCGCGGTCGCGCGATGATCAGACATGTCGCGGGTGACCTTGCCGTAGCCGAGCAAATTCCCGTTTGCGTCGCGGATCGGATCGATGACGACATGGGCCCAGAAGCGGGTGCCGTCCTTGCGCACGCGCCAGCCCTCGCTTTCGAAGCGGCTTTCGCGCTCGGCGGTTTGGAGAGCCAGGGCGGGAAGGTTCGTCGCCCGGTCCTCGGGGGTATAGAATTTCGAGAAATGCTGGCCGATGATCTCTTCGGCGGTATAGCCCTTAAACCGCGCCGCCCCGGCATTCCAGCTCACGATGTTGCCGTTGGGGTCGAGCATGTAGACGGCGTAATCGGTGAGCGCTTCCACCAGCACGCGGTAGCGCTCCGAATCCGCCGCGGGGGATTTGGCCTGGCCTTCATCGGCCTCGGGTGAACGGGCCGCGGGGTTTGCCGCCGGCGCACCAGATCTCCGGGGATCGGACCCCCGACCGCGTCCCAGTCTCAGCATTGCGTTGCGGCTGTCAGCCGGGAAGGCGCGGTGTGGCGAAAAAAAAGAATCTGAATCAATTGTTTTGCTTTGCCCCGGGGAAGCTTTTTCGGAACGAAAACAGCTCTCGTAACACTACTTCGGTGCGAGAACGTCCTAATGTCGTTTTGGATGCATCAGGCCTTGTTTTTGCACCATTAAGCGAAATCCGGCTATCCCTTCGCCAGGGCTGGTAACCGATTTTCTGCTCCGCGCTTAGCGTCCGGGCCGGGCCGGCGGCTTCCTGCCAGGGGTAAGGTCCACATCGAGAAGATGGCCGGCGCGCAGGATCTTGGCCGGCTGCGTCCGCCCGATCGCTTCGGCATCGAGCATGCGGAGCAGGGTGCCGGTGTCGGTGACCGCACGGTTGCCGAGCGTCAGCAGGATATCGCCTTCGAGGAGGCCGGCGGTGGCGGCCGCTCCATTGGGAGCGAGGCCGTGGAGCACCACGGCGGACCGGGTCGAAATACCGGCCGCATCGGCGATCCGGCGCGGCAGCGGCACAGTGTCGGCGCTGAGGCCGAGAAAGGCGCGGCGCACCGCGCCATGCTGCAGGATCTCGCCCAGCACGAAGCGGACGGTGTTGCTGGCGACGGCGAAGCAGAGGCCCTGTGCGCCGCTGATCATGGCGGTGTTGATGCCGATGACCTCGCCGGCCGAACTTGCGAGCGCGCCGCCGGAATTGCCGGGGTTCAGGGCGGCATCGGTCTGGATGACATCGTCGATCGGCCGGCCGGTTGGGGAGGCGAGGCTGCGGCCGAGCGCCGAGATAACACCAGCCGTGACGGTGGATTCAAAACCCAGCGGATTGCCAATGGCGATGGCGATCTGGCCGCGCCTGAGGCGGCTGCTGTCGCCCAGGCTGGCCGCGGCGAGCCCGTCGCCCGCGGCCTTGACCAGCGCCAGATCCGTGTCGGGATCGGTGCCGATGATGCGGCCCGAGAGGGTTCGCGCTTCGGCGAAGCGCAGCTCGACGGTTGCCTGGTCGCGGACCACATGGGCGTTGGTGACGATGAGGCCATCGGGCGAGAGCACGACCCCCGAGCCAAGGCCTCGGCCGCCGGTGATGACCGCGCAAACGGCGGGCCCCAAGCCTTCGGCAACGTCGGCCACGGCGCGCGAATAGGCGTCGAAAAGGCCATCGTCGTGGGCGTCGTCATGGGCATCGGAAGGGAAGGGCAGCGACATGGGTGGGCTCCGCCGGTTGATGCCCTAGGAGCTAGGCACGGCCATGCGACATCGCACCTGCCCACGTGGCCAGCTTTAGCGCGAGCCCCGGCGGGAGCAGCATTATGTCATGAACGGAGACTGGCGATGGCGAACGAAAGTTTCGATTTGCAAGGCTTGTCCGCAGCCCTGGCCGAGGCGACTGCCAAGGCGGCGGAGCGGGTGGTTACGGTTGATGGCAGCGGCTACGGCATCAGCGGCGTGATCTGGCGGGGCGGGCTGGTGGTCACCGCGCATGAAGCGCTGGCCGGCGAAGAAGATTTCTCGGTGCGGATGCCTTCGGGCGAGAAGAAGGAGGCCAAGCTCGTGGGGCGAGATCCCTCCACCGATGTTGCGGTCCTCACGCTTGAAACCGGCCCCTTTGCCGATTGGACGGGCGCGCCGGTGCCCCAGGCCGGCTCGATCGCGCTGGCGGTGGGGCGCAGCGACGCCTCGCCGATTGCGGCCTTCGGCGTGGTGAGCGAATCCGGCCCCGCCTGGCGCAGCATGCGCGGGGGGCTGATCGACGCCCGGCTGACGCTCGGCTTGCGGCTGCCGCGGCGCGCCGAGGGCGGCGCAGTCGTTGCCCCCGACGGAAGGCTGATCGGGCTGGCGGTGACTGGCCCGCGGCGGCAGGCGCTGGCGATCCCCGCCACCACGATCGAGCGGGCAGTCGCCACGCTCGGGCAGCGGGGGTATGTGGCGCGCGGCTATCTCGGCATCAGCCTCCACCCGCTGGCGCGTGGCGTGAACGGGGGCGGGGCGATCGTGGTAGGGATTGAGCCTGAGGGGCCGGCTGCAAAGGCAGGCTTGGTGGTGGGCGACATCATCACTACATGGAATGGCGAAGCGGTGGATTCGGTCGGCGCGGTATCGCGGCGGCTGGGTACAGACGTGGTAGGACAGGCAGTAACACTGGGATTGATACGCGGCGGAAATGCAACCGACCTTATCGCTACCATCGGCGAACGGCCTCGCGCCTGAGCATCTCGCGCCCCGGCGGGTGGCGGTCGTACTTGCCGATCGCGGGCTTGCGGCGACGCTCGTTGCCGAACTGGCGCTGACCCCCGGGTTAGCGCCAGCGCGGCGCGGCGACGCACCTGATCTGTTGATCACGGACGAGCGAGACCTGCCGCCCGACCGAAGGGTGCTGGTCGTCGGCAATGCGGCGGCCCGGCACGGCGTCTCGACGATTGCGGGCAATGACGTGAAGCTGATCGTGGCTGCGGCGCGGGTGGTGCTCGCCGGCTATCGGCTCGAACGGGACGCGGGCGTGCAAGACGCGGCGGCGACGCCCGTATACCTGACCGCGCGCGAGCGCCAGGTGGCGGAATTGCTGGTCGACGGCGCCTCCAACAAGGTGATCGCGCGGCGGCTCGACATTTCCGTGCACACGGCCAAGTTCCACGTCGGTGCCGTTTTGGAAAAACTCGGCGCCCGCAACCGCTCCGACGCGGTGGCGATTGCGCTCAGGGACGGGCTGGTCGCGCTGTAAGACACTCACCCGAGCACCGTCATTGCCCCGGCTTGTCCGGGGCATCCAGGGCAACAGGCTGAGCCCTTGGCCCTGGATGCCCGGAAAAGCGGTGGCATGACGGACCCGTTAGGGCGGCGCGAAAGCCAGGCTGCAAAGGCGGCTTTGTCGCCTAGCTAGTGCGGCAGGCTGGCGCGCACGTTGAGTTGAAGCATCCACATCCTCGCTCGTCATGGCCGGGCTTGACCCGGTCACCGATGATGACGTGCCACATCCGCGTTTGCTCGTGGGAACAGCTGCCGGGGTCCCCGAGTCACGCCCGGGGATGACGATGTGACGAGGGATGCAACTGATACCGGCGCCGTGCTGACGGCCCAATGCCAGCGTAATGCTGGCAGGCCCTTGTCTCAGCCGGCCGAAGGGGACGCGGTCCTGCCGGTCCCCCCAAAAATGCCTGCCTCAGTAGTCGATGCCCTTGCGGAAGGGGTGATAGCCTTCCGGGTGGCGGACCCATTGGGGCCACCAGATGCTGTTGGGGCCTTCGCCGAAGCTCAGCGAATAGAGGAACACCCAGCCATGGCCGAACTTGCCGTGGACCTGGCACCAGAGCTGGGTGCAACGGTCGACGTAGAGCGGCAGGCCGCCCGGCAGGGTGCCGACGATCCGGCCGCGCCAGAGGCTGTCGGTATAGAGCGGCAAGGCGTGGTTGGTGAACGCGGGCGTGCCGATTTCACCTTCGCCTGCCGATGCCATCGCCGGCTGCGCAAAGCTGAGCACGCCCGCAATGCCGGCCGAGAGAAGCAGAGACGAAAAGAGTGCTGCAGCTTTGAACATGGGATCCCCCGATGGCCCCGCGACCCGCGGGGGCTAGATTCGTAAAGCGACATTAACCTTTGCCAGCCCTCAGGCCAAGGCCCATCCCTGCTCACCGCCCGTTCACAAAGCCTTGGGGTCAGTATCCGGGAGGCGGCGCGACGGTGATCGAAGCGATCGACGCATTGTCCGGCAGTTGCACCGGGCCGCTCTCCTGATAGACGCGGCAGCCGCCGCCCGCGACACCCGTGCTGCAGATCGTCACCCTGAGCCCGAGCGGGTTGCGGATCGAGGAGATGCGATAGCCCCAATTGCCGAACTGCTCGCGCGACTGGCCCACTCCGAGGCAGAAGCGGCCGCCATCGGGCCCGTCGCCGAAGAAGCAGACCCTGTCCCTGCGAGGCGCGGGGCCGAGGTCGGCGAAGCGGTCGCCGGGCCGGTCGTAATTGCGCCAGCGGACGTCGGGACCGGAGTTCCCGTCTTCGGAGGGAAGCTGGCCAACGTCATCCGGCCCATTGGCATCGGAACCATCATCGCCATAGCCATCGGCCTCGGACGACGGCCCGGGTATGTCGGCCTTGGGCCGTTGGACGTTGGTGCCGGCGATCACATCCGCATCCGGGGGCAGGGTGACGTGAGAGCCGGAATCGCCCGTGTCGTAGGATGGATCGGCCCCTGCGTCGGCATAGTCCGGATCGCCCGCGCCGGGCTCATCCTGGCCGATATCGGCGGGAGGCATGTCAGCGCCGGGAACGGCCCCGTAGGCCGGCGCGGCGTTCGCGCTATAGGCGGGCGGGAGATTGCCTATTCCGGCGCGGGGCTGGCTCGGCTGGGCCGAGGCAATGCGTGGGGCGGTTGGTTGCGGCAATGCCGGTGGTGCTGTAGCGATCGTTTCCGTGACGGGCGAGGCCGCCTTGGCAACGCTGTCGCGGGTGAGATAGCTCGCCGACACCCAACCTGCCTTGCCGGCGAAGGTCACGTAGCAGAACAGCCCCTCGCACTTGCTGACATCCACCGTGTCGCCGCGCTGCAGGTGCGTCACGACCGAGAAGTTGGCGCTTGGACCGGATCGCACATTGACGTCCTGCGAGGCGGCCGCCGCGGCGGCAAAAGCGGGCAGCGGCATCAGCGCGACGGCACCGGCAAGCGCCGCCAAAGCAGTGAAGCGATGAGGCATGACAAACATTTCCAACTCCCTCATCCGAGGCCGGCGGGCTCGGCGCCCAGCCCCGTCCAATGATCAAACGCAGAACTCGTCGCAAAGGATTGTGACCGGACCGGGGAAATTTGTCCGCGAACGGCAAGGCGTTGCAAAATCGAGGGGTGAGCTGGCGGGCTTGGTTGCCCCTGGCCGCGAGCGCCTGGCTCTCCGGCCCTCATGGTGAGCTTGTCGGACCATGAGGGCCCGCCACCGACCCGGCCCCGTCCCTTCGACAAGCTCAGGATGAGGCCTTGGTGCTGTGGCAGGCTCAGGAAAAGACCTTGGTGATGTCGCCGGGGCCCTGGTTGAAACAGGCTCAGGCCGAGGCTTGCGCGACGGTGTGCTGGATCGGGCGCTTGCGGCCGTCGTCGTCCAGCGCGACGTAGATGAAACGGCCGTCGGTGACCTTGAGGCGGTCGCCGATGCGGTTGCGGCGGACCCAGGCTTCAAGCCCGATGGTGACGGAGGTGTTTCCGACGCGCTCGACGGTGGTGTAGATGCAAAGCACGTCGCCGATCTTGACCGGAGCGATGAAGGTCATGGCTTCGACCGCGACGGTTGCGACGCGGCCCTGCGCCTGCTCGACGGCGGCGATCGCGCCGGCGATGTCCATCTGGCTCATCACCCAGCCACCGAAGATGTCGCCCGCCGGATTGGTGTCGGCCGGCATGGCCATCGTGCGGATGGTTAGCGTGCCCTGCGGCTCCGCGATAGTTTCGATCGTCATATGGTCGGACCTCGTGTCGGCCAGCGGCCGGTTTCTTCTTCCCAGTGTTTGCGGCAGAGCGAGACGTAGACGGATTTCTCGATCGACACCTGGTCGCCCGCGGTTGCGACGCGGCCATCGCTTCCCTTGCGGACGACCATAGTGGCCTTGGCCCCGCAATAGCAGATCGTGCGGATTTCACGAAGGACATCGGCAACCGCGAGGAGCTCCGACGAGCCGGGGAAAAGCTTGCCCTGGAAATCCGTCCTCAGGCCGAAGCACATTACCGGCACTTTC
Organism: Devosiaceae bacterium; assembly: GCA_035493835.1. GTDB lineage: Bacteria > Pseudomonadota > Alphaproteobacteria > Rhizobiales > Devosiaceae > DASZTU01. The sequence continues at coordinate 18,111 of DATJHO010000074.1, forward strand.
AGGCGGTCGGCGACGCGGGCCAACTGCCAGACCTGCGGGGCGGTGAGGAATTGCGCCTCATCGACCATCACGCAATCGACCTTGGCTTCCTCCACTGCCACGTGGATGCGATCATAGAGGTCGTCGTCGGCGCCATAGAGTTCAGCCTCGGCGGAGATGCCGATGCGGGAGGTAATCAGGCCGACACTGCCCTCGGCATAAAGCGAGGAAGTGAAGAGCAGGGTCCGCATGCCCCGCTCGCGGTAATTGTAGGACGCCTGCAGCAGCAAGGTCGACTTGCCGGCATTCATCGTCGAGTAGGAGAAATAGAGCTTTGCCATGCGCGCACCGATCAGGTGTTTGCGTTCTGGCGCAACTGCCCTCGCTTCGCGAGCGCAAAGAGGTGCCGCTCCACACCATATTGCGGCGGGAAGCCTGTCGCGGTCTCTTGCGGTGTTGACCCAAAAAAGTGGCCGCCGGGCTAGGGCGGCCAAACGCCGACTTGTTCGGCGGCGAGCGACGTGGTTGGCAAACGCCACTCTAGAAGGTGCCGGGGCAGCCCTGTTGGCGGGGGCGGGCCCAAGCGGCCGAACGTTGGGGACGCCCGACTGTTTTAGGCTAGTGACCGCAAATGACAATCAGGTGACTGTTTCCACAAGGTTCGTCAATTGGGGTTGACGGCCGTCAGTTCCGCCCTATCCGCCCGCCGTTGCAGCAGAATCGGCACCGTTTCGACGAGGACGATCGCCAGGAAAATCAGCGCGGCGCCCGCATAGCCGATCCCGGGGAGCCGCTCGGAAAGGAGAACGGCGCCGCCCAGCGCGGCAAAAAGGCTCTCGGCCGAGAGGATGATGGCGGCGTTGGCTGGCGGCACATATTGCTGGCCGATGGCCTGCATGGTGAAGGCGACGGCGGTCGACAGGATGCCGGCGTAGAGGATCTCGACCCAGCCGCCGCCGATCCCGCCCAGGTGCGGCGCTTCGAACATGACGCTGCCCAGCGCGGAAAGCAGCGCCGTCACTGCAAAGCAGATGACCGAAATGGTGATCGGCAGGCCAGTGGAGCGGGCGAGGTGCCCAATGAGGTAAACCTGCACCGCCCAGCAGAAGGCGCTGCCGACTACCAGCAGGTCCCCGAGATTGAAACGATCAAGACGCCCCCCATTGAGCAGGAAGATGCCGACGATCGCCATCGGCATACAGAGCCAGACGATCGGGTGCGGCGCGTGGCGCGCCACGGCCAGCGCAATGACGGGCACGAGCAGCACATAAAGGCTGGTGAGGAACCCGCTATTGGTGACGGTGGTCATGGTGAGGCCGACCTGCTGGAGATAGACGCCACCGAAGAAGAAGAGGCTCAAAAGGCCGATCAGGCGCCATTTGTGTCGGCTGATCGCGGCTTTGCGGCGCCGGTATTCCCAGACGACCAGCGGCAGCACGACAAGGCTCCCCAGCGCATAGCGGACGGCCGAAAAGGTGAGCGGCCCCATCGACTGCATGGCCGATTTCTGCGCAACGAACGCCAACCCCCAAAGCATGGTGGTGACCAGCAGCATCAACGTCGCGAGCGGGCGGGGCATAAGGTTTACCAGTAGACGAGGAATCGAAGCCGGGCGCAGCGATCAGCCGGCTAACTTCGAGGGCAAGTATCGCGGACGCGTGACGGGCGCAAGAAGGAGCTCGCCCCTCTGCCGTCACCCCGGCCAACGCCGGGATCCAGTTATGCTCACAGTCGCGGCAGGGTCGCGAGGGTTGAGCATAACTGGATCCCGGATGAAGTCCGGGATGACGCTGGGTTTTTGGGACCGCCTTGGCCGACCAAGCCGGCAGGCGGGTGGGGGTTGATCCTCCAGCATTGGGCTTGCTGCAACAACCCCCACCCCGCAAGGGGGAGGGAGACCGATGGGCGAGCGACCGCGCGCTGTGTGATGGGCTGTTTAAGCGAAGCGCTTTACGAAGTTCAGCGCGGTGGTCGCCACTTCCTGCCAGCCGCTGTCGATGGTGAGGGCATGGCCGCGGTCGGGGATTTCGACGATTTCGGTGACGCCGGGATTGTGCTCCTGCCGCTTGAATGAGGCGTTGGCGATGGCCCAGGGCACGGTGTGGTCCTTTTGGCCGGAAATGATCAGCAGGGGCCCCCGGGCCGGATTGGCGGTATCGACCTTGGCTTCGGTCCAGGGATCGAGATTGGCCGATGCCGCCTGGAACAGCGGGGCGCCGGAGGCCGGCACGGCGAAGGTTTCGTAGAGCTGATGGGCTTCCTCTTCGCTGACGGCGTTGGCGAAGGCGTAGCGGAACTGCTCATAGGTCAAGGGAACGGCGCGGTTGCGGTTTGCAGGGTTGTGGAGCACCGGGAAGCCCGATTTCAGCGCCGAGAAGGGTAGCGGCAGCACTCCCTGGAACGGTGCGGGATCGATCGCCACCGTGGCGGTCGAAAGGCCCCGGCCAGCGAGGATCTGGGCGAGGAGGCCACCGAAGGAGTGGCCGATGATCACCGGCTTGAGTTTCAGGTCGCCGGCAATGGCAGCAAAATGGTCCGCCACTTTCGTGATGGTCTTTTTGGCGAACACCTCGGGGTGGGCATTGGCCTCCGCGACGGTCTCCGGATCGTCCGGCCAACCCGGCGTCAGCGCCGTGAAACCGGCCTCCTCGAAAAATCGGGCCCATCGGTCCCAACTGCTGGGCAGCAGCCAGAGGCCGTGAACAAAGACCACCGGCTTCAAGCCGGTCTGGTTGGCGTGCTCGACTTGCTGGATCTCGTGGTCAGTAATGCTGGCGGGAGACTTGGTATCCATTGGTACTCTCCTTGGCTCTAGCAGAGGTGATACTTGGCCGCAGAGAGAAGCACGGGCTTGGCGGGTTGTCTTGTTTATACTCGCTTCGAATGACTTTGCCGGGCCGCCAAAAAGGAAACCCCGGCGGGGCGGCCGGGGTTTCAGAACGGATGCCAGTTCTGGCGTGAGTGGTTGGGGGGACTCCGGGGCGAACTGGCACCCGCCCTATGGGGTATTACTGGCCCTGCTGGTTTTCACCGGCGGAGGGGGCTGGTTGATCGGCGTCCTGGCCGCCGAGGTGACCCATATGCTGCAGTCCCGACATGTGGCCCCTGGCGCCCTGACCGCCGAACAGACCGAAGGCAGGACCGCGCTGCACAGCCTGGTCCAGCGTGGCCTTCTGCTGGTCACTGAGGCTGTCGTAGAACGCCTTGAAGCGCGGCACGACATCGTTCAGAGCGGCAGCACGCGCATTGACGAGCGACTGCTGGCGCTCGAGACGGTCGAGCATGGTGGGCTTGGCGGTGTTGTCGCCGCCCGGGTGGATCAGCGTCTTGCAGGCGTCGGCAAAGGTCTTCTGATCCGTGAGAGCGGCAGTTTTGAGCGCATCCAGGAGCGCGGCCTGGCTGGCGTTCGGATTGACCGCATATTTGATATGGATGAAAGCGATCTCGAGCGCTTCGGCAGCGCGGTTACCGCAGGCCATGGTGCCGCGATTGGCGCCCATGGCGTGCCGGCCGAAGTGGCCCCAGCCGCCCTGGTGCTGCCACTGGCCGAACTGGACATGCACCACCCCGGCATCGACTGGCATCAAAGGTGCGGCGCCGGCCGATTGGGCAAAGCTGCTACCGCTCATGGCGCCGACAAGCAGTACTGCAGCGGCGGCCGTCGTCAGAAATTTCATCTGGCAATCCTCATGGTTATCCTTCGTCGGCCGCGAAAAATGCGATCCCGCTTTGGAGACCAAGATCGCATTTTTCGCTCCACCGGTCGGTGTCGACGGCAGGGACCTGCATGTAGCCCCGGCCACCATCATCACCTCAGGCCCGACGACGATCACCCTAGAGGCTCCCGCCTTATCGCGTCCTTGCGACGGGATGAATATTTGGTAAGGACGAAATAACGGAGTAGTATTTCTGTTTGTTTCAGGTGGCGATATACTCGCGGAGGGCCTTGGCCTCCTGCTCGGTCTCTTCAATCTTGCGCTTGACCACGTCACCGATGGACACGATCCCCATCAGCTGACCGTTCTCGACGATGGGGATATGGCGGATGCGGAACCGCGTCATCTGTTCCATCAGCGCGGCGATGGGCGTGTCACGGGTGCAGGTCACGATCTTGGTGGTCATGCATTCGCTGACCGGCCGCGCCAGCGCGCCAGCCGGATCGCGGCCGAGCAGCCTCACGATATCGCGTTCGCTGATGATGCCGGCAACTTCGCCGGTACCGTCGACCACCAGCACGGCGCCAATATTGTGACGGTTGAGCATGGCCACGGCATCACTCACCCTCGCAGCGGCAGACACCGTATAGACCACGGATCCTTTCGTCTGCAAAATAGCGTCAACAAGCATAGTACTCCTCCTCATTTCTCCTTGGCGGCGAGTCTTGTCGCGATAACGTCTTGCGAACAAGAACGGGCCACTGACCCATTTGTTTCGGATCGTAGAGAAGAAAGGTTAAGGCCTGTTGCTGTCAAATGCTTTCGGTAATCAGCGATAATGCTTTGAGTTGGTGGGGCTTGCGGCGGCCATAGTCAGTTTTGTTGAGCGGACGCCCGTAGGGGCCGGGCCCGTTGGCGTCTACAATGATTTTGCTGCCGAAAGGATCAGCGATCGCCGTCCGCCCAGTGGGAAAGCGGGCGCACGGCGGGCGCGGATTCCCGGGCCAGCTTGTGACGTTCGGTAAAGAGGATGGCCTCGACCACAACGGCAATGACCAGCACGCAGAGCGGCACGAACAGCGCCACGACGCCCGGATCGACCTGCGGCGGCAAAGCCGGCAGCCTGTTATCGGTCAGGCGGAACATCGCCAGGACCAGCCCCGTGGTGCCAAGGATGGCCGCGGCGGCTCCGGCGGGATTGCGAAGGAATTGGGCGAGAGGAAAAGCCATCTTACCAACCGGGATAGCGCCAGAATTCAAATTATCGACGGAATGCGAACTTTTTCAGCAGCCGGGGCGTCGGGGAGCGGGCGCTTTGAGGGCTTCTGTGTGGCGGCCTGAGGGGCGGGAGGGAACGCGATGGGGATGAAAATGGGGCGGTTGACCAGGGCCTTTCGCGTGGTTCTGCTTGTACTTGCCGCCGGTTCGGCGACGCTGGCGATCGCAGCGCCCGCCGTGCCGCCGGCGGTGCCTAGTACGGGCAACACCATTCCGGACCCCTCGGCCTGGCAATATGTCATCACCAAGCAGATCGAAGCGTTCCGCGTCGGCGATGCGCAGGCCGCAATGAGCTATGCGGGCGCAGGGTTCAAGCGCCGGTTCACCGATCCCAGGCTCTTTATGGTGACGGTTGCAGCCGCCGGCTATTTCCCGATCTTTACCTCGCTCTCGCACAGTTTTGGCATCTTTACCCAGCCCGATCCCCGGACGGCGGTGCAGGTGGTCGAGTTGGTCGGGCCCAGGCAGCAGCGCTATGAGGCGATCTACGCCCTCTCCAAGGAGGCGGACGGCTGGCGCGTCGAAAGCGTGGGTTTGATGCAGCTTGACGGCATGGCGGTTTAGCCGGGCCCCCGGGCTAGTCGGCCTCGAACGGGATGGTGCGCTTTCTGGCGCCCCCGACATATTGGTGCCACGCCTTCAGCACGCCCATGCGGATGTCGCGCTCATAAATCTCGCCGAGAGTATAGAGCGCCCGGTACAGCCGCAGCTTGCCCTCGATTGCGTCGCGACGCGATCGGCCGGCGCTGAGGTCGCTTGCGGCAACGGTTTCGATGCGTTGCAGGCGGTCGCTCTGGATGCAGAGCGCCGGATCGGCGTGCCGCATGGAGAACTCGCCCAACAGCGAGGGTTCGTAGGGGTTGAACAGCACCCGGTCGGTCTGCTTCGCCAGCATCGAGCCGGTTTCGACGGCCCGTTGCGCCGCGCGCCGCGAGATGATGTAGCCGGCCGCGCCGGAAGACCAACTCCATACCTGGCGCAAGGCGACGCCGTCGATTTCGAGCGGGGAGGCCGCGCTGACGCGCAGGGGCGCGAGATCGGCCTCGAGCCGGATGATGTCGATGGGCGGCGGGGCAACATCGAAGGCAGCGAGGAATTGCGGCAGGCGCGCCGAGAGCACCACATCGTCCTCGAACAGCAACCCGTAAGGGGCGCCGCTATCGATGATCGCCTTGAGCACGCGGAGATGGCTGTGGCTGCAGGCGAGCTCCACCTCGGTCAGCCAGAAGCGGCGCCGGGGATTGGCGAACCGTTCCTTGTCCGCCGCGGTGAGATCGGCCGC
>DATJHO010000075.1:0-6295 GCA_035493835.1 Devosiaceae bacterium
GACGGTGATCGACATGGCGGCCGGTGCGGGATACAGCACCGAGTTGATGGCCCGCGGCGCGGCGCCGGGCGGGATCGTCTATGCGCAGAATCCGCCGGACATGCGGCCCAATGCCAAGGCCGATATGGCCGAGCGGATGAAACATCCGGCGATGAAGGATGTCGTCCCCGACATCCGTGCTTTCGACGATCCGGTGCCCCCCGGCGTCGGCAATCTCGATCTCATCACCTTCTTCTTCGGCTATCACGACACGACCTATATCCCGGTCGACCGGGCCAAGATGAACCGCGCGATGTTCGATGCATTGAAGCCGGGCGGATATCTCGTGGTCGCCGATTATGCCGCGCTGCCCGGCGCCCCCATCACCACCGGCAAGACCTTCCATCGCCTGGATGAAGACATCGAGAAACGGGAGATCGAGGCGGCGGGGTTCAAGCTCGTTGATGAAGGCATGTTCCTGCGCAATCCCAACGACCCGCATGACATGCCGATCTTCAAGCCGAAGATCCCGATCGACATCTACGTCCTCAAGTTTCAGAAGCCCTAGTCAGGGCCCCTCCCCGACGAGGCCTCGACCGGCCCGATTTGAGGGCCCTATAATGCCGGCAACAAATGCGGGCGGGGAATGTCGAAAAACCTATCATCGGTGGAGCGCTCGTCCGCGCAGGGGCGAGCCTTGGTCATCGAGATCTCCTGCCCCACGCCAGACCAGGATTCGGGGTCGCTCAGCACCTTCAATCTGATGCGTCTGCTGGGCGATCTGGGCTTTCGCGTCAGCTTCCTGCCTACCGCGAGCAGCGATCGCCTGCCCGGCTATACCGACGCGCTCGAGGCGACAGGCGTCACGTGGCTCGGGGTGCCGCATTTCACCTCTCCCGATCTGGCCCTGGCCGGGCTGGCCGACGATTACGACCTCGTCGTTCTATGCCGCCATGCCGCGGCGGAGCGAGGCCTTGCCATCGTTCGGCGTCATTGCCCCTCGGCTCGGGTCGTTTTCCGGCCGGTCGACCTGCATTTCCTGCGCGAGGGACGCCAGGCGGCGATCGAGAACTCGCCGGCGATTGCCGCCACGGCGGCGGCGAGCAAGTCGAAGGAGCTCGCTCTCGTGGCGATGGCAGATGCGACGATCGTGGTCAGCAGCTATGAGGCGGATGTGTTGGCGCGCGAGCGTCCCGGCGCGGTCGTCCGCACGGTCCCGATGACCCGCGATATACCGGGGCGCCGGCAAGGCCCCCGCGGCCGCCGCGACGTTCTGTTCCTGGGCTCCTTTGCGCATTTGCCGAATGTGGATGCCATCGTCTGGTTTGCCGGGGAGGTTTTCCCTCTGGTCCGAGAGAGGCTGGGCGATGTCAGCCTGCATATCGTGGGCAAGGATCCTCCGCCGGAGGTCGCGGCGCTGGGCATCTCGGCGGATAGGCCCGGTCGGCATCCCATCGTGATTCACGGCCATCGGCCCGACATCGATGACTTGCTGGATGGCTGCAAACTGAGTGTTGCACCCTTGCGTTGGGGCGCGGGCATCAAGGGCAAGGTGGCGACGAGCCTCGCGGCGGGCCTGCCCTGCGTCGCCACCAGCGTCGCCGTCGAGGGTGCCGGGCTGCTGGCAGGACGGGAAATCTCGGTGGCCGACGCACCTGGCGAGTTCGCCGCGGCCATCGTGCAGATCTATGGGGACGATGCTCTGTGGCTGCGCCGCTCGGACGCGGGAATCGCGGCTGCCAGCCGGCAGTTTTCCTTCGCAGCCAATCGCAAACGAATGGCCGAGCTGCTCCGGGATATCGGTATCTCGACGCCCGCTTCACGCTCGCAGCCAAAAGGCCTAGGCTGCGCCGGGATTGAGTGGGTGAGTCGTTTCTACAAGAAATATTGGTCGAATTTGCGCCGGCGGGCGAGCGGATGCGGATTTCAGTTTTTGGTATTGGCTATGTTGGCGCTGTATCGAGCGGCTGCCTTGCACGGCTAGGCCATCGCGTCATCGGCGTCGACACATCAGCCGATAAGGTGGCGGCGCTGCGGGCCGGCCGCTCGCCGATCGCCGATGTGGCCCTCGGGCGCATCATCGCCGATGCCGTCGCTGCCGGCAGACTCGCGGCCACCTCGGACGCGGCGGAGGCCGTGGCAGCCACGGACATCTCCTTCATCTCGGTCGGCACACCCGGCACGCCACGGGGCGACTTGTCGCTGCAAGCGGTCGATCAGGTCGCGGCCGAGATCGGCCGTGCGCTTCGCCGCAAGACCACGGTGCATTCGGTGGTGATGCGCTCGACAGTGCCCCCGGGCACCGCCGAGGAGCGGGTCATCCCGATCCTGGCGCGCGAGTCCGGCCGCCCTCTCGGCGAGGGCTGGCAGTACTACAGCAATCCGGAGTTCCTGCGCGAGGGCAGCTCGGTACAAGATTTCAACGCCCCGCCCTTCACCCTGATCGGCGCCGCGCCCGGCGACGATGCCGCCGTGCTGTCCGAGCTCTACGGCGAGATCGCGGCGCCGATTCATGTCCTGCCCTACCGGATCGCCGAGAGCGTCAAATATCTCGGCAACATCTATCACGCGGTCAAGATCGCTTTCGCCAATGAGGCCGGTGGCGTGCTGGCCGCCCATGGCGTCGATGCGCGCGAGGCCTTCCGCCTGTTTTACGAAGACCGGCTGCTCAACATCTCGACCGCCTATCTCAGCCCGGGCTTCGCTTTTGGGGGTTCCTGTCTGCCCAAGGATTTGCGCAGCTTTCTGGCCCTGGCCGAGGCGGTCGAGCTTCCCACACCCTTCCTGGCCCAGCTGCTGCCCAGCAACAACGCCATCATCGAACGGGCCCTCGCCGCGGTCGTGGCGCGCGGGCGGCAAAGGGTGAGCCTGTTCGGCCTCGCCTTCAAACCCGGCACCGACGATCTGCGCGAATCGCCCTTCGTGACTTTGGCCGAACGGCTGCTCGCCCGCGGCTTCGAGCCCCGCATCTTCGACCGCTCGGTGACGATGGCCCGCCTGACCGGCAGCAACCGCGCCTACATCGACCGGGAGATCCCGCATCTCGAAGCCCTCATGGTCGGCACCCCCGCGGAAGCCTTGGCGGGCAGCGCCGTCACCATCATCGGTCATCTCGGCGCGACGGACCTGCCGGCGCTGACCGACGGGCTGACGGACCAGTTCGTGCTGGATCTGGCTGGTCTCCCCGAGCTGGCGCGGCGGCCGGGGATCTCCTACCAGGGTTTGTATGGAAAGGCATGGGCCTGACGGAGCCTCGGGACCTCGCTCTGCGCCCCCAAGGTGAATCGATTCCCGGCGCGGAACCGAGGGCGGCTCCCATTGTTCCCTAAGACGGAGCGGCTGAACGAAGCGATATGACAGCGGCAATCAAGGAGCCTGACCTCTTTGGGGTCGAGGCGGTTTCACCACATCCAAGGAGGTCCGAATGACGAAATCCCCGTGCTCATGGCGGCAGTTCGCCGCCGTCTCCCTCCTCGCCCTGCTGGCAGGTTGCGGGTCGATGCATGCGAACCAGACCAAGCCGATCAAGGCCAGCCAGACCCAGACCGGCTATGTCTTCATGAGAAGCCAGACGAGCCAGGGGCAGGTCATCAGCACCGCCAACGGCATGACCCTCTATACCTTCGATAAGGACGAGGTGGGCAAATCCAATTGCTACGGCGAGTGCGCCAAGAATTGGCCGCCCTATCTGATGAACGGCGTCTACAAGCCCTTCGGCAAGATGACGATCATCTCCCGCACCGACGGCACACAGCAATGGGCCTATGACGGCCATCCGCTCTACACCTTCATCCAGGACAAGGCCCCGGGCGAGATCAAAGGCAACGACTTCAACAACAACTGGCATGTGGTCCTCGTGCCGCAGAGCTGAGGAAATCCCGGCACGCCCCGTTCTGCTCGCTATGACGGCGGAGCGGGGCGTGGTCGGGAATGCATGCGGCGGCCGCCAAGGCGCCCTCCAGCCGGAACTTTCGCTACCTGCCAGCATTGATTCCGTATCCAATTTTTCAGGGGCAGACCATGCGCAGATCCTCACTGATTGGGGCCTGTCTTCTCGCCGTGACGATGTCGTCGAGCGCAGCCCTGTCTCAAAACCCGCTCATGTTGACCTATACCCAGCCGGTCGCGCCGAAGGCCGTGCAACTGGTGCAGGAAAAGCTGCGCCAGGACGGCTCCTATACCGGCGCCGTGGACGGCATATGGGGCGCCGATAGCCAGGCGGCGCTGGAGCGTTTCCAGCAGACCCATAGTTTGCAGGTCACGGGTGAGTTGAACCAGGCGACGGTGGCGACCCTTGGCATCCCCGTGGAGCAGCTGGCGACCACGGCTTGGCCGTCGCCCCCTGTCACCACGGTCTTCCTTGGCAGCTCGCTGAGCTCGAGCTCCATCCAGGTCATCCAAACCCGCCTCAGGGATTTGAACTATTATCGCGGGCCTTCCGACGGCCTCTGGGGGGCCGATACCCAGAACGCGATCGAACGGTTCCAGGAGGGGCGCGGGCTGCAGCCGAACGGCCAGCTCAACCCCATGACCGTCGCGGCGCTGGGGCTCGACCCCAAGCTCCTCGTCGCCTCGCCTTAGCGCATCCCGCCTGCCAAGCGGTCGGGCTCACGCCGTAGCGGGAGGTTGATCCGAGCTCTCGCTTTGCCGCGCCGTGACGATCTCGGAGATCTCCGGCGGCAGGGTGGCGCGGTAGCGCGAGGCGATACGCCATAGATAGGCCTTCTGGCCCTCCGTCAGGCGGACGCGCCCTTGGCGACGCGTGATTGCCGCGAGGTCACTGCAGAACCTCTCATCGCCGGAGCCTGCCCTCAGGCGGCAATCGGCCAATGCCCGAACGAGCTGGATCTCCTCGGCCGTCATCGGCTGGCGGAGTGCGACTTCGCGCTTCATTCTTGCTTCGGCTGACTCCCCAATCGGCCGCGAGTGTCCCGCGACCGACAGTCGAAGCTTTTCACGCCATCGAACAGCCGCGAGGGAGCGAGAGCATAGAGGATCAGCGGCGCTCTGGGGAGAGGCTAGGCGGGGAGCATGGGCCCCCGTGCGCCGGCCAGCTTTGCACCTGCAGATCGGCATCCCCATGGTCTTAATGAACGGGTTGACCGGCCTATGAATTCAGGTCGACCAGATGGACGATCACGCCGCCGTCGCGTTCCAGCAAGCCGGCCCGGTATTTCCGCGCCAATATGTCCTGGATGAACTTCTTCTGGCGGACATAGGTGGCAAGCATGGGCTCGAGCCCCGAGGAAGCATCGTCTTGGAGCGCCGCCAGCACCTCTGCAACGACACCGCAACGGACGGGAAAGGGACCGTCGGCGGCGCAGAAACGCATCAGCTTCTCGGAGGGGTCGTAGCCGATCTCCTCGGGTTCGAATGTAAGTGCCACCTTGATCTCCCGGCCAATCCATCCCGGCGCTGCCCTCTGCGGACATGCCGCGAACTGAAGGTCTGGGCGCGGCGCGGGTTCCTGGCGTGGCGGATTTTTAATTCGCCGCTGCGAGCAAGCGATCCGGGGTCGGCTAATCCTCGGCACTGAGGTCGAACTCGGCCTGGAGCCGAGGCAGCACTTTCGAAAGAGCTTCGTCGACCGGGAATTCGCCGGCCTTCCCCAGGCTTTGCTTCGTGACGATCCACCCGATGCCCCGGGGACCCGGTCCTACCTCGAACCCCTGGACGTCTTCGCAGCGTCGCTCTTTGCGGATGCGCTCGAGCAGCAGGGCTGCCAATTCCCGGGCTGTCTTCTTCGGCTTGGCCATCTCGCTCTCCGCGGGTTGTCTGGCGCCATGGTGCTTGGCCTGTGGATCAACAATCCACATGCGCATCTGATTATGCAAGGCGCGCCGGGTCTTGTAGACTGTCTTATCCGAGAGGAGGAAGCTTCGATGCTGCCGATCGGGAGATACCTTCTCATCCTCGCGCTAATGGCTTGCGTTTCCGCGCCTTCCGCCCTCGCCTGGGGCGCCCTGGGCCACCGAACCGTGGCGGCGATCGCCATGCTCCTGATCCCAGAAAAGGCCGGCAAGATGGACGTCATCCTGGCCCAGCTGGAAATGGACGGTAATTTCATCGACGCCGCCAGCTATCCCGACGAGTTCATCCGGGACCACGACCCCGAGCACAAATTCGAGGCGTGGCACTACGCCGGTCTGCCCGACGACGGCATGCCTTTCGTCTGCGGGGACTGCCTGTTCAAGGCCCTCCCCGCCGAGCTGGCGATCCTGCGCCGGGGCGGCGGCGGGAAGGCGGAGGCGGTGGCCATCGCCTGGGTCGAGCATCTGGTCGGCGATCTTCACGAGCCGCTCCGCATGGACGGCCG
>DATJHO010000076.1:0-4843 GCA_035493835.1 Devosiaceae bacterium
GATCGTGTTCAGAAGCCCATAGCGACGGGCGTCCAACCACGTGCCGCCCTGCTCCCACAGGAGTGAGTACTTCCGGTTGTACAACAGCTCGGCAATGGCCTGGTCCTTGGTGCCGAGCGAACCGAGCGCGGGCAGGAGGCCCGCTGTGGTGCGGATGAAGTTGATGTCCGTCAGCGCCGAGCCGAGGTCGTTCAGGCCAATATTTGCCTCGGCCCGTAACAACGGCAGCTCCTCGCTGCGGATGACCGGAATCGGCGCCGAAGGATTCGGCTCGCCCCCGCTCAAGTAGATAGTGAACTTGTGCGTCCCTAGGATGCCGATGCCGCCCAGTTGCTGTGGCGTGCCCGCCGTCTGCGGCGCGATCTTGGTTTGGGCGCGCAGATCCGGCAACGTGCCGCCGGTTTGCTTCTGCGCCAGATCGATCAAGAGCGGCAGTGCGAAGAAGTTCGGAGCGTCGAGCGCATCCGACAGCTCATTCGACAGGTCGCCGGCACCGGGCGAATAGTCGAGGTAGACACCCTTCTTGAGCTGGGTCGGATCCGAGATGGCAAAGCCGGGGCCCGCCAGCGCAAGCGCGGCCAGTGCAGCGTTATAGCAGGTCGCGGGGCCGCAGGTGGAATTGAGTGCCGTGGCCCGGAATACATAGGCCTTGGCCGCGAGCGCGCGGTTGAACGCCACGAATGTCGCCGGCGTGCTGAAGCCGGTGAAACCCGCCGGCAGGGGGAAAGGAAATGCTGCCCCCCCCGCTGCTGTCAGGTCGGCCTGGGCGGCATTCAGCGTTGCCAGGATGTACCCGTAGACGCTGTCCTCGCTCACGAACGGCGCGGGAGGAGCCGTGATCGGCTGCCCCACGTCGACCGGAGCGCCCAGCGAGCCGTGCGAAGTGACGACGTAGAACAGTGCCAGGGCCTTGAGCGTGTTGGCAAAACCGAGCGAGGCCGCCACCTCCGCACCCGACAGACCTTCAGCGCCCGCAATCTGTGTGGCCTTCGGGACGGCGGTGATGTACGTGTTGGCGTTCAGCACCTCGCGGTACTCGTTGGTCCAGATGGCGGCCCCGAAGCCGGTTCCCTGCAGCGGGCCGAAATAGGGTTCCTGGTAGTCGGGCTGGTTGTTGCCGGAAAGGTTAACACCCTCGCGCCCCATGGAGCCGAGGCGCCAGATGTAGCTGGTTTGATCGACTCGAATCCCCACCAGCAATCCGGTCGCCGCCGCCGATAGCTTGGTGCGGGTCGGGTTGTTGACCAGATCGTCCAGCGTGGGCTGGTTCGGGTTGGTGACATTGAAATCGCCGCAGGCGCCAATGAGCAGGCCACCCGCGAGAGAGGCCACCATCGTGAGGCGGCGCAGTGCGTGTGTCTGCATGGTCAGAACCCCAGCGAGATGTTGAACAGGAAGCTGCGCATCGGAGGATACGGCCCAAGATCGATGTTTCGAACGATCGCCTGCTGTCCGTAATTGCTGACTTCCGGGTCATACCCGAAGTAATCGGTGAAGAGCAGCAGATTCCGTCCGGTCAGGCTTACCCGGAGATCGCTCGCTCCCATAACGGCCCGCGCCCATTTCCGCGGCAGGGTCAACCCGATCGAAGCCTCGCGCAGCTTCACAAAGCTGGTGGATTGCACGAACGGCCTGGCATCGCCGGTGTTGTTGCAGGAGTCGAAGCCATACTGCCCGCGCGGCCGCACCGACCCGTCCGGATTGGTGACGTTGGGTCCGTCGAAATCGGGCGACAGCCCGTTGCAGTCGTACAGCGAGAGGGTCTGGTTCTGCGCTGCGCCGCCCTGCTGCCAGTCGAACAAGAACGAGAAGAACAGCTTTCCGACCGTGAAGTCGTTCGAGAGCGACCATCTGAAGTTGGGATTGGCCTCGCCCAGGAACAGGGTCGCCAGGCTGTCACCCTGCGGCACCGAGCCAACGATCTGCAGAATGGGCCGGCCCGTCTGGACCAGGAACTCGCCGAACGCGAGGCCGAACCCGGCGTTGGCGGGCCGGAAGCTGGTGATTCCCGCCGGGAGCGCGTCAACGTTGTTCCGAACCCGATTGAAGGTGGAGCGCACCAGCCAACTGAAACCCTGCTTCTGGATCGGCGCGACGCCCACCGCGATCTCGATGCCGGAGTTTCGGAACTGCCCACCGTTCACGACTTCCTGATTGAAGCCGGTGGAAGCCGCAGGCGTGAGATTGAGCAGCAGATCGACGGTCTTGCGGTGGTAGGCGGTGAACTCGAAGGTCGCACGCCCCTGCCAGAACGACGCGTCCACCCCGCCCTCGAACTCCTTGACTCTCTCCGGCTGGATGGTGGAGAGGCCGGCAGTCTGGCTCACCTGAGTTGCCGCCACACCGCCGATGGTGGTGCCACCTTGCAGGGTGGTGAACTTCTGGCCGAATAGCGGCTGATTGCCGGTCTCGCCGTAAGCGGCGCGGAACTTGAGGTCGCTACCCTCGCCGAACAGGTTCGCGAACCGGTACGCACCTGAGAACTTGGGGTAGAAGTAATACTTGCTTTGGTCGCCATTGGCGCTGGACTTCTCAGCGCGCACGCCGGCGGTAAACAGCAGCCGGTCGCGCATGAACCCCAACTCTTCCTGACCGTAAAACGCGAGAGTGCGCTCGGTGGTCCGGAGCTCAAATTGCTTGCCCAACGTCGATGCCTGGTCGATGTTGGTCTGCCCCGGAATGAGTCCTTCTGCCACCACCTGCGATCGGTTCAGCTTCCGATCCTCGTATTGCGCGCCGGCTGACGTGGTCGCCCGCCACGAGCCACCTGAGGGGCTGTAGGTGTGGATGGCGCTGCCGTTCCAGTTGAGGAAGCGGCTGTCGCCGTTCGCCAGCGCGGACACGCCAGGCAGGGCGTTCGGCTGCTGGAAGAACAGCTCCGGCGGCGCGACGACAGTCGCCGTCTGGCTGAACAGGTCGGCGCCGGCGGCGCCCACCAGCTTGAGGCTCGAATGCTCCGTCGTTAAGGCCTGGAAGGAGAGGTTCGCCCCTCCGGTAAAGCGAATGACCTGCTCATCGTTGGTGGACAGCTGGGCCGTCTGGGCCGGGTTGCTTTGGAGGTACGTGACCTCGGGTTCCCGGAAAGACCCGTCCGGATTGAAAAGCGGCAGGAAGCTCGGGATGTAGGCCAGCGCGTAGGTAACGCTGCCGCCGTTGTTGTCGTTGTTGGTGATGCCGCGATCAGTCTGGTTGCGGGTGAAGCCGGTGCTGACCTGCAGGTCCCACTGCCTAGCCAAGTGCTGCTCGACGTTGACCCGAACCGTCTGTTTCTTCGCAAACGTGTTGGTGACGATGCCGGGGTTGTCGGTAAAGCCGCCGGAAACGTAGTACTTGGTGTTATCGTCGCCGCCGCTCACGTCGGCCAGGGTCTCCCAGGTAAACGGCTTGTTCCCGGCGATCTCCTGCAGGTGGTCGAAGGCCGGAAGCTGTCCGTTTTGGATGTAGGGGTCCACAATGTCGGCCCCGTAGGTATCGATCGCAGTCTGGGGATCGAACGCGCGGAACCCAGGACCCCGGAGCAGTTCGGTGAAGCCAAGCCGCTGAGTGATGTTGATGCGCGGCTTACCCACCCGACCCTTGTTGGTGGTGATGATGACGACGCCATTGGCCGCCTTGGAGCCGTAGATGGATGACGCGGCAGCGCCCTTCAGGACCTCGACCGAGGCGATGTCATTGGAGTTGAGGTCGGCCAACCGATTGACCGCGTCGTCCTGCAGCTCGCCCCGACCACGGTTCGCGCTGCTGCCGGTAACGTTGTAAAGGCCCGACGGCAGCGTCGAGTTGCTGTACATAACCCCGTCCACCACGAACAAAGGATCGCTTGACCCGATGGCGGTATTGGCGCCGCGAATCCGAATCTGCATGCCGCCGCCGGGACCGCCCGAGTTCTGCTCGATGTTGGCGCCGGCGAGCTTGCCCTGAAGCGCCTGATCGAGCGTAGCAGACTGCACCTGCTTCAGATCTTCGCTGGTGACTATTGCAGTCGAGGTGGTTGCGTTGCGGCGCTCGATGCCGGTTTGCTGGCCGGATACGACTACTTCCTCGAGCTTGAACACGTCCTCGGCCAACGCGGCGTCGGCCTGGTCCTGGCCGGCGGGTACCTCGATGTCGAGACTGCGGAACCCGATTGCGCGGACTGTCAGCTTGACGTCGCTGGGGGGCACGTTGATCGAATAGCGCCCTTGAGTGTTGGTTCGGGCGGCGGCGCGAGGGCCACCCCCCACCATCGATATCGCCGCTTCGGCGATCGGCTGTCCGTCGCTTGCCCGCGTGACGGTGCCGGTTATCTGCCGCTCCTGGGCCAACGCGGAACCACTTGCGCCGACCAGAGCCGCGAGCACCGCCGTCCATACACGGAGTGTGCGCACTTGTTTTTCTCCTGATTTGACGCTGTTAGCGGGATTGAGCCGTCAGTTCCCGGCGGCAGCCGCCGGTGGGCTAACGGAAAGTGTGGATGCCACATCTGGGAGGGGGTGGGCGCGCCAGCGCTCCACCAGAGTTACCAATGCATGCGGAATAGCACCGTCGGGAGGAGGGGCTTGGCGTAGAGTGTTTTCGAATTGTTACGGGTGCGTCACGAACTTGGGGTTGGCCTATTATACGGCGTCCTGTGAAGCGGGGAAAGGGAACACGCCCGGAAAAGGGGAATGAGGCCACGGGGATTCCCTAACCAGCCTTCTGATGCCCTCCAAACTCGAGGCCCCGCCTTTCCCATCCGGCTGCCGCCACGACCGCAGCAAGAACGAATACCGTGAGCGCCGTCAGGGCCATGGACGTGGCATAGCTGGTGCGCGCGGCGAACAACGCCTCGACATAGACCACCGAGCTCGCCACCAGCACTCCG